>JAHDFH010000006.1:12415-60078 GCA_020628305.1 Acidimicrobiales bacterium | reverse complement strand
AAGAGCGGAGAGGGTGGGATTTGAACCCACGGTCCCCTTACGAGGACACTTCCTTAGCAGGGAAGCACAATCGGCCAGACTCTTTCACCTCTCCAGGTCTGCCAGTGTAGCGGCCGGAAGTGGGTTCTCGCCCCCAAATGGCTGCCATTTATTGCCTTTCGAGTACCGTTACACTGAACTGGTGGGTTTTCTGCGGCGGTCAAGATCAGTTTCTTCGGTTTCTCAGTTGTTGAAGGCACCCAAGTGTATAGTTCGTCCATCACCAGATGAAGGCCCGCTCGAGTTCACATCAAGACTCGCAGAGCTCGGAGGGTTGCTCGATACGGTTACGGTCAACACATCATCGGATGTGCTCGATGATATTGATAGGCGTCTGAAGACGTTTAAACCGAAACATCCTGCGGATAAGCTATTCTTGCCCTATCTCGGAGGCTTCTTCGAACTCAAAAGACGCAACCTGCCAGCGGCGTACTCTTTCTTCGACGGTCTAATCAAAAATCGCAAAACCAAGCCAGCTTTGCACTCTCTGGCACGAATCCAAAAAGGAGAGCTGTTTGCTGTTCTCTTGAACAGGCCTGTAGACCCTGCGAATGAAGGGGAGAATCGGCTGCTCCAACGCTATGTTACGGAGAGGTTTGACGCCGGTGAACCCTACGTTTCCTTCGATGCTGTTCTGGCCCCAGGAGCAATTGTAGTTGCCACGCAAGGTAGCCAGATTCTGTGCCCGGAACTTCATCAGTGTCTCTTGGTAGCGTTGAGAGACCCCGCATCTGGACAAGCTGTACTCGCTCACGTTACTCAACAAACAGAAGCAGAGGCAATACGTCACATGCTAGAAGTTCTCGGCTTTGATGAAGACCACCCCAAGCTAGATGTCATTCTCTTCGGTGGGGAAGTCCACGAAGCTACAGTTTCTGCCTTCAGCCTCGTAGCTAGCCACTTAACACAAGGTAACTTCAATATCGTCGGTGTAACACTCGCTGAGCAAGACAGGCCTCATTCGGTTCTAGTCGATATCGATACTCTCGAACTTCGTGAAGCGACAGCCAAACGCCTGCCAGCGAACTATCAGTTGAAGTCAAACACTGATGCACTCGACGTTAACGGGAGGCCACTGCAACTACAGGTTGATTTAAGAATCTCTACCGAGCTCAGACCTGCATTTGTTTCGCCAGCTGAAGTCGAGAAGCTTGTCTCTCATGTGAGTCAAGACTGGGTTCCCAGATACAACTACGAAGCCGCTGATCGAATAATGAGGGAAACGGTAGTAGATGCTGTTATCAAAGCGCTTGCTGAGCTGAAGCTAGATCTGGGATCGGATCTTGTAGCTTGCAGCGAACTGATTTCTCAAACTGGTATTTTCACCGGCGAAGGTGCCAGACGAGCGAACGAGCCCCTGATCGAGGCTCTTCAATCAGGTTTGGCGCTTGCTCCAGCAATCTTCGAGCTAGGGGATCTGGACAGGGGTCACTCCCAAGCTCTAGATAGTCGCAGACAGGGCCTGTAGTCTCTGGCAAAGAGAGAGTTGTTTTCTAGCGAACTATGCCTCGACTGATTCGAGTTTCAGAAGCTCGTCCGACAACGGCGCCGGAGGGGAGCCCTTCAGTAAGCGCCTCGGCTTGCTTAGCAAGATCGATCGCTTGTCTGATATAAAGTGAAGCTTCCATTGGTGAGGCTGGACCGTGCTTCGTTCCATATTGAGATAGGCGCCAAGCGAGGTCTAGTGCGGCCTTAGGTGCTTTCTTTATGTCTACTGGGTACGAGATCTGGTTGGGTAAGAGGTGATTTGGGGGCAAACATCTTTTGGTCTTATCGCTCACCCAAGTTCTAAACCTTGCGAACTCTTTGTCTGTTGGCTTTTCAACAATGAATCGTTCAAACTCGTCTGGTGTCATATTTACCGGCACTAAATCTCCAATAGCTGATCTAGCTAAAAGACTTGCTTCTTGCTGTCTATTATGGTGAACGGCTGGCACCCCTATGATATCTATGAGGCAGCCGCCGTTGGCAGTGAGTAGCAAGTTGCTTCGATTGCGAACATCGCAGTGCATAAGTCCGTGAGAATGCAATACGTCTAATGCTTGAAAGTAGTCTGCGTAAGCCTTAGCAATTTTCATCCACTGTTGCCTACCCGTTGACAGGCTATCCAGTTGGTCACCCTCGACGAGATCCATTACAACAACTGCGTGATTCCCGAAACTGAACCAGTTGTGGTAGCGAGGCATGTAAAGCTTGCCTTGATGATCTTGTTGAGCCTCCGAAATGAGTTCGGCTCTAACCATCACTGCGTAGGGCTCATTCGATGGAAGATTAGGTATCTTCATGTTTTCTTTGAAGACTTTTAGGGCGTAACTTTGCCCGTCCTTTGTTGCTTCCCAAACGTATGCTTCGCCACCTTCATCTATGTATCTGGTGAGAACATAGTCGCCAATCTGGTCGCCCACTTCAAGTTCCCGCTCAACAGCCATTTGATAACTATAAACCGATAGCGCAAGATTTTATCAGCGCCTGGTTGTTTCAGCGTCCGAGCCTTGACGTCGCCAGCCTGAGCCGAGATGCCGAACTGTGGACTGCAGTAAAGCCTCGTCTGCCGGGTCTTGGCGGCATCTTGACTTGAGTCGGGTCAGTGATAGAAAGAGGGGAACGTTTCCAACCGTGTATGTTGCGTGCAGCTTCGCTTGCCTTTGCTTGCATGGGGCTTAAGTCTCCACGCTCTGCAGTAAGTGGCTGGATCTCGATGAGTTCGCCATCAGGTGATACACCGTCGAACAAGAAGGAATCAAATGGCCAGATGCTGTCTGCAATCGTCGCCCCCGGTTGCACAGCAAACATGGCGATGTTTTGTGGGGTTGCTTCGACTTGAACCGTGATCCAACCTTGTAGGAACCCACGACCTTCTCCATCGTAGTCTGGAGCTGAATGTAGGATCTCACCTGCGGCTGCCATGCAGCCTGGTGGGATCTCAATCTCTGGGGTGCCTGAGGGGAGCTGGATGATTCCCCGGTCATCTCGTCGAAGGTTTTGGCTGTCTCGTTGGCTGATAGTTGGGTAGACGAGGGTCGGCTTTGAAGCATTCCCATCTACATCGATGGTAGGGTAAAACAATCGCATCACGGTGGTGATTGTGTTGTTCGGAATTGTTCCAAACTCATCTGGAATGTAGCCCGCAGGTTCACCATCGAAGTGAGCGCTCTTGGATCCAGGTGGGCGCATCCGGTGTCCTACTGCTCCTCGAGTGACGTTCAAGCTCATATCCGTTGATCTGAGCATCTCTTGAGCGGCCATACCCACGAAGCCAAGATCGCCGAGTTCGGAGTTCATCTGTCCAACTCGATGGCGAGCTTTGTCCCACATGACATTTGGGGTAGTCCTCAACAGATAGGGACGTTCCATAAGTTCTGCTGTCCCGGCAGCCATCCAAGGAACAAATACGTTCGCCATACCAAAAGTTTAGCGCATCTCAGGTCTATTCTTTCGTCGCCCGTTTGCTGACTTGGTGGTCAAAAGCTAACTAGCAATCTTGAGGGTCAGTCGAGAAACTAGTGACCTCTATTAAGACGTTACCACCTTTTTCAACTCCGGCTTCGTCTGACTGCTCCCCGAGGCCGATGACTGTAACAACTTCTGGCGATACACCGTTTGCAACAAGAATCTCTTTGACACGATCTGCTCGATCATGGGCAAGAATATGATTATTGGCTTGAGAGTCTGTAGTGATAGCTTGTCCAATGAGCTTTACAGACCCCTCTTGTTTGTTAATAAAGTTAGCAACGGTATCAAGGTAGCCCTGATTCTTTTCAACGACCGTGTCTGTGCCTTGTTGGAACAAAAAATTCTCATATCTAACAACTACCATTGCGGTTGAAGCATCGGGCTTTTCGACGAGCTGGTTTTCGACATTGAAACCATCTCCAGCACTGCAAAAAGACTCTGTGATGTTGAGTTCTAGATCAGTGACATGACCTCGGAAAATTACCGAATCATTAGTGAAGCTAGCCACGAGGTGAGTCTCTGATTCGGGAGACCTTTCAGGATTTTGACTGTAGTCAACTTCGGTTATTTCAGCAGTAGTTGTGGCAGTTTGCGCAGTAGTAGAAGTAGCAACAGGCTCGGTAGTATCTGTCTCAGCTGCAATCGTGTTGCTAGAACCGGACAGTGCAGAACCCGCAAACCATCCTAAACCAGCGAGCAAAGCCACTACAGGGACAATCACTAATAGCTTCTTGGAAGACCCTTCTTTCTGCTCCTGAACAGATTCAGTAAGGTCTTCGCTAGCATCCGCAGGTTTCTGGTAGCCGGCCCAGTTGTTGATGTCTTCAAATTCTGACATAGTTGCTAATCGGATTGTCCCTTTGAAACTTAAGGCTCCAAGTGCCCTTACTGCGGAGTTGAAACAACTAAAAACACGGTAGCGATGATGACCATAGCCATGATCAGCAACTCGATCGTTATGATTTTCGAGAAACGACCTTCGGCCAATGGGGTGCTACTCGAAGCAAGGTTAGGAACTAAAACTTTGTGGTTATATCCCCCAATTGCAATCAGAATTGCCACCAAAATCATCTTTAAGGTAAAGGCTTGACCCCATTCGGTCGTTCGTAAGTCCTCTGTTGAGTCAATGATTTGTGTTGCTAAAGCTATCCCAGCAGCAGCTGTTGCAGCCAGAGCAACGGCTGCGATAACGGAGAATCTTATGGCCAGCTGAGCTGTTCGCAGTTCGATGTTTCGCTTCGATCTGCTCCGTAGAACTAGAACCAGCGAGACGACACCTCCCACCCAAACTCCTGCTGATGTAACGTGCGTAAAGTCGGCGAGGTAGCTGAGAGGTAGGTTATCCGCGCTATTGGAGTGGCCGTTCAAACTAAAGGAAGCCGCTATCAGACTAATCCCAAATAAGAGCAGCAAAGTCTTTGGTTTTCCAGGCAGCCACCTGCGATCTCGTTCATAGTTGTACGGCTCAGAGTTCTTAATCAACGGCATAGGGCCAGCGCCAGCGTGCAGTTTCTGCCGTATCTTGACTAATCCATCGCTGGTTTGTTTCGAACTCTTAGCGTTAGGCCACGACAAACCTACAAGTAGAGCGCCTCCTGCTGCTTTCATGCCAGCTGCCAAACCAAGGTTGGAGTCTAAACTAATCAGCAAATTGTCTCCATTTAGTGCCTGTTCCCAGCTCGGGTAATATGAACCAAGTTGGCCGAGTGTTTCAAATGTGACTCCCAACAAGGTTCCTGCAATTGCAATTTTCACCAGTCGCAACGATGCTTCTATGTCTCGGGGGCTCCCTCTCAACACTGTTCGAGCGAAGATGACAGATCCTATAGCAACAAGAGACCCGAGAAAGGTAAGAAACCTTCCCACTAGTTGAACTGGCTCGTGGTTTGGGCTTTTTGAATTCGTTTGATTCAAGAAAGACTCAAGGTCTGGATTTTTTGACTTTTGGGATTCGAGCTGCTGTGACTCTGTGTCGGTTCGATCAATAGGTTTCCCCTCAGGCTCGTAGACGAACGAAAAGCTTCCGGAAATCGGATGGGTATCAGGCGCTTGCACGCTCCACCTAACGCCTACTTCGCCTTCTGCGAAAGCCTCATCAAATGACAGGATCCAAGCAGTTTCTTCTTTGGTCTGTGAGTCAGGGATCCGTTCTTTGCCTGCTGAGTCCAGAATGGCAAAACCATCGTCGGTAGGTGAGGCGTCCCCAGTAAATTCAATGATGATCTCATTCAAGTCTCCAGTGACTACTTCACCATCAGCTGGAGATGATTCTAAGAATCCAGTGTGTGCAGAAGCTGCAGCAGGCAAAAGCAGGCAGAATAAGAACGTAATAATCGAGACAATTTTTCTCACCGGCCAACCTTCGTATGGGTTCTTCCCACTCCAATCGGTTGGTTTAAGGATAAGTTAATCATCATTTTTAGATAAAAGGTGACGTTGCGCTTAATGGATCAGCGCCGTTGTTAGCTTTACGGTATGGACAAACCTTGGAAAGTAGCGATGGGAGTAGTAGCTCTTTTGGGGCTGGCTACTGGGGGAATGATTGCCCAGCGTTCGTACCGCAGCTGTACTGCTCCAGAACAAGAGGTGACAACTGTATGGGTTGAGGCAAACCTTGACGCTATCCGCCGGGACTTTCCTGCTCCCACTGTTCATTCGCGAAACTTGTATCACTTATCGGCTGCAATGTGGGATACGTGGGCTGCTCATCAAGACGGTGCCACCGGAGTTTTCTTTACAACTGATTCGGTTGCCACTTTTTCTGATGAGGAGATGGACGAAGCGATAAGTTTCGCAGCGTACCGAGTCCTTTCGGAACGATATCGTTATTCGGTTTCGTCCGATGATTCGCTTGAGCAGATAGATAGCACGCTCGAATCTTTGTGCCTCGATGTCTCTGATCGTGACATCGCAGGTTCCCCAGCTGCGTTTGGTGACACGGTTGCTGAAGCAGTTTTAGCGAGTGGTGAACTAGATGAACTTCTTGAAAAGGAAGGCTACGTTGATGAGAACTATCGACCGTTCAACGAGCCACTAGCGGTGGCTGATTCAGGCACGGTCATGGAAGACCCGAATCGCTGGCAGCCTCTTTTGATTGAAGAGCAGATTACTCAAAACGGCCAAGCTCTTTCTGACTCAACTCAGACGTTCATAGGTTCAAACTGGGGCTATATCCAAACCTTTGCTCTCGAGCGTGATGAAGAGAACGGTCTTCCGCTTGACCCTGGGCCACCACCGTTTCTCGGTGAGCAAGACGATGAGTTTGTGGCCTCTGCAACTGAAGTGGTTGAGCTATCTGCAAAGCTAGACGCTGACAGTGCCGTTGAGATCGATGTTTCTCCTAGAGCTTTGGGCAATGTTGAGCTTGGTGCGTATGCTGCACGCGGTTGGGATGTGAACCCCGCAACTGGAGAACCTTACAAAGAGAACGTTGTCTTAGAAGCCGACTATGCACGCGTAGTTGCCGAATATTGGGCCGATGGTCCTGAGTCTGAGACACCTCCCGGCCACTGGAACCTCTTGGCTATTGATGTAGGTAATGGGCTTGAAGCATCAGGCGAGTTAGAGATTTATGGCAAGAGTGTTGAGCGACTTGAATGGGACTTGAAAGTCTTTCTAGCTATAAACGGCGCTTTGCACGACACCGCTGTCGCGGTTTGGGGTACCAAGGCACATTACGACTACGCCAGGCCAATCTCGATGATTCGCTATTTAGGTCAGAATGGGAGACTCAACAACATACCTGGGGTGGTTGAGGATATAACTACTGAGTCAACTCAACCTGGTGAACGTTTCGAAGGCTTAGAAGATTACATTGGTGAACAAGCTGTTTACTCTTGGATTGGTCAACCTGATGATCCGGATACGATGCTTGGGGGAGTTGATTGGATACGTGCAGCTGACTGGCTTCCATATCAACGAGAGTCATTTGTGAGTCCTGCATTTGCTGCCTATGTCAGCGGCCACTCGGGGTTCTCTAGAGCTGCTGCTGAAGTTCTCACTGAATTGACTGGAGATGAGTTCTTCCCGGGAGGTTTGATGACTCACACTGTTGTTGAGGGTGCGCTTATTCACGAAGAAGGGCCTACACAAGATATTGAGCTTCAATGGGCTACATATCGAGACGCAGCTGACCAAGCAGGAATATCTCGCCTATATGGTGGTATTCACGTCCGAGCAGACGATCTCCAAGGCCGCATCATGGGCGAAGAAATAGGTAAGCTCGCCGTCGCAAGGGCACAAACCTATTTCGGCTAGTTGGACATTGGACATTGGGGACGGGGCAAAATGTCCCACGTCCTATTGTCGTTACGCCTCGTTGATACCCGAATGCCACAACTATCAGGTACGTCAGGAGGTTAAGTTGCTTTTATGTCAAGTTTGACATAAGGTGACCGATAGTAATTAAGTCAATTTTGACATAAAAGAAGGAGATCTGAAATGTCACTACCGATAAACCAGGGCCAATGGAAAATCGACCCTACGCACTCAAGTGTTGCGTTCACAATTAAGCACCTTGGAATCAGCAAGGTTAGAGGCCAATTTAACGCATTCGATGCAAGCGCAACTGTAGGCGAGACTCTAGATGCTTCTTCGCTATCGGCCGAGATCGATATGGCATCAGTCGATACCAACAACGAAGACCGTGACAATCACCTCAAGAGCACAGACTTCTTCGGCGTCGAAGCCAACCCAAAGATGACGTTCAGCTCTTCTGCAATTACCCAGGCTGGAGAAGAATACAAAGTTGCTGGAGACCTAACGATCAACGGCCAGACTAAGCCTATTGAACTCAAAGTTGAATTTGAAGGTCAGCAAGTCAACCCACAGAGTCAGAGTACACACGCCGGCTTCTCAGCCACAGGAATAATCAAGCGTTCAGATTACGGAATTGACTTCAACATGCCACTTGGCGCAGACAAGATGCTCATTAGCGATGATGTTAAGATCGAGCTAGACGTACAGCTAGTAGAAAGCTAACTTTCGAGATGGAACAAGTCGAATGGCTAGACGAATCTGAGGCCCACCTGTGGCGCTCGATGATTGAAATGTCATTCGGCTTGTTCGACAAGCTTTCAGCCACACTTAAAGAGCAGGCTGACATCACCATTCAAGACTATGAAGTGTTCCACCTGCTTTCACAGGCTGAAGACAACCGGCTAAGGGTGGGTGACCTTTCGTCTCAGATGATCGCAAGTAGAACTCGCTTGACGCAACGGTTGGACACACTTGCAGAACGTGGCTTGCTCGAGAAGGTTAAATGTCCAGAAGATGGACGAGCTGTTAATATTGTGCTTAAACCAAAGGGTCGAAAGCTTCTCGAAAAACTTGCCCCAACACACGTCGCAGAAGTGAGAGAACTCGTCTTCGCACACCTAACCAGAGCCGAAGTGAAAGCCATGGGAAAGTCCACGGAGAAACTCGCCAAGGCCGTACGCAAGTAATCAACAATTTGTGACATCTGGGTCAGACCCAAACGTCACACCCAACAGATCTATTAGGAAACTAAAAATGAAAACTACCCTGGTGCAGTTCACCCCAAGGGCTGAATCTAGAACGAAAAGACTTCTCGAGGCCTACCTCGAACACAATGAGATATCAGAGTTTGAGAAGGTCGATATTTCACACGGAAGTCTTCCAAACTTGAACTCAGAAAACATCCATCAGCATTTTGATCGGTCCGATGACGGCGAGCTCAATACGATCGCCACCAAGTTGATTGAACAAATGAAAGATACTGAGCACCTAGTATTCGCTACGACCATCTACAATCTGGGAGTTCCAGCCCAAGTCAAGTCTTTCATTGATCTCGTGACACGCAACGGCCACTTGTTTGACTACACAGCAAATGGGCCTGTTGGAATGTTGCCGATTAAGTCTGCCACTCTTGTCGTAACAACTGGCGGGGTTCCTATTGGTGCTGACTGGGATCTACTAACTCCGTATCTTGAAACCATCATCAACTTCTGGTCCAGCGAAGAAAAAGTCGAACTGAAGATTGTCGCAGCCGTTGGTGTTGATGGAATGAACCCAGAACAAGTGGATGAAGCGATCAGGGCAGCTGCTGAAAGCTGACCTGGCGAAAGTGTAAGCTGTTGCGGTGATCAAGCTCATCAAAGTTACGCTATTCGCTATCAGCCTTTCGCAGCCTCGGCGTGTTCTGACCAAACCGACTCGGCGGAGTCTCAAAGAATCTCTCCATCAAATGACTTTTCGGAAGTTGCAAGCAAGGCAGTCGAGAGGCTGGGCGAGAACAACGTATACGTTATTGATGTGCGTACGGATGAAGAGTGGGAAGAAAGCCATGCTGATGGAGCCGTTCTCTGGGGCTTAGCAAAGCACCTTGAGCTTGGAGAGTTCCCGCCAGATATCGACAAAGACGCTGAGATCTACATCTACTGTCGGTCCGGGCGCCGCAGCGGAATTGCAACGGAGATCATGACCGAAGCAGGATATGACAACGTGACGAACATTGGCGGCTTGGATGACTGGATAGCTGCTGGCGGTGCCACGGTCGGGTGATGTGTGCTCAGCGGTTTAAGTGTTAAACTAAGTGAGGTAAAGGGCGGCTCATGATTGATGCAGATTTAACCACCAGTATTGTAGTTCAACTTTCTGATCCAGGTACTGTACATTGTGGTCTCGATACCTGTTGGGCAGCAAGGATGGAGTTTCCGCAGTCGGTCCAAGAAGCGTACGAGCTAGCAATGGCTCGTGGCTATTTTAGGAGACTTCTCGAAGATTACGACAACCAGTACTCCCGCTTTTTGCGAGCTACATCTGAGATCTTCTCTCCGGAGCTATTTGGAAATTCAGGAGCAGCGGAGGTTCTCTATAGAATATTCGTAGCTGCTGACACCAATCCGTCGCTAAGGTTCGAAACCTATGTTCTTCTGTCGCCTCTGCACTCGCATCTCAGCTCGTCGCAACGGCGAGTGATACAGCAATACTCAGCTGAGTTACACAGTAAGCTCTATCAGGCATTTCAGCCAGAGGTTAGCAAAGGTCTGTCGCCTGAGGATAAGAATGCTGCTTTGAGAACCCTTGACAATCCAGATGCTACTCCCTTTGAAATAATAGAAGTGTCTTGGGTCAGGGTAGCTATGGGAAGTGAATCAAGTGGAGCTCTCTACCAACCAGCACTTGCCGAGCTTGAAGCAGCCCAGTCTCTCGTGCACTGGACTATCTCTGGCTTCAACCCTGGAGCATCACTGACGGCTCCTGGTGTATTCCACAGTGCTGGTTTAGGGCAGTCAGTCCCAGCTACACGTTCAACCCTATAGTCTCCGCAAGAACCCCTAGGATTGGGGCATGTGTAGACAGATCACCTGTAGAAGTTGCAGCAAGGTTTCTTGGGCAGGTTGTGGCTTGCATGTTGAACAAATCTTGGCCGATGTTGCAGAAGACGATCGCTGCGACTGCGACAACTATGCGCCGAGTTTTCGGGAGTGGCTATCGGGGCTGATCAACAGAGACTAAAGTCTTTACATGGCCATTAAGGAAATGTTTCAAGAAGAAAGCGTTGAAGTAAGCGACTCTCGCTTGTCGAAGCTCCAAAAATTCAACTTAGTGATGGGGCTGTTTCACTTTGTTTCAGCTGTTGCAATGGTCGTACTTTCAAACGACTTTTCTCTGTCGGTTAGCAGCTTCAATCTCAACGGACCTCCAGGTACGCCACTTTCAGGCGGTGTTATCGAGTCGATCTTTGATGTGCCCCTTGGCTTTGCAGTCTCGCTATTCCTGTTCTTGTCTGCTTTCTTCCATTTCTTGATCGCTTCTCCATGGGGCTTCCCAAAGTATGGATCTGAACTGAGAAGAGGCCGCAACCGATTCCGCTGGGTTGAGTACTCACTTTCATCGACCTTAATGATCGCACTCATAGCGCTAGTATCGGGAATTACAGATCTCGCAGCTTTGGTAGCCATCTCGTTTGCCAACATTGCAATGATTCTCTTCGGTTGGATCATGGAAATGGTCAACAAGCCCGGAGACAAAGCCTGGTGGACTCCTTTTTGGTTTGGTTCAATTGCAGGCATCGGTCCATGGATCGCTACCTACGGCTACGTCGCTGTCAACGTGACAAGAGAAGGTGCTGAAGGTCCTCCGGGATTTGTCTATGGAATTCTTGTCACGATCTTCTTACTCTTCAATTGTTTCGCACTTAACCAGTACTTGCAGTACAAAGGAATCGGAAAGTGGAAAGACTACATCTACGGAGAATCTGTTTACATCGTTCTGAGTCTCGTAGCTAAAAGTCTTCTTGCTTGGCAGATCTTTGCGAACACTCTGATCGAGTAGTGTAGAGACGTGTTCTTAACGCTGCTAGCAATATCAGGACTCGTCAGCGTCATTGCAGCAGCCTCACGTGACAAACTTGGCAAAGCAGTCTTCTATATCGCCGCTACTCCGCTAGCTGCCGCAGCGGTTGTTTCAGCTAGCTGGTTGCCCGACAACTTGCCTTCTAGTCAGAGTGTTTCATGGGTTGATAACGCTGGGTTGATTTTCAACTTTGCTCCGGGAAGTTTTCAGGCAGTCGTTTCGTTTCTAGTTGCGGCTATCGGTGCCTTGATAATGGTGTATGCAGCGGGCTACTTTGGCAACGATAGAGAGGGCACCGGGCGGTTTGCGGCAGTTCTTTCGCTGTTTGCCGCATCAATGCTTGGCCTCGTATGGGCAGGAAATATATGGACTCTGTTTATCTTCTGGGAACTAACTTCAATAACGTCCTTTCTGCTGATCGGTCATAAGTCAACCAAGCCCTCTGCTTTGCAGTCAGCTCGTCGTGCATTAGTTATCACAGCTGGTGGCGGACTTTGCCTTCTAGGAGGCTTGCTAATTCTCGCAGAAGGAAACGCTTCGACAGCGTTTACGAGCTTGTCTGCTCCGACCGGGGCGACTGGTACAGCCGCAGTGGTGCTGATCATTACTGCCATTGCGACCAAGTCAGCACAGTTCCCATTTCACATCTGGCTGCCTGGTGCCATGGATGCACCCACGCCAGTAAGCGCCTACCTTCACTCAGCAACAATGGTCAAGGCGGGAATCATACTCCTTGCCTTGCTAACCCCAACGTTTGCCTCAAGTGAAACATGGTCTACGGCGGCGATAGCCATTGGCGTTATCACGATGCTCTGGGGAGCGATAGGGGCCCTTCGTCAATTCGACGCCAAGCTCATTCTCGCATGGGGAACAGTCTCACAGCTTGGCCTGATCGTGACGCTCCTTGGCCTGGGAGAGCCTAAAGCAGTGTTTGCGGGAGTTTCGCTATTTGTTGCCCATGCCATATTCAAAGCGGCACTGTTTATGGTTGTTGGTGAGATTGACATTCGCACCAAAACGAGGGACATTCGTGAGCTGTCTGGCTTGGCCAAGTCCATGCCAGTAGCGTTCTTCGTAGCGCTAGTGAGTGGCTTGTCTATGGCCGGAATTCCTCCACTGCTCGGCTTCGCTGCCAAGGAAGCAGCGGTCGAAGCGGTTCTAAAACTAGAAGGACTTACTTTGTGGACTACTGGTGCAGCCATAATTTTTGGCTCGGTTCTAACGGTGGCCTATACAACTAGATTGCTAATCGGCGTGTTTGGCAGCTCAGAAGGTCGATCGATAGAAGTTGCCAAAGTTCGACTAGAGATGACCGCACCAGCAGCAGTTCTTGGCACTGCGAGCTTCTTAGGTTACGTATTCATCGATCAGATAAACACTTTGGTCATTGAAGCCTCTGGCGAGATCAACTCCCAGGCCGAACTCTATGTACTTTACCGCTGGCCAGGGATCACTGACGCCTTCTTGATATCGGTTGCAGTAGTGCTGGCGGGAACGATTGTTGGAGCATTAGTTAGTCGAAGTAAGGTTTCCGAAGCTCGAGCTCTGGGTGCGGAACTAGTAGATAAAGCAGTTGATGGCACAATTCGTTTCGCTGGAAAGTTCACTCGAGTTGTGCAGCACGGATCCCTGCCGATCTATGTAGTAGTAATGTCGCTCGTTGCAGCGGCATCGACAATACCGTTCTGGTTTAGTTTGGAGATTGACGGCCTTTACCGTTACGACAACAATGCTCAGGTGGTGTTAGCGATATTCATCGGCTTGGCTGCCTTGGTCGTAGCGTTCACGAAGTCTCGCCTGGGTGCGGTACTGGCTTTAGGCTTTGTAGGCCTTGGAATGGCCGGGTTGTTTATCAATCATGGAGCTGCTGACCTTGCCCTAACCCAACTTCTTGTCGAGACGATCATTGTTGTCGGTTTCGTACTCGGTTTCAGTCACCTTTCTAGCAGCTTTCCACCAGTTGGTAGAATCTGGCAAGAGATCCGAATCGTCGTTTCGGTTCTTGTAGCTACCGGCGTTGGTGTCGGTTTGGTTGCGGTGTCGTCTTCGGATGTGAACTCTAAGCCTGTCGATGATTTCTTTTCACAGTCAGTAACTACAGGAGGCGGAAACAACGTAGTCAACGTCATTCTCACCGATATGCGAGCACTTGACACTTTGGGAGAAGTTGTTGTCCTTGCAGTCGTCGTAGTTGGAATCGTAGCTCTCTCAAAGGCTGTCAAAGAACACAAAACTGTAGGAGTGGAGCGATGATTAGAACAGATTCTGTAGTTCTCACCAGATGTGTTCAAGTTATTACGCCTATCACTTTGCTTGTTGCTTTATATCTTTTCTTCGCTGGCCACAATCAGCCAGGGGGTGGGTTCGCAGGCGGCCTAGTAATAGGGCTGATCGTCGTGCTACGAATGATGGCAGGATTACAACAAGAAAGTTTCGCGCGGCTACTTACAGCAGTTGGCATTATTATCTGTTCAGCTGTGGCGATCCTCCCACTCACTTGGGGAGCAACTGTCCTCGATCAACACAACTGGAAATATGATCTGCCAGTCCTTGGAGAGTTGAAGTTTGGAACTGCTCTAGCTTTCGACTTTGGCATTACGCTAATCGTAGTTGGCCTCGCCATGGCTGTAGTCATAGCTCTTAGCCCAAACCCACAAAGTGAGGAGTTGGTATGAGCACAACTCTTATACTGCTTGCCGCCTTTCTTGCCGGAGTGGCCACGTATCTTGTGACTTCAAGAATTCTTTCCCGCATTCTTTTGGGGTTTGTGATCTACGGGCATGTCGTTGTAATTGCGCTGCTAGCTGCCGGTGGGAAAGCAGGCGAGGCTCCTCTAGCTGACCAGACATCAGCTATCGACAGCTCTGATCCACTTCCACAGGCTCTTTCGTTAACAGCCATCGTAATCTCGTTTGGATTGACTCTGTTTATGTTGGCGTTGGCTAGAGCGAGCCAACTTCATACCGGAACTGATCTGGTTGAAGATGATCTTGAAGACAAGAGCATTGGGTTAGAGGAGTCGCATGGCTAGCCTCGTCACCCTCACTGTTATCATTCCGATGATCGGAGCTGCCTTTGCGATGCTGTTGCGAACTCAAAGATGGCTAAGAGAACTAGTAGTTTCGTCCTCTTTGATATTCCTAGCAGTTGCGTCAACGTTGATACTCCTGGATGTCAAAGAGGGTGCAACGATCGTGTCACGAGTTGGTGGCTGGGCGCCAGAGCTTGGAGTAGTGCTGGTTGCTGACATGTTCGCGGCTCTTGTACTATTTGTTGCTTCGCTAACGATTCTCGCTGTTGAAATATTTTCGTTGTTTCAGCGACGAACTCAGTTTGGATCAGACCTTTCTATCACTGGTCCTATCCTCTTAGTGCTTAGCTCCGGAGTAGCTCTAGCTGTGCTCACTGGTGATTTATTCACTTTGTTTGTTTCCTTCGAGCTAATCCTGATATCTAGTTATGTCCTTCTAACACATCAAGGACAGCCAGGTCAGATTCGTTCAGGTATGACCTATGTTGTCATGAATCTGCTGGCTTCAACCCTTTTCTTGGTTGGTATTGCCTTTGTTTATGGTGCTACCGGCACAGTCAACCTTGCGCTGCTGGCTGAGCGAATACCGGAGCTATCTGATGGAACCAGAATCGGCATAGGAACCTGGTTCCTCGTTGTATTCGGAACCAAGGCAGCTATGTTTCCCGTGTTCTCTTGGCTGCCTGATAGTTACCCAACAGCTCCAACAACTATCACAGCCATCTTTGCAGGCCTGCTGACCAAAATTGGTGTCTATGCGATCATCCGCTTCCACGGTCTAATGGGCTTTGACGATCTAGGAGCTCTGATCTTAACAATTGCAGCTCTCACCATGGTTACCGGTGTGCTTGGAGCGCTTGCTCAGAACGATATGAAGCGTATTCTTTCGTTCCACATCGTTTCGCAGATTGGTTACATGTTGATGGCCTTCGGTCTCTTTACCATAAACGGGGTAGCTGCAGCGATCTTCTTTCTGTTCAACCAGATCCCAACAAAGACCGTTCTGTTTCTATCTGGCGGACTAGTCGAGGCAAGCGAGGGAACATCCAGCCTCAAGAAAGTTGGTGGGTTGGCTAAACACAGACCCGAAATCGCTTTCGTGTTTGGACTACCAGCTTTGAGCCTTGCAGGTATCCCACCCTTTTCCGGATTCGTCGCAAAGTTTGGAGTAGTTGCCTCGGGTGTAGCTGCACAATCCTGGTGGCTGGTCGCTGTTGCACTTGGTGTCAGTCTCCTAACGCTTCTTTCCATGGCCAAAATTTGGGTCGGTGTCTTCTGGGGTAAGCCTGCTGATTCAACCGATAGCCAAGAAAGCTCCCTTTCTCGATCTGACCGTAGCTATCAGGCAATGACATTTGCAGCTCTAGCAACTGTTGGAGCAACACTGGCCATCGCTTTGTTTGCCGGTCCTATTTGGGATATGAGCATCAGAGCAGCAGAGGAAGTTCTTGACTCCTCTTCCTATATAGAGGCGGTGATGACAGAGTGAGAGCCTTGGTTTACTTTGTCCTGAAGCTCAGCCTTTTGGTCGTGGTGTGGTGTCTGCTTTGGCAGAGCTTTAGCTACGCCAACTTGCTCTCTGGCGCTGGTATCGGATTACTTTTAGTTAGGCGACGTGATATCTCGGGCTCAGTTCGTTTGGTGCCATTTGTGAACTTCGTTCGACTACTTGTTACTGATCTTGTCATCTCTACATGGGATGTGCTCTTGACGATCTTCAAGGGCAACGAGGGAGTTGAAGAAAAAGTGATTGAAATTGCATACTCTCCCAAGAGCTCAACCCAGCTTTATCTTTTAGTTGTGGCAATTACATCAACACCGGGCACAGCGGTCATCGATGTTGATAAAGGGCGTTCAACTATGAGGCTTCACCTGCTTCACGGCAAGGAAGAAGACGCCGTCCGCTCTCACGTTGCTGAGCTATCAAATGTAATTGATGAGTTCTTACCAACCCCCATCTCTGAAGAGGTGCTTGACTGATGTTGGAATTTACCTTGGGAGCTCTAGGAGTTGGCGCAGTTCTTGCATTAGTGCGAATGGCTATTGGACCAAGTGTCCAAGACAGAGTCGTGGCACTTGATGTAGCGCTTGTCTGCTTGATGTCTGCTGTGATAGTTGATGCCGTAAGAAGAGACGACCCAACATACCTATATGTTCCGGTAGTGGTTTCGGTCATTGGATTCGTAGCAACGTTAGCTGCGACTAAGTACTTGAATCAGGAGTCGCAATCGTGATTGAACTGATCTCAGACATTGCGTTTGTTATTGGAGGAGTCCTAGCCGTGTTTTCAGGAGTTGGGCTGCTGCGACTTAAATCTACTCTGGCAAGATTTCACGCTGCTGGTAAAGCAAGCCCTGTAGCGCTTGTGTTTATCTGTTTCGGCGCTGCTCTTAGAATGGATGCTCTGCAAGGGGGACTTATTGCAGTTATAGCT
This sequence comes from Acidimicrobiales bacterium, assembly GCA_020628305.1. GTDB lineage: Bacteria > Actinomycetota > Acidimicrobiia > Acidimicrobiales > SZUA-35 > JAHDDW01. The sequence goes on along the minus strand of JAHDFH010000006.1, from coordinate 42,802 downwards.
GTGTCACTGCTCCTAACCTTCCCAGTAGCCGTTCATCTACTGTTCAGGTCTGTTGGGCGCCTCGAGAGCCCTTCAAAACAGTAATTATGCGTTAAATGAGACCCGACCAGGGGCGAATAGTATTGGGTCTTTAAGCGCTATATCATTGATTGTTGGCTTCTTTAGGCGGTTCAAATGACAAGTACGACACTCGAGCAGTTCCAGTCAGAGCTTGATGGTTTAATCCAACAGGCTAGCGAGATACTCGATGCGCTAGACAGCGATGTAGCTGCGACAGAGTACGCAAAAGCAATGCCAGAGGGGCTCGAAGCCGCAAGCATGCTTAAAGGGTACGGAACCAAGCTTGCAGCACAAGGCGCCCGCATCGCTGCAGATTTGAATCAGTTCAATCAGGTTGCTCGAGGCCTAGCGGGTCAACGTATGCCTTGGAGCAACCCGCATTTGAACGAGACTATTTCTCTTGCAATTGACAGCAAAATCAAAGTAGATCCGGCGGTAGGGATCTACAGACAAGTAGCTGACGAAACCCACAAGCTACAAGAAGCCACCAACAAGTGGCAGGCTTGGAGCGAAGAAGCTCCTGGCGAGCTGGTTGTTAAGGTTGATAACAAGCTGAAAGAAGCTGGAACTCGAGTAGCGATACTTCGTGGGCAACTCTCGGGAATGATCGAGCGAGCTCAAGAAGAGCTAGATCCGCAGGCATTCGTTGAGTTCATGGATAAGCGGCAAGACGTGGATCTAACCTTGCAGGTCATCGAAGGTCTGTTGCATCTGCCAGATCCTATTGGATTGGCTACTCCCAAAGTTATTGGAGAGCTCGAGGCATCGGTGAGAATAGTAAAGGCGGAAGTTGAAGGCAATCAAGGCTTTTTCAAAGCACTTCAAACCGCAGCCAACCCCCTTATTAAGGGGTATCCACTGGATTATGAAATCTTGAGTCGGTTTCCTCGGGCAGATGCCCTGCAAAAAGTAGCGAGCACAGTGGCGAGCGAGGTGACACAAATCTCAGCTGGCCAGCCAGATGTCGAAACACAGGTAGTAGCAACCTTTCAAACCTTCAATCGTGAACTGGTCGGGATAGCCAAGAGCCATATCGATGTAGCTAAGGACCGCATAGAAGCAGTTAAAGGCGGGGGTTCCTCTCAGGCCTTTGCCGATGGAGTGCCTCGAACGAGCGCCACCATAAACTTCGGAACTTATCCTCCTCTGACTTCAACTGCTGGACCGGACAGGTCTGCAACTCTAGGGCAGTAACATTGCCTCTTTCTAAGTTGCCTGTAAGTAGCCTATTGAGGTTACTAGTCTGCGCTGTCAGACGCAGTTAGAGATTCCGCAACGGCTTCGAGCCTCGTAGAATGACGAGTTGAAAAGTCTCAGAATTTCATCAAACACTGCTGAGCTAAAGAAGTAAGTGGCGGAGAGAGGGGGATTCGAACCCCCGGAGGCCGTGAAGCCTCAACAGTTTTCAAGACTGACGCAATCGTCCGCTCTGCCATCTCTCCGTAGACGAGACTAGCGGTTTGTAGCCCATCTAGCGACCTCGAGAGCCTCAAAATTTCAAACTCATGATAGTTGATCTACTCTTTCGATTTCACCCAAGCGATGAATATCACCGCCGTTATGTAGCCCGACATAGCGAAAGAGGGTTTTTCTTCAGACCAGCCAGAATTTCAGCAAGAAACCTGAGAAATTGGGTCAGGATAACCACATGCTTAGGTAAAACTCATCAATCTACAGAACCCTATTTCATGGGGGATGTTCAGCTGGTAATCTAATTCTGTGGCGGACAAAGAACTTTTTTCAATCGAAGCTCCTGGGGAAGCTGGCTCTGCGTGGCCAGCTGAAAATAGATCAATTATTCTTGAAAGGCTTGAGCTGCTAGTCGAGTACGATCTTATTCTCGCCCGCCTGCTGGATCATATTGGCGTGTCACAGTTCAAGTTAGATGTCTGGAACTACAATCCAGCATTTCGCATCAGTTCTGAAGAGTCAGAACAGGTCCAGAAACTTATTGCCAAACTGGTGAGTCTTGTTGAAGCAAAAATGGAAGTGACTGATCCCTTCACCGATAACGAGTTGTGGCAACGACTTGACCGGGCTCAGGGCGATCTAGACGGTTTCGGTCTACTATCCAGAGGTCCCGAGTTTGAAGCGGCTGTTGGCTTAGAAGATCTCCTGGCCGTTGCTAGCTGTAATCAGCTCGATCTAGAACACTTTGATGAGCTTCTTCAAGATGACCCTGCATGGTTTGTATTTGAGCGTGACATGCTAAAAGTTCTGAACAACAAGTTCACGATTTGGAGAGCGGATCTCAAAGATCAACTCGAACGGAAAGCTTCAAATGAACATCTAAAGTTTGCCATCGATTTTGCAAACGGAGATAACTCAGCTGTCATAGACCATAGGATCGTTTCTGGCAGTGTCTGGGAGCGTCCGCTCGTTGAGTTTGTCGAGGCAAATCCCGAGCAAGTGAAGCTTCTTCTAGGTGAAGGTTGGGCGAGCATCGACGATCTACGCAAAGAACAAAGTAGTCTCCGTGGTAGGTGGCAGGCTCAGCTAGCTGAAATGGGTCCGAGAATCGGCGAGGTAATCGGGCGTGCTGCTTTACATCGACGGAAGGGTTTGGAGCTTGACGATGATGAACTTGCTGATGCTTACGAGACAGGCTCTTTCTTGCAGAAGCCAGTACAAATAGGGGCAATCTGCGAAGCGCGAATGGCCATCAGAACCCTAATTCTGGCAGTCCATCATAAGCTTGATCCAACCCACGTGGCTCGAATCAATGTAGGTTTGGCCTTCATCGATAGGCTTCATCTCTCGAACGAACTTATGGACGAACTCGATGAACCCGTTGTTGACTGGCTGGTGGAGAATAATGCAGCCAAAGTATCCTCGAAAACCGCACGACCACGGCAGCGCTTTATTGACCATCTTTCTGTTAGTCAGATGAAAAAGGGTAAATCTCTCAATGAGCGCAGAGGTCCAGATCGTGTCGTTTTCGATAACTTTTTGTACCGCATTGATAAGTATGCCGCTAAGCGTGCCAAGGTCGACCCGAACATGTTCAGTATGCTTCGTCCGATTGTCCTTACAATCATGTTGGACGAACTCGCAACACTTACTGGAGAAGAATACGAAGTTGATGGTGAGGTCTACGAGATAAAGGGTAGTAATCCGTTTGATCTTCCTAATCCGATTAAAGATGCTATGCGGTTGGTTGGGCCATCCAGAGCTGTTAAGTAACGATACGATCCAAAAGCCGACTCATCCAGGCGTCCGCCTCTGCGTCCGAGCTAGCAGTCTCAGCTTTGGTTCCGGAACTAGCATCAGCGCTAGCGTAGCTTCCTAGATACTTCACATCTGCGTGTCTTGATTTGATCTTGACTAGGCAGTTACTGACGACTTCGTCTGCGATGTGGCCATCGAACTCAACAACAAAGCAGTAGCTTCCCATTGCTTGAGTCTTGATTGGCCGTGATGCCAGTCTTGTTAGGTTGATTTCTCTTGCTGCAAACTCCTGAAGGATCGCAATCAAAGATCCTGGTTTGTCTTCACGTTGTGTGAGAACAACCATGGTCTTGTCGTTTCCTGTTGGCGCAGGAATTGTTTTGCCTCCAACGAGAACGAATCTGGTTTTGTTGTTGTAATGATCGGCAACATCCGATGTCAATATTTCAAGGCCATGCTTTTCCGCCGCCAGGCTGTTGGCTAAAGCTGCAGTCTTGTCCTCTTCATTGCAGCGCCGTGCCGCTTCAGAGGTTGAATTTGCAGGCCTGACTTGAGCATTCGGCAGCTTGGCTTCAAGAAACTTTCGACACTGACCCAAAGCAACTGGATGTGAGAGAACCGTCTGGACATCCTCAAGATTGGTGCCAGGCAAGCTCATGAGTTCAAGCTGAATTTCTAAGTCAACCTCTCTCTGAATCAGCAGATTGTGATCAAACGTTAGAGCATCAAGAGTGATGTTGACTGTGCCTTCAAGGGCGTTTTCAATAGCGACAAACGCGTAATCAACTTCTTTGTTTGTTGCTGCGGTTAAGGCGTCGGTAAACCTCTGATACGGTACGAGCTCGAAATCGGCTAAGTCTTGTTGTGAGAGGAGAGCTTGTTCGGTGAAGGTGCCAGAAGGCCCCAAATAGGCAATTTTTGTCACGCCCTACAGCCTAGGAGTGAATTCTTAAGATCATGTTTCAAGGTAGTTCTTCTCTGTTAAGAAACCAGGCGAAATGCCGAACTAATATTTGTGGCTACAAAACGACTAATCAGACAATTAGAAACCCAAAAGCAGGACCTCCTCTTGGAGATCGAAGATCTCCGCAACTCTATATCAGAGCTGAGCAGGCGAGAGATGGAACTCCGTGATCGTGTTAAAGGCGAAGACTTAGTCCCTCGTGTGGAACGCCGCAAAGTGATCATCGAAGAGCTTCTGCTTGACATAGATGAAGAGCCAGTAGCCAAAGCTTTCGACGAATACTTTACCGAAGAGGATCCGTTTGTGGATAAATGTAGAGAGGCTCTGTTCCAACAAGACTAAGAGCCCAACATTTCTGGCATTTCCGTGGTTGCAGGTCATCTCGGGGCCAGAATGGAGCCATGCGTCGTCTTCTCGCCTGCATAGCTAGTGCTACCGTCTTTGGCTTTGTGTCTGCTGCTCCAGTTTTTGCCCAGACCCTAGATGATTATGTCGAGGAACTGATTGAAGCTGAATTCGTTATCGAAGGCGAGTTTTTGGAAGAGCAGGAAAGCTCTTTGCTTGATTCGATTGAAGCGCTCACCGCAGCTGACGTTAGCGTCGCAGTTCTTGTTGTAGAGGATTCAGATGTTGTATCAGCCGATTTAGCACCTCAGCTCTTCGATGAATCCGACTTTGAACTGTTGCTGATACATAACGACGCCCGACTTGATGGTTTCGCAGCAGCTGAGACCGATGCCGATGTTAACTTGCAGCTGAACCTGGCCTGCGCACTTGACAGTTCTGTTGGAGTTGAAAATTTTGATGATTCGATAGCCGTGTTTGTGAGCGAACTCCTTTCTGGGTGTGCTGAAGTGGTTGACCAGGCGGAGACCGAAGAAGGTAAAGATCGTTTCGGAGCAGAAGGCCTTGGGTTTGTTATCGATGAGATAGCTGATGACAACACTTATGTTGGTTCAACCCGTGAGGACATTAATGAAGCAGAGCTTATTGCGGCTGTGGAAGAAGTTAACACATTTACTGGCCTGCGACTGATCGTGGTTGCCCCAGATAACCCGCAGCCGTCAGCCTCTGCTTTCGCGAGACGTTTGCAGGAAGAGACCAAGGCTGAGGTTCTTCTTTTTCCCAAAGGCGACCGCGTAGTTTCATCGGTCACCGAAGATCTCAGCCAACCTCGGGATGCCGACATCAATACCCGAGCTCGCAACCAGGCCTGCGCAACAAGAGCTGCTTGGAGCCAAGAAACGCAAGCCAATGCCGTAAATGCCTTTGGCGATCGCCTAGCTGATGGTTGCCCCTTCGAGCCGCCAACTTTTCTCCTATTGGTGCTTGGTGGTTTAGCTTTGTCTCTAGGGGCTTTCGGCCTTGTGACCCTCAAGGAAAACGAAATCAAAGTCGCAAAAAGAAACGCTTCGCTCCCTGCTCCAGAACCTGATCAGTTGATTGTGGCTTCGCCGCGTCGAGCTGACGTTACTGATCCGCCGCATGTTGGGTAATCCAGGCATACATCGCAATTCCTGAAGCAACACCAGCGTTGATTGAACGCGTCGAGCCAAACTGCGGAATGAAGCGGAGCTCGCTGCAAGCATCGCGCATCTGATCGGATAGTCCAGGCCCTTCTTGGCCGAAGACAAAAATGCACTCTTGGGGCAGAGACGCATCTGCGATTGACTTAGACCCTGGCAAGTTATCGATTCCAATCACTGGAATCTGACTATCAGCTGCCCAACCTATTAAATCTTCGACGGTGGGGTGATGGCGAACATGCTGGTACCGGTCGGTGACCATTGCACCTCTACGGTTCCAACGTTTTTTTCCAACGATGTGAACTTCTGCGGCCAAAAAGGCATTTGCGTTGCGCACTATTGTGCCAATGTTTAAATCGTGCTGCCAGTTCTCGATCGCTACATGAAACTTGTGTCGCTTCGAATCCAGATCAGCAACGATCGCATCCATTGACCAGTACCTGTATTCGTCTACAACGTTGCGGCGGTCACCTTCTGCAAGTAGCTCTTGGTCATAATGCTCAGCTGTAGGCCAAGGCTCAGGATGTGGTCCAACCCCCACAGTTGGGTTGTGTTGAGGGTATGTGTCGTCAGAAGTCACTAAATCACCTTAGCAAGAGGTTTGCTAGTTGAGATTTTGCCCCACTTTCCCTTGAATTTGGGCTAGTTCGTCCGACCCATACTCTATGAGGAAGACACTGATGCTTCGAATCTTAAGCGCTATGGCTGTTATGTCAGTTCTTCTAGTGACTGCCACTTTCTTTCTGGATCGTCGAGAACCTGCGGTTGCAGCAAGTGAAACCACTGACACCGAAACAGAAACGATTGCCTTTGCTGAAGAAGTGATTCCAGAGTATCTAGCTTTCGTTCCAACTCTTGAAGCCGGTGGTGTCTACACAGTTCGCAATTCCAGCGAGACCGAATTCTTGGAAGAAGACGAGGATAACAAGTTAGAAGAGCTCGACCAAGAAGAGCTCGAAGAGGACCGCCTTAAAGCTATCGAAGATCAGCTCGATGTTTACGGTCTCACGACTGAAGATGTTGAACTTCCACGTGAAGAGAAGTTTGATATCGGGGAGGCGAAGAGGCTTGGCTCAATCAAGCCAGGGATTTACGTAACTCCGATTGACGCTACTGATTGTGAGTATCACCTTTACCGGACAATGGAAGATGGTGTCGAGCGCCTAATCGGTTCTGACTCGATCACCGAAGGTCGCCTAATGGTGCAGATTAATGGTATTGAACCAGATCGTTTCTATTCTTCGGCGGGCTGTAAAGAGTGGTCCGAATGGTCGGCTCTCCGCACTCCACTAACTGCTGTCGACAACGGCGACTACTGGGTAGGCGACCTAGCGCAGGGAACTTGGCGGGTTGGCAGGGATTGCATTTGGGAGCGAGTTGGTGACTTTCGAGGCGCTCGAATCTTTGATGTTCTTGAAAGCGGCAACGGCTCCGGGGAGTTGTCAATAGATGATTCAACCGCAGGTCTGCGGGTGAGAGGTTGTAGCCAACCAATGGTGCTTGTCGCCGACGCTATCCCCGACGAATTGGCCTTTGTTGACGAAGAGTTTGAGCCGATTGAAACCCGCCGCCGGTTCCGCTAAGACTCTGGTTCAACAGCTGCAAATTCTGAAGTGTTGCTGTTATCTCGAATAGGAGACACATCAACTTGTGGTCGAGCTTCCCTAGGAGTTGGCGCTTCATCTTGACGGATCCAAACTGTTCGCTGAGGAAACGGTATCTCGATACTAGCTTCCTCAAGCGCTTCCTTTATCCGGATCCTTAGCTCACGCTCTACAACAAATTGCTCGGCCGGATCTGTTTTAACAACCAGGCGAATGAGAATGCCGTCAGCGTCAAGCCGCTCCACACCCCACACTTCGGGAGCTTCGATGATCGTTCCCTTAGTAAACTGTGGATCTTTCCAAAGCTCATCAGCAACGCGCTGAATGATTCCTTCAGCTCTGCGTACATCGGTATCGTAAGCGACGCTGATATCAAGTACTGCACGAGCCCAGATCTGAGATTTATTGGCAACACGCTTGATCTCGGAGTTTCGGATATGCCACACGGTTCCGTTTACGTCCCGCAAGGTGGTGGTCCGAAGGGAGACATCTTCTACTACGCCGGTGACTTCGCCAGCGTCAACGATGTCCCCCACACCGAACTGGTCTTCAACAAGCATAAAAAAGCCAGATAAGAAATCTGCAACAACGTCTTGAGCGCCGAAACCAATTACGATTCCCAACACTCCTGCACCAGCAAAGATTGGTGCAAGTGATATATCAAAAAGACTTAGTGCGATAATTAGCGCAGCTGTCCAAACGATTACGGTCAATAGTGAGTTAAGAACTGCAATTAGAGTGGTTGCACGTAGCTCTGCCCGCTTTAACGTGACAGGTGTAGCGTCGTCGTCTGCTTTGGCGATTCGTCTAGCACTTTTCTGGGCCAGACTGGCCCCAACTGTACGGGTGAAAAGCTTAAGAATCGGAAGCACAACGAAGGCACCCACGATTATCGCTAGTAGTTGTGCTGGCCGAAGTAGGTAAGAATCGAAGAAGCTAGTAAAGCTAGACGAGTTTGAGATGTCAAAGACAAATCCGCAGATTCTGCTTGGGGTTTCGCCACAGGCTTCGGTCAGTGTCGCTAAAGTATTCACCCCTTCAGCGTAACGAGGTTTGAACAGGCCGCTACCCGTGTGCTAGCGGGTGGGCCTAGGTCAAAGCCTGATGCAGAGGGACTGGTTGTTTCGCCGTTGATGGTCAGTGCCTGGATTGTTGTGTGGTGTATTCCATGTACAGCGCAGGAGTAACTCAACGTTTTCGTCTGCCCACCAGCTAAGAAGCTGCTTCACAGGTTTGCATAAAGTAGTCGCACAAACCTCCATCGTTAAGACGTATCAGATATGTGCCGGCACATTCACGACGGGAGCCTTTGAGCAAGTATCTGAGCTGCCAGGTTATTGTGTGATGGTTGTTAACACTAGAAAAGACGTCGGTCTTGAGATCGATATCAAGTTGCTCAGTTACACTTTGCCACTCAGTTTCTAGCTCAGACCTTGTCGAAAAATGCTTGAAGGGGGATTCCCAGTACTCCACGTCGCTGGTGAATAGCCTAAGCACTTCATCAACTTCGTGAAGCTTCCAGTGGTGTGTGAATTTCTCAAGCCAGGTCTCGATCGAGGGTTGCATCTTTCGATGATAGCCCTCGTTTGGATTGAAGGTCTCTGCATGGACGGTGGAAACAAACTCACAAGGAAATATGTTAATGCGGTAGATTCAAGTCTTGTCGCAGTCTTAATGTCCTCGGGGGTCTTTATTCTTGGTTGGTGGGGTTAGAGATTCCGCTTCGGCATTTAGCCTCGCAGAATGACGGCTTGCCGAGTGACTTGTTGCTGACGGCGGGACGTTATGGACCTGTCCCCGGTCGTTCTGTGACACTAGTGCGCGAGGAGGGACTCGAACCCTCACGTCCTTTCGAACACAGCCACCTGAAGGCTGCGTGTCTGCCAATTCCACCACTCGCGCAGGTGAATCTATAGACAGACTAGCGTCCCGAGGCTCTCGTTCAAGCTGCAACGCTACGATATTTTTGCAATGACACCAGTTTCTACTAACCTTGAACAATGGTCTTACGCAGTCTTGAAACCGCACTCGAGCGTCTAGTGGAGGGAACTTTCTCTCGAGCGTTCAAAGCTGAGCTCCAGCCAGTAGAGCTTGGTCGGCAACTCATCAAGGAAATGAGCGCTAGGCAAAAAGTTGATGTCGACAATAAATCCATCGTGCCTAACCAGTTCGAGATATTAGTGGCGCAGGAAGATCACGATCAGCTAGCGGAGCTCTCAGGTTCTCTAAACACCGAACTCGTTAGATCTGCTCACCAGTTTGCTTTGGCAGAGAACCATGGCTTTGTTGGCCCAATCGCAATCAAACTTGAGCGATCTCCAGAAGTTCGTGTGGGTCAATCAAAGATCGAAGCCAGCTTTAAAGAACCCGAAGTTGGGGCAGCGTCCTCGTTCGTCGTGGAGTTGTCTAACAATCCAGACATTCGTCTTTTTAACAGAACAATGTCTATTGGCCGTCATGAGGAGTGCGACATCGTGCTGGATGATGAAAACATTTCTCGAAGGCATGCTGAGCTGCAACCACACAAAGAATCATTTCTCCTTGTGGATTTGGGCTCAACCAATGGCTGTAAGGTAAACGGCGAACGCCACAACAAGGCCCAACTCTGGGATGGTGACGAAGTGACTCTGGGACCTATTCGGATTGCCTTCAGATATCAGCCTTAGCTATTTCTTGTCATATAAATGCCTAGAAACCTGATCTGCTCTATAGCCTTAATAGTCTGTGGATGAACCTCTTCTGACTTTGCTCAAATGGTGTTTCTTAATCCTTATTTATGTGTTCTTCTTTAGAGTTCTTCAAGTTGTTTGGAAGGGCTCAACCACCAGAGTCTCAGTTCAGCAGGTTCAAAGCTCCAAAGACTTCAAGAACTTTCGCAACCCAAAGAAGGGGGTAAGTTCTAAAGCAGCAACTAAGCCAAGCCTAATTCGTGTGCTTGAACCCTCAAGTAGAGCCGGAGAAGAATGGGTGGTGGACCGGGAGCTCACGATTGGACGAGCTGAAACCTGTGACATTGTCTTAGAAGATTCGTTCATTTCTCAGGTACACGCAAAGCTGTCTAAGAACGATAAGGGCGTAGTTCTAGAAGATCTAGATTCAACCAATGGCACTTTTTTGAACAACCGAAAAGTGCGCGGTTCTAAGCAAACCTTTCAAGGTGACCGTGTACGTCTGGGCAATATTTTGATGGAGTTTCGCTAATGATTCGGCTTGAGGGAAAACTCGCAACACATGTTGGTAACGTGCGAGAAGTCAACCAAGATCGTGGACTTGCCAAAGTCAACTTGTTTGCTGTTGCAGACGGTATGGGTGGGCATCGGGGCGGCGAAGTTGCTGCCGCTCTAACCATTTCAGTACTGGAAGGCTCAGCTGAAGAGCTCAGCCCGGGGGACATGTCTCGCCTTGCGCAAGAAGCTAACGAGCTTGTATATGAGCGATCTGAAGAAGATGAGCTTTTGGGTATGGGGACAACTCTCGTCGCCATTGGTTTGCACAACAACCAAAGCATTGAAGTAATCAACATCGGGGATAGTCGATGCTACTGGCTTCGGGATGGCTATCTAGCGCAAGTTACCCGAGATCACTCTTTTGTGGAGGACCTTCTTGAACACAACGAGATTTCTGCTCAAGAAGCCCTCAATCATCCGAAACGCAACATTATTACTCGGGCGCTAGGAATCGGTCCTGAGGTTGAAGTAGATACCTTTACGCTTAATGTAAAGGCGGGCGACCGTTTCTTAATGTGCTCTGATGGTCTAACCGATGAAGTATCAGAAAACGAGATTGTTGAAATCCTCACCAGCAACGAAGATTTGGATACAGCAGCACAGCAGCTAGTGGACAGAGCTCTGGTAAACGGTGGTAAAGACAACGTTACTACCCTGGTGGTTGATGTATGTGATAGCGATGCTCCTGTGAAGGGTGCAGAAGTTGAAGAACCTGCCGAGCTCAATGACACGACAGATCTCGAAATCAGATCTACCGAGGTGGAAGAGATTACCACTGAAAGCAAAGCTATAGTTGCGGAGCGTGCTGGCCTAGGTGCGGCCATTAAGCAACCTAAGATCCGTTTGCTTCTAGGTGTTTGTATTTTTGGAGCCTTCTCGTTGCTGTTCCTCAGCTTGCGAAGCTACAGCCAGAACAATTGGTTTCTCGAGGAGGACTCCTCAGGGTTCGTAGCTGTATACAGGGGTCGTCCCGGAGGTTTCTTGTGGTTTGAACCATCTAAAAAGTCTGTTACCAGCGTCGAAGTTGACTCTCTGCAGCCAACAGCTTTAGTTCAGCTAGAAGAGTCTGATTCTTTTGATTCATCAGAATCGGCACGTAACTACGCAATGAGCTTGGAAACGGTTGAAATCGAATCCCGGGCAGAACAAGTAGAGTCTCCAACTAGAACAATCATCAGCTTGGAAAGTTCGAGTTAAGCGGTGAAACCAAGAAACATTGAGCTGACGCTGCTCATACTGGCAGCAGGCATAACTTGTTTCGGTTATTGGTTGGCTGCTCAGGGGGCCACAGCGGATCTTCCCACTACGATTGTTCCTTTTCTTATAGCGGTGTTGGGGTTACTTTTTGGTACTCACTTTTTCATACGAATCGCCATTCCGTTTGCTGATGGGCTTGTCTTTCCCCTAGTTGCACTTCTTAACGGGTTGGGGTTCATGATGATCTCCAGGCTTAATCCAGACTTAGCTATGAACCAGGCTGTATGGACTTTTCTCGGTCTGTCAGCGTTTGTGGTTACGCTATTGATGTTTTCGGATCTACGTTCGCTGGAGCCATATCGTTACACTTTTGCCGCTGCCAGTGTGGTTCTGTTGCTGCTGCCGTTGTCTCCATTTGGGGCCAACATAAACGGCGCTCAGATTTGGATTCGACTCGGGCCGGTGTCGATCCAGCCAGGAGAGATAGCCAAGGTAACATTGGCGCTGTTCTTGGCGAGTTATCTGGCCGAAAAGAAAGATCTACTAGCCCTCAAAGCGGTCAAGCTTGGGCCTCTTCAACTGCCACCTTTGAAATACTTTGCACCCCTGCTTTTTGCTTGGTGCATGACTCTTATGGTTATGGTCGTGCAGCGAGACCTTGGAACCTCACTGCTGTTTTTCACCCTCTTCCTCGTAATGGTCTATGTTGCCACAGGGCGATCAATCTACGTCTTCTCTGGGCTTAGTCTGTTTACTGTGGGGGCTTTCGTTTCCTGGAGCCAGTTTGCACACGTCAAGCGTAGAGTCTCCACCTGGCTTGATCCTTTTGCGGATGTAAAGGGTGCTGGTTTCCAAATTTCCGAGGCACAGTTTGCAATGGCTGATGGTGGTCTCGCTGGTACAGGATTAGGACTTGGCACGCCAACAGGCATTCCGGTTATCGAGTCAGACATGATCTTTGCAGCATTTGCTGAAGAACTTGGCCTGTTGGGCGCCACGGCACTGCTTGTGATTATTTTGCTGTTTGTTTCATCAGGTGTTCGCATTGCGTTGAGCGCTGCATCAGAGTTTGAAAGACTTCTCGCCACCGGGCTGATCCTGCTACTTGGTTTCCAGGCGTTTATCATTATTGGTGGCACGCTGCGAGTGCTACCCCTCACCGGTGTTACCTTGCCATTTGTCTCATACGGCGGTTCGTCACTAATAGCAAACTATGTCATTGTCGCCATTCTGCTACGGGTTTCACATAACTCGGTAGTTGTAGCTACAGAGCAACTCGTTGGTGAAGGTAAGTGGAAGGCTGCAAAGTCATGACCTTACCTAGAGCAGCCCGGTATCTTCTTACCGCAATCGTAGGATTCGGCTTCTTTACGGTTGTTGAGTTCTATGATTCTCTGGGCACAACTGCAATAGGTGCAATCGTTCTCGCAGTTATCGTCAGCGCAGCAGTTCTTGTCTACTTCGTTGGCAAAGAAATGTCTCCACTACACAATGTTACGGCTGTACTTTTGGTCTGTTTCTTTGTGCTCTTCGTGCAGCTAAATCGTGTCCAAGTTCTTCAGGCTGAAGCAACACAAAGTGTCCCTGGGAATAACCGCCAACTTCAGCGGGACTTCGGCTCTGACCGGGGCCAGATTCTCAGCAACGATGGTCAGGTGGTCGCTTTTTCTGAACCAGTTGAAAGCGAGAACTTTGGGTTTCGACGTATCTACCCTCACGGTGAGTTATACGCTCACTCGGTTGGTTACGTGAGCCTCACCTTGGGTTCAGAGGGATTAGAAGCGCGATACAACTCTCAGCTAACAGGAGATCAGGACCTTGTCCTTGGGATAAATCATGAACTTCAGCAAGTAGCCCGAGAAGCCCTAAAAGATCCTGAAACTGGGGCGGATCGTCCTGGGAGCATTGTGGCGATCGAACCGGCAACTGGCGAAATAAGGGCTTTGTGGAGTTACCCTTCGTATGATCCGCAGCCTCTGGCAAGCCTAAGTAGTACTGAGATCTCCGAGGCCATAGAATTGCTTGAGCCGAGCGGGAATGCTGAAAGTTACAGCTGTTTGGAAACGCCTCGTTGTCCGAAAGCATATGGAGATAGAACTGTCCCGGGTTCGACCTTCAAGATAATCGTGGCAGCAGCCGGCCTAGATTCCACCCCTCTAGAGCTTAATCAGCCCCGCTTTCCAGATGTTGAGGAATACAAACTCCCTGATGGAGACGCAACTCTGGGCAACTATGGCGGGTCTAACTGCGGTGGGCCTTTGGTTGAGTTGATTCGCCGCTCGTGCAATGCTGGCTTTGCTCAGATGGCGGTTGAAGTTATTGGCCCAGAAGGCATGGTCAACAAGGCTGAAAAATTTGGTTTCAACCAAAAGATCCCTCTAGATGTGCCAGAGTCTGACGTTGTTGCTAGTAACTACCCAACTGACTATGGAAACTTTCGTGGCAACAGTAATGGTGAAAGCTTCAACCTCTATGACGAGTCAAACAAGCTGGGCCTCACAGCCATTGGCCAAAGTGACGTTCAGGCTAGTCCCTTAAACATGGCGATGGTTGCAGCAGCCGTGGCCAACGATGGCGTTATGATGCAGCCACGTTTAGTTAGCGGCTTTAGAGATTCATCCTCAGAAGCTAACCAGTACGATCGCATCCGAGCCAATGAATGGTTGAGCTCAACAACAGGTCGCACCGCTGCAGATCTTCAAGAAGCCATGTACCAAGTGGTGCAATCGGGCACGGCCACCGGCTTGCAAACTTCTGGGTTAGACGTTGGAGCAAAAACCGGTACAGCCGATATCGGCGACGATGTTCATGCATGGGTGATTGCGTTTGCAGGACCAGCAAACGCAGAGCCCGAACTAGCGCTGGCTGTGTTAGTTGAGCGTCAGGCTGGCGAAGCTGGTGTAACTGGTGGCCGTGTTGCTGCGCCAATTGCCAAGCAAATCTTTGAAAAATATTACAATCTTGATGCAGGATAGAAGCGTTTTTTCGATCAAGCGTCGGGGCATACTTTATTGTAGATAGCATGATACGTGAGTGTCTGATGTATCACAATCCCGGCCGATTCTAAACGGTAGATATGAGCTCCATCGTCGTATTGCACGCGGTGGCATGGCTGACGTTTTCCTTGCAAGGGATCAGCTCCTTGACCGCCCGGTTGCTGTTAAAGTTTTGTTCGCTCAGTACGCTTCAGAGCCAAGCTTCGTAGCTCGGTTTAGAAGAGAGGCACAAGCGGCTGGCAAGCTGAATCATCCAAATGTTGTGGCAGTGTACGATTGGGGAGAACACGAAGACACGTACTTCATTGTCATGGAGTACGTTGAGGGCCGCACTTTGGCAGAGCTTATTGCTTCGGAAGGTCACCTCAGCCCACGCCGCTCAGCCGAAATTGGATCAGAAGTCGCAGCCGCGCTTAGTTTTGCTCACCGTAACGGCACCGTGCATCGTGATGTGAAGCCCGGCAACATTATGATCACTAACGAAGGTCAGGTCAAAGTCGCCGACTTTGGTATCGCTCGAGCTTTTGGAATTGCTGACGATGAACTGACTCAAACCGGCTCTGTGATGGGTACAGCTTCTTATTTTTCACCAGAACAAGCACAGGGAAAGAATGTTGACCCTCGAAGTGATCTTTATGCACTCGGAGTAGTTCTTTTCGAAATGCTGTGCGGCGAGACGCCGTTCGTTGGCGACTCTCCAGTGGCAATTGCATACAAGCACGTTCAGGAGGCAGCGCCTCTGGCCACTGAGAAGAATCCAGCGGTTCCAAAGGAGATGGCCTCTGTTGTTAATCAGCTTCTCCAGAAAGACCCACGAGCTCGCTATCCCGCTGCACAAGAGGTACGGCAAGATTTAGCCAACTTTATCTCTGGCCGGCCCCTCGTTGGGTTGCGAGGTGCTGCTGTGGCGGGCGACATGGCCGCTACTCGAGCCATGCCAGCTACCGAAGCGATGCCAGTAGCTACAGGCGGAGCGCAAACAATGCGGCCAATTCATGACACTGGATCGGTCAGGGCAATTATTGATACTTCCCGTGCTGTACCGGTTTCGGCTGCCACTGGGGCAACTCAGGCGATTGAAGAGTACTACGAACCACCAAACCGTTCGGGAGCTTTCATAGTGATGCTGGGGGTACTCGCCGTAGCTTTGATTGGCTTGGTTGGTTTTATCGTCTACACCTTGGCAGGCGATTCAGAACCAACCGAGACCGGGGTAGAAGTGCCGGCTGTGATCGGTGAAGATTTGGACTCGGCTCGCAGACAGCTACAGACTGCTGGTTTTGAGGTAGAAGAGGTTTTCCAAAAATCCGATGAAGATCCAGGGATTGTTTTCGCAGTACAACCAGAAGAAGGTTCAACGCAAGAAGAGGGTAGCACTGTTCAAATCTTTGTTTCTCAAGAACAAGAGCTAATCTCCATCCCGGACCTTCGTGGCAGGACTGCAGCTGAGGCATCAGATATTCTTGAAGATCTCTCAATACGATCAATTCGTGAGGAAGAATCCAGTGATGAAGAGGCAGGTACTGTTCTACGGACAGATCCTCCTGCTGGCACGGATTGGGATCCAGGTGCAGGAGAGATAACGCTTGTGGTGTCGTCAGGCCCTGAAGGTGATGTGATCCCAGATGTTGAAGGTTTACCTGTTTCTGAAGCCCAGGCCCTATTAGAAGAGGCTGGTTTTAGCCAGGTTAAGACGGACTTTGCGATGAAGATAGCTTCGACTTTGCCAGCTGATTCTGTTGTTAGAACAGAGCCTGAAATCGGAACGTCAGCCAAATTCGCTGACGAGATCACATTGAGATTATCTTCAGGCTCTACGCAGGCGGTTCTGGTTGATCTAACTGGGCTGTCACGTGAAGAGGCGCAAGAAACCTTAATCGGTCTTGGTTTCCTCGAAGGCAGTATCAGAGTCCAGAACCAAGATACAAACGACTCAACCCAGGTTGGTAAGGTTGTAAGTCAGTCGCCGTCGCCGGGGTCTCTTCACAGCGTAGAGGACGATGTCACGATTCGGATCGGCCGACTTTCAAGCGGCACCACCTCGTCCAGCACTTCGACAACAGCCAGCACCACCGCCAGCTCTTCCTCTTCAAGCACGAGTTCTTCAACAACAGGTCCGCCAGCCCCGTAGCGGACACCGGGGACGGTACTACCCGTCCAGGTCCGGGCACTGGGGGCGGCGGCGGAGGTCGAAACTCGTGTCCGGATTTCCTCGTTAGTGTTCAGCGTGCTCTGTTGAGGAAGTTTTGAAGCATCTCATGACCATGCTCGGTAAGCACCGACTCTGGGTGAAATTGGACCCCTTCAATATCCAATTCTTTGTGCCTAATTCCCATGATGATCCCATCGTCTGTCTCAGCGGTGACCTCAAGTTGGTCTGTCATGCTTGTGTTCTCGATGGCAAGTGAGTGATAGCGGGTGGCAGTGACTGGTGAAGCTATTCCAGCGAAAACACCTTCACCTTTGTGGTGCACTGCACTGGTTTTGCCGTGCATCAGCTCTGGCGCTTTACTAACAGTTGCGCCATAGAGCTCAGCAATACACTGATGGCCTAGACAAACACCAAAGATAGGAACTTTGCCGGCGAAGTGTTTGATTGCCTCATTGGATAAACCGGCATCTGCAGGGGTTCCAGGACCGGGACTAATCAGTAAACCGTCCGGCTGCATAGCGGTTATCTCTTCAAGATCACAATCATTCCGTAACACTTCTATCTCAGCGCCAAGCTCACCAAGGTACTGGACCAGTACATAGACAAACGAGTCGAAGTTATCTACAACAGCAATTTTTGATGCCACGACAACAAAGGCTAGCCGCTAGATGATTGCATTGTTGCTATCTCTGATCTTGTTCAAACCGGAGACTAAGCTAGAAGCGATGGTAAGACAAGACACAAAGAGCAGCCGAATTACACCTAAGGGGACAAAGCCTTCAGTTAGGTCTGAAGCTCAGCCCGAAGTAGTTACAGAGGAGCCTGCGTCTATAGCAGTGCCAATCATCATGTTTGGATCCTTTGCGATTGGCGCTGGGATCCTATTGACGAACTATCTAGTAGAGTCTGAGACCTTGGGTACTCCTTCCAATTGGTATCTGCTGATTGGCTTGGGTTTAGTTTTGGTTGGAATCGTCAGCTCAACACGGTTGAGGTAATGCCGGTTCTGTAATTACACGGGTGTTATCCACACCTGTGGGTTACCCAGGGGATAACTCATATAGCCTCTAGCAGTTGGATCAAACTTTGCCGAGATCAAGCTGATTCGAAAACCACAGATACTTATCCACAGGTTGGGGAAATCTAAATGTCCTCGGTGCTTGTGAGTAGGTCCATGTTGTCTCCACAATGTCTTGGAGATTCGGGAACCTGATCATTCGCGAGTGTCATGCGCAACTCGGTTCCGCAGCTCGAGCAGCGATACGCCAGCCTCACTTTGCGTAGCTCCCCTGGGGGAGGAGGCTCTGGAACTGGCCGAGCCATTGCGCCCAGGATGACAAGGCCAATGCTCAAAATTGCGAAAGAGCTGATGGCGGCGATAGCTACCCGGGCTGGGTCAAAACCTGTGATTAGTAGAACGGCCACCAAGAGCGCAAGAAAAGCTATAAGCAGCCTGCGACGTTGCTGCTGAATATGGCGATCTTTCAGTTTTGCAGTCGAAGCAATTGGCTTATCGTCGATGCTTATGTCGCTCGTGTTAGTGCGTCCGTAAGTTGCCACAACGCTATTCTAATCGTAAATACCAGCCCCCCCCGAGCTTACGGCTCACAGCTTTTATGCGGGGCATAGCTATTTCATTCAAGCTAGAATCAACTAACCCGTCAAGGAGGCGAAGTGCCAAGTAATGCTCAGATCACTGACCGGATCGAAAACTCAAGTATTTGTCGTAATTTCTTAGATCAGGTCGAAAGAAATCCTCAAGACACTGCTCTTCGCTGGAAAGACGGGGACGATTGGCATGCCCTAACCTACCAAGAACTTAAAGGCAAGATTGCTTCAGTCGCCGCCGGACTAGCTGGTTTGGGTATCAAGCAAGGTGACCGAGTTATGTTGATGATGCGTAACCGCTACGAGTTTCACATCCTTGATCTCGCTGCATTATTTCTTGGGGCTACCCCAGTCTCGATTTACAACACATCTTCGTCTGCGCAGATTAAGAAGGTGGTTACAGCGGCAGACGCAAAGGCAATATTCGTAGAAGACCATCTCTCAGAAGTGGTGGAGACAATGCCCTCCAATGACCTTCCCGGTCACGTTATGGCTGTTGGCTCAAACTTCTCCAACAGCACAGGCAGCTACTCTGATCTGGATGAGGTAATCGGCGCAGACCTTGAGGCTCTAGCATCAAAGGTTGATTCCTCGCAGATGGCGACTTTGATATTTACTTCTGGAACGACTGGAGACCCTAAAGGGGTGGTGCTCGATCACGCTAACGTTTCTTGGACTGTCGCATGTTTGCGTAGACGTTTAGAGCTTGGAGTTTATGAAGGGACTAAGCTAATAAGCTATTTGCCGATGGCGCACATCGCAGAGCGCATGGTCTCTCACTACACAGGTTTGCTATCTGGCTTTGAGGTGACTTGTTGTCCGGAACCCACTGACGTTGCGAAGTACGCCCTTGAAGTAAGACCTAACATTCTTTTCGGCGTTCCAAGGGTCTATGAAAAGATCTACAGCAAGGTAAAGCTTGCCCTAGAGGGTGAAGATCCAACAGCCGCAAAGCGAGCGATCGCAGCGCTGAAGGTAAAGCTGTTTTCTAAAAAAATTCGGGCAAAGATTGGTTTGGATCAGCTGGTAGTTGCTGTTTCGGGAGGAGCGCCGCTTTCTCCAGATGTTATGCAATGGTTTCTCACCATCGGTGTTCCAATGTCAGAGATTTATGGCCTTTCAGAAACCTCTGGTCCAATGACATGGCATCCGACAAAGCCGAAAGTTGGATACGTAGGTCCGGCATGTCCAGGAGTGGAAGTAAAGCTGGCTGATGATGGTGAGATCATGTGTCGGGGTGGAAACATTTTTCGTGGCTATTTGGATCGTCCCGATCTAACTTCAGAGGTAATGTTCGAGGGGGGCTGGTTTGCAACAGGTGACATTGGCGAGTTTGATGAAGACAATTATCTCAAAGTGATTGATCGCAAAAAAGAATTAATCGTAACCTCAGGCGGGAAGAACATTTCTCCATCGATGTTAGAGAACTCGATGAAACTGTCACCGCTCGTTGCGCAGGCCATTGCAATTGGGGATCGACGTAAGTACGTCACAGCTTTGGTCACCCTCGAACCAGAAGCAGTTGAAAGCTGGGCCGAATCCAATGGGTTTGCTGGTGAATCATTCAAAGACTTAGCCAAAAAACCTGAGCTTGTGCAGACCGTGCAAGAGCAGGTCGGAAAAGAGATGGAGTCTTACTCATCAGCTGAAAAGGTTAAGAAACTTATCGTGCTAGACGAAGAGTGGCTGCCAGATTCTGAATGTCTCACGCCGACTTCTAAATTGCGACGAAAAGTAATATTCGACAAATATTCCACAGAGATTGACTCTCTCTACAGGGACTAAAACCCCTTGATCAAGCTGATTTGGACTAGTTCTTGGAAGTAACCCACAGCCTGTGGATAACCCTGTGGGTTAGCTTGTACAAGCAAGTAGAATCAAATTGCTGTAAATAGCAAGAACCTAGGTCGTTTTGCCCTAGGTTCGATTCTCATAGAGGCGGGTGCGATGTTAGATATTGAAAGCGAACTGATTGAGTCGGGGATAGCCACCCACTCCGCTGAGCCAAAACAATCCTCAAGCGGGAGAAACCTGGGGGTAGCCGGATCGCTGCTATTGTCACTGATCGCAGCGGCGGGAGCAGTTTGGGTTTGGAATAGTTACAACTCAGCTACCGGAATCGTTATCGCAGGAGCAGACCTGGCCCCCGGAACAGTGATTGAATCAACGGACCTGCTAGTGATTGAAGGCAATAGCCACATCAATTCTTTCAGTAACCCAGATGATCTCATTGGCCAAGTAGTTCAGTATCCGGTGGCTGGTTCAGATATCATCCAACTCTCTGACTTAGGTTCCGTTCAGCCAGTTCAACCTGGGAATGTTGTGATCGGTGTCTTAGCAACCCCTGGCATGTATCCAACTCCGGATATCGCAGCTGGTGACATTGTTGATGTCTTTGGTGTGGAAGTTGACTCCCAAGTTACAACAGCGTTAGCAACAGATGCTCGAGTTTTTGAAGTAAGCAGACCTGAGCTTGGAGCAGCAACCGAACTCTTGATCTCCGTGGAAGTCCCAGCCGAGAAAGTGGCCAACAATATAGCGACAGCAAGTCAGACCCCAGGTGGCGTCAGGTTCGCTATCAAGGCTCAATAATGGTCGTTGAATTCAAAACAGAAACCAATACCAAAACTGGAGCGGCCACGGTAGAGCAACTGGCAACCTGGACCCAAACCCGAGCCGAGGAATACATCACTTCATCATCAGAAGTGTCTGATCCAAGGGCTGTTCATGTCTCTTTTGCGACGAAAGCTCTAGCTTCCAACAAGGCTAGCTTTGCTGATCTCGAAACAGATCAGCTGGAACATCTGGTTTATGACATCGCAGATCTTGCAATGGGGCACAAGCTGCTTACCAAGGTGAGGGAACTGGCACGCAAAGGTGCGAGTGACATTTTTGTGAAGGGTACAGATGCTGTTGTCATCCATTATCGAAGTGGGCAACGGGAGGCGGTCGACCCCTGGTATTCGTCTCTTAAAGGTCTTGGTGATGAAATCCGAAACTTGCGCTCGAGTCTCGGAATTGCCAGCACACCGTTTGATCCTCACAACCCTAGCTTTGATGCTCGCTTACCAGAGGGCATTCGAGTTAACGCCGCTCACTCTGCTAACTCCGGTTACGAGCTCTCGTTTAGAGTGCCGGATCGGTCAATAAGATCTTTGGCAGATCTCAAAGCCAATAACACAGTGGACACACCATTGGCAGACTTTCTCTCAGCTGCGGTGAGAGCCCAGCTAAATATTGTTATCTCTGGTGGAACAGGGGCTGGCAAGACAGCGTTACTTCTCTGTATGTTGGGTGAGTTAGAGCCGCTCGAGAGAGTAGTCACAATTGAAGACAGAGCCGAGCTTGACTTGGCCACACTACATCCAAAGCTTGATGTAGTCGAGTTGGAAGGTCGTGGTGCAAACTCAGACGGAGTCGGTGAGGTGACGGGCAAGCAGCTTATGAAGTCAGCGCTACGTATGCACCCAGACAGGATTGTTGTTGGCGAAGCTAGAGATGAAATCGCCAGAGAGCTGCTAACTGCGATGGCTTCGGGCAATGATGGGTCGCTCTCGACTTTGCACGCTCGTTCGCCTTCGGCAGTTATCGATCGCTTAGTGGAGTGTTCTGGCTTAGATTATGCGCGAGTGACTGAGTCAATCCGAAACGCAGTCGATTTGTTTGTTCATGTGCGTCAGTTCAGTAATGGGGAGCGGCGGGTTAGCGATGTTGTGCAAGTTTCAGCTGCACGAGAACTAGATGGGCTACTACGGCTCAAGCCAATCTATGCTTTTAATCCAAAAGGAGCGCCACAAAGTACGTATGCTCAACTGGTCGCTAAACCCTCTGGGCGGGTGGCTTCTCGCTTAGCCGCAGCTGGATGGAAACCATGATTGAGCTTTCGATCTTTGCGTGCTTGATGATGACTGTTTGTTTGGGTACGACTGCGGCGATTTATAAGCCTCTTAGACAACTTCTCAACGATCACTCAAATGTTGCTATATCAGTAGTCCTGGTTATGGTTGTCTGTCTCCTGGCGTTGCAAACCACTAACTCATGGCCTGTAGCCATTGGAACAGGAGCTGTCGGTGGAGCGATAGCTATTGAGTTTAGAAGAGCCAGCAGTCGTCGGGCTGAGCTTAGCGCTCTTGCAGGGCTGGCAGACTTTGCTCGGCTACTTTCCGATGCCGTGGGTGGTGGTTCAGATCTCTTTGAAGCAATAGCTGTTGCGTCTCGCTCTGCGTCTGGTCAAATAGCGGAGCCTCTCGAAAACCTCGTTCAAGCCTTGCCTCATATTGGCCTAGAAGAAGCGCTGCGAAACTTTAGCCGAGAAGTAAACCTTCCAGCCGCTCACTTACTGGCTGCACATCTTATTCAGGCTAACAAATTTGCAAGCGGCAGACTGTGGGTTGCGTTGCGCAGCATTTCTGAGGAGCTTCAAACGTTCATTGAGATAGATCAGGCAGTAGCTTCACAGCGCTTCAAACAAGAGTTCGAGATCCGAGGGCTGAGCCTTGTAATTGTTTTCATTATCGCCGGAACATTTTTTGCTTTGCCAGATGTCATAGAAGGACTTAGCAGTGGCTCTGGGTTCTTCGTTATTGCATTGGTGGGGCTGTTGGTGCTGTCTGCCTGGTTTCTGTCAGGCCGGTTTAATCGGCGCCTCTCTGCGGCCAATTTTGAATTGAGGGCAAACTGATGGAAGCCGTAGTGTTCGCTGCGTTGGTGATTCTGTCAGCTGCTTTCGCTGCCGTTGCAGCAGTGTTGTTTGTTGTACCATGGCGGCGCGAAACAGCTCCACTAGATGCAGCTACCTCTGGCATCCAATCTGAGCTTGCCTTAGTCAATCTCAGTCTCTTGCCGTATCTGTTGGGGCTAGTGGCATTTGGCGCTCTAGGGGCGATATGCACGGCAACCACATGGTCTCGGTTTGGCGGGTCACTTTGGATTGCGGTGATCTCAACTGTTGGACTTGGGTTGTTCTTGTTCATTCCAAGGATCGTTCTTGGTCAGATGGTGCGGCGAGAGAAGGCAGACATGGAAGCTGCGCTGGGAACGTTTCAGCGGCTTGCCGCGGTTGCGGTGGCAGGAGGAGCTGAGATCTCGTTTGCTTTACGTACAGCGGCGGTGGTGGGCGAAGGCAGAAGCTGGCAGCGTCTGCGGGCAGCGGCTTATAGCGGCTTGTACTCCTCAAGAACCTTTTCATCCGAGCTTGCAGAGTTAGGCGAAATCTACAACTCGTCGCAGCTTCGCAACCTGGCCAATCTCGTAGCTATATCTGAGAGTGGTGGTTTGAGCCAAAGTTCGCTGGAACGAATGGCTGAAGCTCAGACCCAGCACTCCAACCAAGAGCTTCTGGCTTTGGCTGAGCGCAATACTGCAAAGATGGTCCTGCCAGTTGCCTTGCTATTTTCGGCATTTGCCACTTTTGTTGGGTTCGCAGTTTTTCAAGTACTATCTGAGGTCCAGCTTTGATTCGAAAACGAAACGACGGCTCAATTCTGATCTACTCTCTGGCAGTGTTGGCGTTGCTAGCCACGTTCTTGTTGATGTTGCAGTTGGCGCTTGTAATTTATGCAGACCGGACGGCTTCTGCTGCTGCTTCAACTGGGGCTGACGTTGGAAGCCTGCTTGGTGCTGGAGAGGGCGACGGTTATGAGGAAGCGATCAGGGTGGCGACAGAACTGCCTGGGCTACGCAACGTGTCGGCCAGCGAAGAACGAAGTGGCGAAACCGTGACTGTTTTAGTTAGTGGTCAACCCATCAGAGTTATGGGCTTTGCCTGGTCCATTGAAGCAACGGCGACTAGGAGATTGAATGGCGGATAGATCTTCACGACCCGGGGTCGAAGTTGGTGCGGCAACGCTACAGGCTGCCATCATAGTTCCAGTGCTTTTATCGATTGCGCTGTTTGGCTTCTCGACGTTATTGGCGAGGAAAAGTTCTTCGGAGGCTGCCACCGTCGCCGCTGATCAGGCTGTAGCGGCAGCAGTGGAAACTAAGGATCTAGCTTCTGCACGTTTTGCAGCTGTAGCCGCAGTCGATCAGATCAACCAGTCGAATCGTCACCTGCGCTGTTCCCTAGATCGGTTATCTGGTCTCGTTGAGCCTGGTGAGTTTGTTACCGCCAGAGTTTCCTGCACCCAAAGCTCAGCCATTACATCTCCGCTGCTTAAACCAGCTACTAGTTCAGCTGTAGCAGTAGAAGTTGTAGATGTGTTTCGAGGATCAGACAATGGCTGAACGTGGAAGTATTTCGATCATTAGCTGTGTACTGTGCTTGGCGATAGCAGTAGTTGCAGGAGCCTTGGTCAGCCACATTGATGAAGTTAACGGAACTCTTGAGGCAGATGCTATCGCTGCTGCAGCCGCCCGAGTTGGCGCTCAGGAGCTCGACGAGGGTCACTATTTACGTACTGGTGAGGTCCGCATCGATCCAGCAGCGGCTCAGAAGAAAGTTAAGGCCTTTGTTGCCGAACAAGCTGGTGAAGACTTGAGAGTTGCGAGTGTGGTTGCAACGGAAGGACAGGTGAAGGTGGTTCTTCGGTTGGCCACTGTAGGAGTCTTCTCGAAACAAGATTCCATTACTGTCAATGGTGTTGCTTCGTTAGTTGAGAATTAGGTGCCAGTGCCAACAAAGCCGGTCATGGTTGATATCTGACCGTCAACCACCACGGCAAAGTACTGACCGTGTTGGACCATGCCGTCAGCCATTTTGAACTCTACTGTGCAGCGAGTCTTGCCATGTTGAGTTTGCGTGTCGGTCACCGTGGCAGTTGCACCAGGAGCCATTGCTGTGAACTGAGACACATATGCTGCAATCGCCTCCGGACCAGTTAAGGGCTCGGGGGTCATTGGATCTTCGTAGAGTCCGTCAGCGGGGTAGACCTCCGCTACTTTGGCGGCTGCTTCTGCTGTATCAGCAATAGACCATGCTGAGAAGAAGGTTTCAAGAGCTTGTGTTTCAGACATAGTTTCAATCTATCACGTCCACTAGAGCTGGGTGGTGCGTTGACGAAGTACGTGGTCGACCAATACAAGTGCGCACATGGCTTCAACTATTGGAACCGCCCTAGGTAGTACACAGGGGTCGTGTCTTCCCTTAGCTTCTAGCTCTACTTGTTCGCCATCCGTTGTTACAGTTTGTTGCGCTTGAGAGATAGTCGCTGTTGGTTTGAAAGCAACTCGAAAGACTAGATCTTCACCGTTGCTGATTCCACCCTGCACACCGCCAGAGTTGTTTGTGGCGGTTCGAATCGCACCGTCTTTAGAGGTAAACGCATCGTTGTGCTGTGAGCCTCGTTGGAGTGTGCCCGCAAAGCCGGATCCAATCTCAAAACCTTTGGTGGCTGGAAGGCTAAGCATTGCCTTGCCAAGATCGGCCTCTAATCGGTCGAATACTGGAGCGCCCAAACCGCTCGGCATGCCGGTTGCAAAGCCAGTTATTACGCCACCAACCGAGTCCCCGTCTTTACGAGCCTGGTCAACCAATTGAATCATGTCCGTGGCAACCGAGAAGTCTGGGCAGCGAACATCGTTGGACTCAACCATTTCGAGCGTCACACTAGCCGGGGCAATGTCTGTAGAAATTGCTCCAATTGAACTAACCCACGCAAGAGAGGTGATCGATGTCATTTCTGAAAGTACTTGTTTTGCCACTGAGCCGGCAATAACCCGGGCCGTTGTTTCGCGAGCAGAGCTTCTCCCACCACCCCGATAATCTCTCAACCCATACTTTTCTTGGTAGGTGAAGTCTGCGTGGCTTGGACGGTAGAGATCCTTGAGATGGCTGTACGCCTCAGGACGGTGATCTGCGTTTTTAACGAGGAATGCAAGCGGCGTTCCGGTTGTGCGTCCTTCAAATAAACCAGACAAGGCTTCAAGAACGTCAGGTTCTTTGCGTTGAGACACCAACTTGCTTTGCCCTGTTCTGCGACGTTTAAGCTCGGTGTCAATCAGGCCAAGATCCAAGTGTAATCCTGCGGGACAGCCATCAATCACGACCCCCACAGCAGGACCATGTGACTCACCGAAGGAAGTAACTTTAAAGATTTCACCAAAACTGCTGCTCACTAGCACAACTTTAGCGCTCCTAAGAGTGCGCCGTAGGCTTTGTTTAACACTGTTATGTTACAAAACCCGACTAAGGCGTGTCAAAGTGCTCGAGTGTGGGGCAAAATGGAAGTGTGAACGGGTCAAACTATCCAAATCAGCGTCCACAGGATGAACTACCTCCAAGCACAGCTGAAATGATGGCTGCTTACACTGGGGCTCGTCAACAAGAAGAAGTTGAGGACGAAGGCGCTCTGGCTTGGACTTATCTTCTAGTTATTGGGGTGATTTTTGTCGGGCTGTTGTTTTTAGCTTGGTCGTGTCAGGGCGACGACGAACTTGTTGGGGGGCTGTCTGAAAACTCACTAACGGAAACCACGTTTGGTGCAGCTGTAACTACTCAAAACACCGTAGTAAACACTCAAGCAGCTGATTCAACCGCCACTCCTGACACGGCGACGCTTGACGTTGCTGGTGTTGAAGGCCTGCAAACTCAAGTAGATTCACTGCTGGAAAATACCAAGCTTGTTTTTGAACCTAACGAGACTGCAATTGCTTCAGGCGAGTCGGTCATAGCTTCAGTTGCTGAGCTTGTTGCAAACCAGAACGTTAATGTCAAAGTAGAGGGCTACACCGATTCGGTCGGTGACGAAGCAGACAACCTTGCCCTTTCTCAAGAAAGAGCCGACGCTGTAAAAGATAAGCTGGTGGCGCAGGGCATTGCAGCGTCACGAATTACAACAGAGGGTTTCGGCGAATCTCAAGCGGTTCAAGAAAATCCAACGGATGCTCAGAAAGAAGCAGACCGACGAATAGAAATTCAGCTTGAGTTAGCTGGATAGGGCGAAGAGTTAAATTTGAAAGGCGGAATTTAGATGGATGACTTTAAGGCTGAGCATGATGCGATTGAGGGTTTAGTTAGAGACCTGACCAGGGTACGTAGCTCTTTGCTGCAAAGCCTCAATGGTGAAGGAATTCGGCTGCGGGAGACTTTTTTGCCACACCTTGACGCTTTTCAAACAGCACGGATTAATTTCGCTTTCACGGCTTTGCCGGATAGTCCAGCTGCGTATCCTTTGGTTGATGAAAAGGAGATAGCACCATTTGTTACAGACCTACAGTCAACAATCGTGGCTCTTGAAGAAGCATTTCAAGGTTTCTCAGAGCCAGATGGCATGTCAGTGTCAGACTATCTTGGTGATTTCTGCAAGCGCCTCGGGGCGCTGGTCTGGGCACAAGATGAAGGCGCACAGGTTGTTGTGAAAACTAAACCGTATGTGGCTCCGCAACCAAATCAGGGCAGCGATGTTCCTCACGTGAATGGTACTCCCAGGCTTCACTACTGAGGCTCAAAACCTGTACAATGTTGTACGGTGTTGACCTCTCCCAGAAAAAATAGTCGTGATCCGTTCAACGAGTTTCAGATTAAGGCAGCTGCCCACGTTGACCATATGGTCAGGTGTCTAGCTGACCGTCAGGATAGGGCTAGAAAGAAAGATCCAGATTTCAGAGCAGGTACAGCCGAAGTCAGACTTGGTAGGTTGCTTGGGCCGTTGAGGAGTAAAATCACTGAGTTCCGAGGGGTTATGCTAGCCGCCAGCGTTTCAGATGAGCAGCGGCAAACAGCCATAGAACGCATTGCGTCTCAGATCAGGACTATAAATTCTGTTGCCGTAGGTGTACTTGAAGGAAACGATGGAGCATCTGTTCCGCTGAGCGAGGAAGACCAAGCCGCCTTTGAGGTTTTTCTTATAACTCCCGAGGATCTTTGGGAAAACAGCGATTCAGCTGATCCACTTGGTGTTGCCTTGCGCCGCCAGGGGAGTTTGCTTCCGACAGTAGAGATTCCATTGAGCAACATACCGCGAAACGGACTGTGATCCAGTTTGGAGTTTGATTTTCCAAAGCTTTGCGCATTGAGTAGTCTTGGGCACCAGTGATTTATGGAAAGGCAGCAGTCGTGAAGGAGCAAACCCCGTACTCAAGACTCTTGGGTCTAGTAATTGATCTACTCGAGGTTAAGGACAAGCTTACTGACGGAGTTGTGCCATCAAGCCTCGCGGATCCGCTAGATGAGATTGAGCGGCTTGCTCTGAGCTTGGGCCAGAGGATCTGTTTCCAAGAACAAGTCGCTGTTAAGAAGAAAGTAGTTGATTCCTTTCTCGCCCATGTGGGGGATCAGGTAGAAATCCTCTTGAATGCGTACGGAGCGTTGGGTGACGCAGCAGGTATTCTTCCTGCTGTTCAAATTGGAGGTACAGCGGAGAATGCCATTGCCCTGGTCGACCTTGCAACTTATGTTGACACAATATTTAGTGGGAGGCGAGATTGGTTTGCGAATCGGAGTGACGACCTGATTGTCGACGGTTCAGAACTAGCACAATCTCTACGCACGGATCTTACGAAACTGACCACTGATCGCGCCTCAGCTCGACATCGGCCTAGTCCAACTGGAGAAGCATCCGTCATTGTACCTTCTGCGATTCATGTGGATGGCAGGCCTGGGCCGAAACAAGGTCTGTAGCAAACCCCCGGTCGGTACACTAAAGACGTGGTCGTCTCAAATCTGGAGAAGGTTCTTCCTTCACATGGCAGCCGAGACGTCAAGCGCTACTACCTGCTTACAGTCTTTCTCAACGGCTTCTTTATTCTGCCAAACTGGGTTTTCTACTTCGGTCGTTTCATTTCAATTCCTGCTATTGCGCTAATAGATGGAGTGTCTAAAGCTTTGGGTGTGACGCTAGAGATTCCTTCAGGTGCTGTGGCCGATCTTCTAGGGAGGCGCAAGACCATCATGGCTGGAAACCTTGTACTAATCTCAAGCTGCCTCGTTTTGATTAACGCTTCAACCTTTACATCTCTTTTGGTTGGCAACTTGCTTATGTTTGCTGCCTACTCTTTAATGTCTGGAGCTAGGGAGGCTTTGCTCTACGACATCATGCTGGACGACGAGTTAGAATCCAAATACGAGATGGTGTTGGGTCGAGTTTCTGCTTTAGCTGTTGCCACGACGGTTCTGACAGTTTTTGTTGGCGGTGCCCTCTACAGTATCGAGCCAGAGTTGACTTTCTGGGCTTGGATAGTCTTCAATTGCTGCGCGTTTCTAGTATTGATTACAATTTCTGAGCCCCAGGTTTCGTCAGATACTCGAATAACACTGAAGGAATACAGAGTGAGACTAAAGACTGGTGTCGGGTCGTTGTTTTCTCACTCGTTTGTTTTATACACAATGCCAGTGGTGTTCTTCGCAACACTCATCTTGACTTACGAAGGGGTAGTTCGACAAAACACTGGCGCTTACTTCGGGTTTAACGGTGAGACGTTTGGTTACTTCATGGCTGCCATACTATTGCCGACGACCTTACTGAGCTATAACTATGGGCGAGTGGCGAGCTATCTTAAGAACAATATTCAACTAGTTGTTCTCTCCTTATATCTTATGGGCTTCTCAATCGTGTATCTCACAGACAATCTTGTCTTTGGTGTAGCGTCTTTTCTTCTCGTCTACATGGCACAAGAAATAGTTAAGCCTTTCTATCTCACTCTGATTAACAGAAACACTGCGTCTGAGCATCGAGCGACCGCAATATCTACTGTCGCTCTAATAGGTCAGTTCCCGTATATCGTCGTCACTGTATTCTTTGGAGCTTTGTTAGAGATAGAGAACATTGCGTATCTTTATGCTGGTTTCTCTCTGCTTATCATCCTTTACAGCCTAAATCTTTTGAGGTTGCGTCTGGCGAGCTCTGTTGCGGTTTGAGTTTGGTTTGTAGCAGGCCGAATGGGTTGCGTTTTAGCTGTTGTTGGGCGGTGACGTACTCTGTGGAGCTGGAGGGAATCGAACCTGAGGC
>JAHDFH010000006.1:0-12315 GCA_020628305.1 Acidimicrobiales bacterium | reverse complement strand
GTTTTGGCTGTTGTTGGGTGGTGACGTACTCTGTGGAGCTGGAGGGAATCGAACCCTCGACCTCCTGCTTGCAAAGCAGGCGCTCTAGCCAACTGAGCTACAGCCCCATAGGTCGACTGCTTACTCTAACTGGCTTTTTTAAAACCTGCACCCTTGCCGAAGAAATTGGGACTTTTCGGCTCAATTAGCTACATGTCGTAGATTCTGACATAGTCGACTTCATAGGTGGCTGGTAGAGCTCTGTCGTCAAGAGGTCCAGGGCTACCTCCAAGGGCGAGGTTGATTTTAAAGCTCTTCATTGACTGATCGAACGGGGTTGGCCAGCCTTGGATGGTGTCTGCGTCTGTTATAGTCTGAACAATCACACCGTCGAAGTACCACGTGAGTACGCCGTTGTGGCCGTAGTCGAAGCGCATCGTGTGCCAGTTATCGGAGAACTTTTCATCGGTGTAGATCTCTTTGTTTTTCTTTCCGTGATTTCCATAGGTGTTCTTGTAGTGAATAGAGTAAACCGAACGGTAGGCGCTACGTGCGGTCATTACCTCGAAACCATCCCACTCGCCGCCATTTGGCCAGCCGCCGCCTGCCCAACTTGATGACCAGAATGCCGGCCACAGTCCACCTTGGTTTTCATCATCGTTAGGGGTTAGCTTCACTCGGTATTCGATGCTTTGTCCAGGTGAGAAAGTGAAACCGCTTGAGCGTACCATGCCAGATGAGTATTGACGGGTTGAGTAGGGGCATTCAGCTGTTTCTTTCTTAGCGGTCAAGACTAGCTTGCCATCTTCAACCTTGACGTTCTCACGGAGGTAGCATTGCAGCTCGTTGTTACCATCGCCGTAAGTTGAGTACTCAGATTTCCAACGAGTGCTGTTAAGAGAGTCAAACTCATCTGCGAAGACTAGCGTGCGGCCAGCGTTAGAGGCCGTAGTTGAGGTAGAGCTTGTAGTGGTTGTAGTTTGGTTTGTTGTGGTGGTGTTGTTTTGTGTGGTAGTGGTAATCTCATCAAC
The DNA here is from genome assembly GCA_020628305.1 of Acidimicrobiales bacterium. Lineage (GTDB taxonomy): Bacteria > Actinomycetota > Acidimicrobiia > Acidimicrobiales > SZUA-35 > JAHDDW01. Next base: position 11,305 of record JAHDFH010000006.1, on the reverse strand, counting down.
CGTTCCCTGAGTTGTCGATGTTTCAACTATCGAATTGGGCACGGTGCCAAGAGGGCCCGCAGTCGTTGTTGTGTTGATGCCAATCGAAGTGAAGGTATTCACCCCAGACCCGAACGTTCTTGAAATGCTTGTTGTGGGTGTGTATTCAGTTAGAGAAGTTGCATTGCCAACCAGTTGTTTAACTGCGATTGCTGAGCTGAGGTCCGTACTCACAGCGTTGGTAGTCTCAGCCGGTTCAGGAACGAATGAGGCAATCTCTGCGTCTGTTGCCTCTGTTTTATCAACCATTGCAAGAAGATCAGGAATTGCCGCTTCTGTGGCCTCAGCTTCGACGGTGCTTACTTCTGGTTGAGTCGGAGTCGCCCCTAACGCAAAGAAGAGCGCCGGAAATATTGCTGCAATTATTGAACCCACCAGTTTCGGCATAGTAGGTATACGGCAGAGTCGCTAAAAACCTGAATCCTATTGGGGTAGGGAAATTTGCTTTAACTAGTCCGAACGGCATAGAAACGACCGTCTCGGGACCCTACAAAGATGTTTCCATCCCAAACGGCGGGCGTTGACTCAATACATGCCTCGTTCTGCGTAACTTGCTTGGTCCACAGTAGTTTTGGCCAATCCCCAGTGGGGTGAAGCTCTATGGCAGTTAATGTGCCTGAGCAGTCAGCTTGGAGGAGTTGATTACCAACTACAACGGGGGAAGCCCACACTCGGTCGGCGATCTTGTATTCCCATAGCCATTCACCTGTTGAACGTTCATAGCTGAGCAGGCGACCTTCGTGGGTGCCGACAATGACCTGATTATTGTATAGCGCAGGTGTTGCCCAAACCCCAGTGTTGGAGCCCGTGCGAAGTTCTACCGACCACAGCAGAGGCTCCTCAGCGTCGGGATCCAACTTTAAGAGCTGTCCAAGTTCTTGGGAGCGTGAGTTTTCTCGTTGGAATTGTGAAGCAACATACAGGTCGCCAGCGTCGTCAATAACGATTGAAGCGTCTACATCATCGCCAACCCAATACCTGAAGGTTCGTTCTGGTTGCACTCCTTTAGCCAACCCCTTGATCGACCAGCCTTGTACCAGACCACCGGAGTTAGCAAAGTAGACGGTGTTGCCGCTAATCGCAACAGAGTTTTCTATGGAGAGTTCTTTATCGCCAATGTCTTGAAGCAGCTGATCATCCCAGGCCTGGGTCGAGAACACCTCCACCGGATCTACTTCAACCAGCCCGGCTTCGTTGTATGAGCGGTTGAGTTTAAAGATGTAGAAGCGAGAGTTTTCTCCCCCAATAAAAAGGTAATCGTTGAGGACCAAGGCCGACGAATCCCAATCGTTGTTCCAGAAAGTCGGCCGATCAGTTTCAGGCGCAATTTTGTAGAGCGCTTGGGGTGTAGCTCTGTCGATTGCCACAATGTGAAAGTAGTTATCTCTGCTTCCGGTGTAGATAAGTGGAAAACCGTCGGGGTCTTTGGTGGGTGTTCCCTTGATGATGTCGCCAGTTGCGTATGGAGGGTAAACCTCGGAGCCAGTATCAGGATCTAGGAAGTTGATCCTCTTGTTGTAGCCACCAACTGCTAGCCACCATTTAGCTTCATCATGTGGTGAGCGAAATACTAGTGGTTGGCCAGTCCAGCCTGTGCCGCACCACTCTTTGTTTACTCCGTTGACGGGTGAGTTAGAACAGCCAATGTCATACTGCCAAGCGGACTGAGGCTTCGATCCGATTGGGCCCGTGCCATGAAAGGTTCTTGTGGGGTTGCCCCTAAAGGTGAGAAGCCCTACTGCTGTTGGTATCTGATCACTCCAAGGAGTGGTAGATGAGCTCGCTGAAACCCAGACGCTTGCAAAGCCTAAAGCTTGATCTGTCACGGCATCTGCTGAGTTAACGGAGATGCTTTCCACGGCAGAGGATGAGTCCGCTGTCATTGCCGTAAGAGAGCGCTGAGATGAAGTGACGGCTAAAAGCGCTAGGGCAGCAAACAACGCAGCAATTAGGCGTCCACCAAGTTTCCCTTGAGTGCTCGCTGCCAAAGGTGCCAGCTGCAGCGTTGTTATTTCGCCAGATCCCACTCATTAAGTCTACCTGGACATGGGGGACGGTACTAAGCGTCCGGAAGGGTAGTACCGTCCCCAACGTCCGCTATTGCAGTGCTGGAGAGGTTTCTGACACAATCTGCACCCAGGTGCGCCCCTGGGTGAGTTCGATGATTTCACCATCGGCGGTGGTGAGAGTGGCAGCTGAAGCAAGGGTTGGTCGGGTCCAAGTGCCTTCGATTTTCACACCGTCTGTATGAACCACTGCTGGGCCTGATCCGGCAAATTGGTACTCAGGCACGCTTGAAAGCGAAGCATCAACCATGCCAGTGGCGCTTACTTTGGTCCCAACAATCACCACGTTTTCAAAGCGGAGTTGGTTACCTGTCACATCGTTGTGAGCAGAGCCTCGTTGTGTCCGAAGATAGCCTTCTCCATCCCAGTTCCAAGTGATCGAATTAGCACGGTAGTTGACTTCAAAGCTTTCAACTTTTTGTCCTTCGGGTGAAACATCAGCGCTGCGGTAATCGAACTGTGCCTTCGGGGAAGAGCCATCTGCAGAGGCCCAGTGGCGAAGAAGGTCTGTGTAGAGATTGCTTGGTGCTCGGCGAGAGGAATTCCGGTAGTAGCCAGAGGTGGTATCAAAACTGTGGTTCTGGATGTTGTCATACTTGCGAAGCAGTGAATCGGTAACGGTATTAGCGCCGGAGTATACATAGATTGGGTTGCCGAATGAGTTGAAGATGCCAATGTCGGTTGTGCGTCCAGACCTTACCGGGCCAACTTCGCCACCCTGGCTCTGAAATGCAACAGCAAAGCGAGTGATGCCACCCTCAACAGGCTCTTCGTAAACTATGTCAGCCAGCTCTAAACCAGACTGTGGAGCATCACCAGGTGCGTTCGAGATCTTAACAATGGCTGCGGGACGGTTCTTCACTTCACCACCAAGACCAGTGAGGGGGTGACGATCATCATAAGTGGTGGGCTGCTCAGCTGCAGGTTCGGCTATTTCCTCGTCCAAACCAAGCGTTCCCAGATAGCCGGTGTAGATCGCTGTGCCGGCACGGCCGACGTTCACAGTGGTTACAGGTGCACCAGATGGCTCGCCTTCATCAATAAGAGTTGCCTTAGTGACAATGTCGGCGAAAGCCAGATCTTCTGACTCGGTTGTTGAAGTTGAGGATTGTTCTGTAGAAACATCATCGTCACCTCCGCAAGATGCAACTAACACAGAGAACGCCAAAGCAAAACCAATTTTTCTAAGCACCTAAAGATTGTAGATTCGCTCAGCTATCGAGACGGGGACCTACTCGGGAAGGCTACAACCCTCGAGTGATTCTTGAGCATCTGCGGATTTCTTGCGCATGAGTTAGTCCATAGTCAAACCAAAATTGAAGGGTCCCACTGCCGACCAAAGAGTGGATAGATAATGCCGTTCGAGCCTGGGATGAAAGGCGAACCGGCTAGGCAGCCCTGACCGTTCTTAGCTGTTCTTTGTCGGGCGCTTTGGTTAGCAGATAATCCATTCCCCGCCGCACTCCGCTGGCACTGATAGATCTGAACGGGATGACCGCTGATTTTTTTACCACTCTGGCAAGGCCCGCCATCTGGTCTGTCGGGTCAGGGGTCCAGTATGCCACTTGAAGGTTCTTCGCTAGATTTTTGTTGCTCCAGGCAACAGGATAGAATCGACCATTCCACTTAAGGGTCTGATCGTTGCCACCATTGCCCCTACAAACGACTAACTCTCTAACCCAGTACCACAACATCTCTAACTGTAGAAAGCTCAGGCTCTCCAGTTCAACTTGACTCAAAACATGTGTAAGGAAGAACTTCTTTACTGATGAACCTTTGTCAGCGTCGGCATGGTTGAGCAGTATTTGGGTTGTGCCATTTCTTTCTTCGAACTGAGGAGGTAGAGCCAGTGTCTCAGAGGAACACAATTTTTCTAGAGCAAAGTTTTTCAATCGTTCTGGAACCTGCCTGAATCTCACAAAGTCCCATTCTGTACTGTCTCCCTGGGTAAGTTCGCAGCCAACAAAGAGCCACACACCGTCTTCGATGACTCTAGGCTCCCTCTCATCTTCTGTGATCGTAATGGTCAGAGGTTCTTCGGGAACTCCATTAGCAGTTAGTCTCACCCACGGCAGATCTGGACGAATCACATCATCAACTTCGATTGCATAGTGTTTGAGAAAGTCTTCGACGCTCTCAAACATAAGGCTAGCGGCCACAATCTCAGCAACCCTGCGCCGGTCACTTTGTGCAAGTTCCACGCTCGAGATTGTGTTAACTTCAAGCTTGCCGTCATCACCTAAGTCGAAGCTTACGGTTCTGCTACCGTTAGAAACAATCGCAGTTAGACGTGTCTCTAGCCCATTTTCTCTGAAAGCGTTGCAGAGTTGTTCGGCAAAGGGCGCAACTTCGGTAGCGTTCCTGCCAGTAACTAATAGTTGGAGTAGTAATCCGTTACGTCTGTTCTCTACGAAAGCATCGATTAGGTCTTGTCTTAGTTTGAGTCGCTCGATCTCAACTTTTCTAACCCACTCCATCGCTGATTCATGGCCGAGAGATTTAGCACCTTTATGAATAGTTTTTATGATCGAACGTAATCGTGTGACATCGATGACCAGATCTGGCACGTCGTTAGCTTTGCACGCTTGATCAAAGCCGAACTCGATGGCCTTGTTCCGAATATTCCACTCATCAAATATTCTTTCATCGTTTAGAGCCCAAAGCTCAGCAGAGCGAGAACCTATTTCGACAGCCCTCTGTTCTATGTCTTCTAGTATTCTCAGTTGTTCCTGAAAAGTTTCCTCGGTCATTTCAACACCAGGGTTATTCTGGAAGAAGTGTTGAACGGCTTCGTCAAAGCCTATCTCGATTGCCTTGCGCTCGATCTCGGCTTTTGTTGGTTCATCCCGCGTAAGAGTTCCATCAACGTCGTCTACCGTGCCCATCGTAGATCTCTCATCGGGACTGATATCAGAGTTAAGTAATTCGGTTTGAACCGAGCTGACCAGACCCCTGACTTTCTCTTCGCCTTCAGATGATAGTGAACGATAGATCGACTCCATGTCAGCCACACCCACTTCAAAAGTAAATGAAACCTCACGTGATTCTCCAGTTATGAAACGAGTTACCTCTTCAGCTGTCATGGATATAGAAGCTGGCACTTCGGTTGGTGACTTAATCGACCTCGTGTACGAGTCAATTGCTAGGCGAAGAAGTTGTTCTGCTTGAACCTCTACAACTTTTGGGTTGGGCATAACGTCTAGTCGTTTGATTGCATCAGCGATGATCACTCGGAATGACTGATACTGGTCGTAGTAGTCTAGAGTCGAGACCCGTTCCTTCAGCTCATTTTCCATCGCTGTATGTTCAAGGGTTTCGGTATTGTGACCGACCTGACGTAGAAGTTTCCAGCCGTGATCTGTGCATTGAATCGAATAGGTACCGTCTACCAGTGGCATGAACCAAGATTAAACCAGAATCTCAGATTTCTGGTGTCGCCTCCTAATAGGTCGTTTAGCATGCTCTGAAGACGTTTTGGACCTGGTCCAAAACTCTCCTAAGTGGCCTAACCCAGGCCGCCTTCGGCAACCATGCGTTCTAGGGTAAGGTCTGGGTGGTCTGCGATCACTCTCTCCATCCAGAACTTTGACTCAAATAACGCAAGATAGCTTTCGTTGCGCTGCATCACGGAGACTCCTTGCATGGCGTTTAGTCTCTCTGCTGACTCTGCGTCTGTTTTTCGGGCGATAGTGAAGCTTGTATTAGTGAGTTCGACCGGGGCGCCAAATTCGTTCTCTAGGCGATGAGTCGCAACTTCAAACTGCATTGGGCCAACTGCTGCAAGAACTGGAGCGGCGTCACCGCCAACATCATCTCTAAGAACTTGGATTGCGCCTTCTTCATCAAGCTGTTGAACGCCCTTGCGGAACTGTTTGAACTTGCCAGTGTCTTTGACTCGGGCTCGTCTGAAATGTTCCGGAGCGAATTCAGGCAGAGGAGGGAAGGACGCAGGTTTATCGACGTAAACAGCATCGCCAACTCGTAGATCTCCAGCGTTGACAAGACCCAGAACATCACCTGGAAAGGCAGTATCCGCAGTGGTTCTGTCCTGGCCGAACATGGTTTGGGCGTATTTAGTTGAGAACTGCTTTTGGGTCCGTTCAGCAATGGCGGTTACGCCTCGCTCAAACACGCCCGAAACCACTCTGACGAAGGCTATGCGATCCCGATGCGCCTTGTCCATGCCCGCTTGAACTTTGAATACCAAACCACAGAATGGGGCGTCGAGCGGACGGGTAGTACCGTCCCTCATGTCCGCTGGGCCGGGTGGTGGCACTAAGTCGACCACGCCGTCTAGGAGATGGCGCACGCCAAAGTTGGTCAGAGCAGAACCAAAGAACACGGGGGTTGATGCGCCAGAGCGGAACGTTTCTGGTTCAACAGTTCGGCCAAGTTCTTTCAGCAGCTCGCTCTCGTCTTGGGCTGTTTGCCAGTATTCAGGTTCTGCCTGGGCTGCTGTGGCAGCGTCCATTTTTGTTTCTGGCGCCATGGTGGAGCCGTGTGATGTTCTCTCAAAGGCCGTGTATTCACCTGTTGCTTGGTCGATCACGCCTTTGAACTCGCCAGCGATGCCGACTGGCCAAGTGACGGGTGTGGGTTCAACAATAAGGGTTTCTTCGAGTTCGTCGAGAAGTTCGAGAGCACCCTTTCCAGGGCGGTCCCACTTATTGATGAAGGTAAGAAACGGAATCTCCCGCTCCCGGCATACTTCAAAGAGTTTTAGGGTTTGAGGTTCGATTCCTTTTGCTGCATCGAGCACCATGATTGCTGCATCTGCCGCAGCGAGAACTCGGTAGGTATCTTCTGAAAAGTCTCTGTGGCCTGGGGTGTCCAGCAGGTTAAAAACACAGTCTCTGTACTCGAATTGCAGAACGGTGGAGGTGATAGAGATGCCGCGCTGCTGCTCCATTTCCATCCAGTCAGAAGTAGCAGATCGGCGACCTTCTCGAGCTTTAACAGACCCCGCTTCGGCACCTAGCGCACCGCCATACAGCAAGAACTTCTCCGTCAGCGTGGTCTTACCCGCATCAGGATGAGAAATAATGGCGAAGGTCCGCCGCCTTTTAGCTTCTACCACTGGACTACTCACCGCTCCACGCTATCGGACATTGGGGTCAGGCACCCTAGTCCGGACACATGAGCCTGACCCCCGTGTCCGTTTTGGTGGGCTTGGGCTATGTTTCTTAGTCATTTGCGTGCGGAAACTACAGATGGGAAGGTTAGTGGGTGAGTACCAGGTCGCAAAATGAGTCTGCAGCGCAACCTAAGCGCACTTCAGAGCTGCAAACGATAGACCTGCGCGAACCAGAACCCACTCAATCAACGGAACCTTACGGCACCGGTATCTTTCAGTTCGAAAGCGAACCTTACAGGCCCTGGTATCAGCGAGGCCTAATTGTTGCGCTTGTTATATTCAGTCTGCTTGCCACTGTAATTTACGTCATGTTCTTCTCCGAAGAACCAGAAGTTCTCTCGGTGTTTGATGATTCAGCCCTAGTAGCTGCTGTGAACGAGCCAGTTCCAGCGGCTCCAACCTTTCAGCGAGCATCAACCCTGTCACGCCCTGCAGCCGAGGACATTTCAACCACGACTGAAGTAGTTGAACAGGCTTCGACCACTCAGACCCAGACTCCAACATCAGAAACCACTGTTGCAGATTTAGTTGAGGTAGCTCCTCCAACTACAGATATTGCCTATATCGCTCTTCCCATTCCCACGACGTCATCTACAGCAGTAGCTAGCACATCTTCTATTCCTACTACTCAAGTGGCCCCTCCAACAACTGCTGCCCCAACAACAGTGTTGCAAACTTTCGTTACCGTGCCTTTTAAGGTCACCAGTGAGGTCCCAGGAAAGAATGGGGAGTACGTTAGCAGGCTCGTTGCAAGAGGAAAATCAGATGCCCTTCGCTTTAAAGTGGAGTTCGAAAACTGTCTCCCAGGCCAAACAGCCAAGTTCTGGCTATTCGGTGATGGTCTTGAATTCACCAACATTGGCGAAGTTGACTGCTCATCATCTGCTGTTGTTGATGTGGCTAATCTGTCTCCCGGTGCTGAATATGGCCTGAGGATTCGGGTGAACAGTACTTGGATTTTCAGAGCTAGTGTAACTACGCTCCAGTAGGCTAAGAACTCTTCGCTGAAGCTATGGACGGTAACAAATGACAAGAGTTCTAACGGGTATCAAGCCAACAGGTAACATTCATTTAGGAAACTATGTCGGTGCAATTAGGCCAGCGTTACGCAGGGCTGAGACAGCCTCTGAATCCTTCTTCTTCATGGCTGATATTCATGCCCTTAATCAGGTCCAGGATCCAGAGCTGTATCGCAAGTGGACCTACTCGGTGGCAGCGAGTTGGCTGTGCTCTGGACTAGATCCTGAAGTGAGCCACTTCTACAGACAGTCTGACATTCCTGAAGTCTTTGAACTAGCTACGATCCTTACCACCATCACCCCCAAGGGTTGGATGAACAAAGCGCACGCCTACAAAGCTGCTCTGGACAAGAACCGTGAAGCCGGTATTGACGATGATGTCGACATAAACATGGGGCTGTATACGTACCCGATCCTTATGGCAGCAGATATTTTGATCTTTGACGCTGACATTGTTCCAGTTGGTAAAGATCAGATTCAACACATCGAAATCACCCGAGATATCGCTGAGCGAATCAACAACTTCTACAAAACCGAAGCCCTGATCCTTCCAGAACACGAGCTGCAGGCCGCTGCGCAAGCAATGCCAGGCACCGATGGTCGCAAGATGAGCAAAAGCTATGACAATGTTGTCCCGTTGTTTGCATCTAAGAAAGAGTGGAAGACAGCTATTTACAGCATCGTTACAGACTCATCAGAACGACACGACCCAAAAACAGTCGATGGCGCAGCGGTGTACGACATCTACGCCGCACTCGCCACTGAAGAACAAACAGCCGAACTGCGACGGGCTCTTGAAGCTGGTGAGCTTGGCTGGGGTGATGCGAAGGGTGAGCTGTTGAAGCTTTTGGAAGATGTTTTGGGAGAATCTGTCGAACGCTATAACCATTACATGACGAATACCAAAGAGCTTGATGAGATTCTGCAAGCGGGAGCCGCTAAGGTGCGTCCGTACGCTAGAGAGACAATTGATCGTGTTCGTGAAGCAGTAGGAATTTAAGTGTCAGATATTGTTCCACCGCAAATAGTTAGCCCTACCTCTGCTGCTTGGTGGCAGCGGAAGCTTCAACCTGAACAACGTCAGAAAATTCTCAAGGATCTAGCCATCCAAAAGCCAGACAAGTGGGAGCTACGCTTTGGTTTGATGTTGGCGCTTTCTGTAGTGGTTGCCGTAATGGGATTACAGTTAGATTCAGCCGCCATTGTGATTGGGGCTATGTTATTGGCGCCGTTGATGCAGCCCGTGCTTGCATGTGCGGCTTGCATGGCAATGGGGCTCTTTTCCAAGGCGGGCGTAATGGCAATTAGGTTGCTAGTTGCGAGTGTCGGATCTGTCGTTATTGCTGTGATCCTGGCTGCACTGCTTCCGGAGCAGCTTGGATTCACTGAAGAGGTCCTTTCTCGTACTCGGCCCGACGGTAGGGATTTGATTGTTGCTCTCGCTGCGGGGGCTGCGGGAGCTTACGCAACGGTGCGAGAAGATGTCTCGTCTTCGTTGCCGGGCGTTGCCGTAGCTGTTGCTTTGGTGCCGCCGTTGGGGACGCTGGGCATAGCACTTCAGGCAAGAGATATAGATAAGGCTGAGGGAGCGTTCTTGTTGTACTCCACAAACCTCGTTGCCATTGTCCTGGTGGGAGTCTTCGTTTTTGTGGTTACTGGGTTCGTGGCCCCTCGTAGGTTAGAAACAAACTACGTCAAAGTGGCGATTGCCGTTCTTGGTATGACTGTCCTCGTATCTCTTGTTGGCTGGCCTTTAATTCAAACTAGTCGAAGCTCTGCACAGGATGCACGAGATGATGCTTTGGCGCTTACTATTGTTGAGCAGTGGAAAGCAGCAACGGACTCTGTTGAGGAGGTTGATGTTAGGGACGAACAGATAGTTGTGAGCTTAACGGGCCGTGGGCAGCCGCCTAATGATGAAGATCTTAGGGCTAATCTGCTTGCAAACTTTGGTGAGAAAGAAGTTCTGTTTTCTTGGATACAGGTAGGAGTCCCGGCAGTTACTACCACTACGGCTAGTGCTGATGCGATGCTTGCTCGTGAAGTTGAAGCGTTTGTTCAGCAGTGGATCGATGGCTTGGACAATGCACGCCTCAACAATTTTGAGCTCAATGGGACGTCGGTGCGGGTCGACGCTTCAGGTAGTGGAGAGCCGCCGTCAGTCAACGAGCTATCAGAATTGTTAGACGCAGAGTTCCAGACAGCGTTTGAAGTTCGTATCAACTGGGGTGAGAGTATCGCTATCACCAATCAGCCAGTCGAGGATCCACTGGCTGAAGAGCGGGAGCTCGTTTCGGAAATCCTTGATGAGTGGGCAGCTGAAGAAGAAGTCTTAGTGGATAAGTCAGACTTCAACGGCAGCAAGTTGGATGTTGTAGTGCGAGGCGAGCAGCAGCCGAACATATCAGATCTCCAACAAGCTCTTAATGAGGCGCTCACAGAACAGCCTGAGGACCCAGCAACCGAAGTGGAAGACTTTCCACTTTCGGTGCTCTATTCGCAGCAAATTGAGTTGGCTGGGTAGGCGAAGTAAGCAATGGCGGTAACAGGGCGAGCATCACGAATCACGCGGATATTTCCAAGCCCAGCTCCTTACAGTGTTAACGATAGGAGGAGGGTCGCCCAAGCAGGGATGGGGTTTGGCCGTCACTCGACCGCTATACATCGCAAACCAGGTGCAAATGCATCGACCGATGTGGTTTGTTTCGATGATGCTGAAAGCTCAGCGAGGTTTGTCCTCAAAGGAATTGGGCTTGCAGCAACGGAAGATGAATCAGTTCTTTACCTTGTCACCCACGGGGGCTTTGAGAAGATTGTGCAACGCTTGGTTAATGACAAAACCGGTTCGACAAGAGCCCAAGGCACAATCCAGGCTGGGCAGGAAACAGGGTCACTTGCTTCGTTGAATGCATCAGAGTTTGAGAGAGTAGTCGGTCAAGTCTTGCCTGTCGATCAGCTCGACGCCATCGTTGTTTGGGGTCAGTCAGCAGAGTTCTCACTTGACCTGTTCCGAATTAAGTTGTTGTTGGGTTCGACCAAAGGCGGTC
>JAHDFH010000056.1 GCA_020628305.1 Acidimicrobiales bacterium | reverse complement strand
AGAAAATCTAATCTCCTCAGCAATGTTAGCTGTTTGGGCATATGGCTTCGGTGTGGTCGATGCACAGATGGCACTAAGCGAAGCCGGGTTAGAGCCTCCAAAGGACTTTATAGCGGTTCTGGATGAGCTGTGGCGTGCGTTGCGTGGAGCACCAGGTCTGGTTGATCGCGCAGATGCGCTAACCCGTGTCAACCGTTCTCGTGGTATGGCTCAAGTTATGGTCACACATTCACTCGATGATTTGGAAGCTCTACCCACTGAACAAGACCGGAAAAAGGCCCGGGGACTGGTGGAGCGTTCCGGTACTGTGATCCTCGGAGGCGTGTCTCCAAGAGAAGCAGAAGCAATCTCTGGCGTAGTTTCGCTATCAGACAAAGAGCAGGGCTTACTAACCTCATGGCAGTCGCCAGCGTCTTGGAGTGGCCGTGAAGCTCACCCCGGCCGAGGGCGATTTATGATCAAGACCGGAGACCGCACTGGTTTGCCCATTCAAGTTGTCCTACTCCCAAATGAGCTCGAGCTTTACAATACCGACAGAATTGTTGGGCAAGACCGATGAAGAAACACCCTGCCAAGAAAGCCCGCTTCATGGCGGCCTGGGCTTCTCTGTCAGCCATTGTTGTTACCTCTGCTGGGGTGTTAGACAACGCAATCGTTTCTGTTGACTACACCTCGACCCTTAACAATCCTGTGCCCCTACAGCCAGGCACAGACACTTTGGACCTCACAGGTTCGGCTGAAGTTGCTGCGGCTCCGACAACAGTTGCGCCAGAGGCGGCTACAACTACCACTACAGTTGTTGACAACACGAAACCCGGCAACGGCAATCAGGGACAACCTGAAACTACTCAGGCTTCTCAACCAACAGCCGCACCCACAACTACGGTAGCCCCTCCAACCACTCAGGAGCAGACTACAACTACTCGCCGAGCAAAGACTAAGCCCAGCTAATGAATGATGCAGAGCTAGTTTTTGAAAGTCTCGGTACAGCAGTTGAGCTCTATGGCAAGTCCGAAAGCTGCATCGCTGAACTTCTAGCTGATGCCCGAAGCTTTATCGAAGACACCGAGCAACTATGGAGTAGGTTCATAGATACATCTGAGATTTCAAAGATCAACCAGAAATCAGGAACTTGGGTGGAAGTGTCGCCAATCACAACTCAAGTAATCGCAAAAGCAAAAGCTGCAGCTGAAGTGACAGCTGGGATTTTCAACCCTTTAGTGGACGTGGCTAGTGCAGGGTATGTACAGAGCATCGAGACGCTTGAGGGGGTGCAAAGCTTTGAAGACACACAAACTCCTGGCCATCAAAACATAGAGTTGCTCGAAGATGCCAACTTGGTCAAAATTCCTGAAGGTGCAAGTATTGACTTGGGTGGCATCGCCAAGGGCTACATTGCCGACCTAGTGTTTGAAAAGCTCAAAACTGCTGGCGTCCAAGACGTTGTTGTAAACATAGGAGGTGATATGCGAGTTTCGAGCTCCTCACGCTCAATCGAAGTTGAGATAGACCTCCCTGAAGTTAAAGTGTCACCAGTAGTCAAAGTTAAGGCCGCCGGAGTGGCTACCTCTTCAACACGGAAACGGCGGTGGCTAACACAAATTGGAACAGTTAGCCATCTCCGCAACCCTTTTGACGGCACTGAGCTGGCTAAGGAGCTGTCGACGGTCACCATCGTCTCAGATGAAGCAACCAAGGCAGAAGTGTTAACGAAAGTGTTTCTAGCTGCTCGAGTCGATGAGCTGCATCAACTTTCTCGTAGCTATAAATGCTCAGGATTTGCTGCAACTCAAACAGGTGATGTCTTTGAATTCTCGCCAGCTGGCACACTTCTGTATGAACCAAACGGAGTAGATGCTGGAGTAGCATAGGCGCTGTGTTGCTCGCCCAGCTAGAAGCCATAGATTTTAGCGATCAGATCTGGTGGTACACGGTTCGGGTTACTGGAATTGTGTCTGTATTTACAATCGCTGGCGGAATCACTACCGGACTTGTCACATCAGGCCGTTTCTTCGGTGTTAAACCAACGATCCCTTGGCTTGTTGATCTGCATCAGCTTTTTTCTTCAATTACCTTTGTTCTCCTGGCAGCGCACATGGCAGGGCTCTACCTAGATGAGTTCACATCATTTACTGTAAGAGATCTGTTGATTCCATTTGAATCCAACTTCGCTAACGAACGCCTCTGGATAGGAGTCGGCACCCTTGGGTGGTGGGCATTTGTTATCGTCGATCTGAGCTCTAGGAATAGAAAGAGGCTTCCCAAGAAGCTCTGGCATAGCATCCACCTGCTAGTTTTTCCGCTGCTCGCTGCCGGGCTTGCCCATGGCTATTTCATAGGTTCAGATACGGACAATCCGTTCTTTGTTCTAGCTGTAGTCATAGCACTAGCGCTCATTGTGTTGCTGAGCTTTGCAAGGCTACTTCGTCGTTAAGCTCCGCCGAAGGCTTCCCAAACAATCAAGACCAGTTGTGGCGCCAGAAGTACAAGAATAAGACCGGCAAAGACCCAGCCGATTCCATTAGAGCTCTCTTTAGCCCCGGCGACATTACCGGTTGCACGTGCCCACATAATGCGGATAGCTACTATTATCAGGGCCGCTACCGCCACATACAGACTTACCTCAATAAGAAAGTCGATAAGAGTTCCGGCGATCTCGTTAGCGTCCTGAACCTCACCGCTGGTTTCATCGGCTGGAGTTCTGTCACGTAGAAACTCGGTGACTGTCTGATCGTTTGACTCGTGCAATAGCATTTCCGCTCCCTGTATCGCCCTGCTTGTAAGTATAGCTACTTTGGCACAATATTCGAGTCGAATTGGTTGATTTCGCTCTTTCTGGCGGCCATGTTTGCTAGCATTTCGGGCAATGCATAGTTATATACCCTTACTAGAAACACTGAAAAAGCAGCTCTTGCCATAGCTGAAGAACTGCGAAAGCAGGGGATTGAGGCCACCGCTCATTCTCGGCAGCTGATCAATTACCAGAACCTGGCAGATGCCGATGTCGTCATCGTTGGCTCATGGGTCGATGGATTGTTCTTTGTTGGGCAGAAACCAGCTAAGACTTCTCAGCTTAAAAGCCTGCCTAGATTAGACGGAAAGGACGCTTTCGTGTTCTGCACGTATGCACTCGATCCAGGCAAGACGCTTTCCAAGATGACCGACATCGTTACCGACCTCGGAGCAGAGGTTCACGGAGGGCTTTGTATCAAACGTACAGAGATCGGAAAAGGTGCTGTAAATTTTGCGGCAATGGTCGCTGAACAGCTGAGGGTCTCGGCATGACACGACTCGTTGCAGTGGTAGCAGGAGTAGCTCTAATCGGTTCTGCTTGCGCTTCAAGACCCTCCACAGATGCGCTAGCAGAATCAATCTTAGATGCTGGAGTTGAATCCCTAACAGCTGACTACGATGCAGCACTTGCTACGTGTGTAGCTGACTACTTGCTTGCTAGTGAACTATCTGACACGACACTCTCGGGACTCGCTCAAGGTTTTGATGCAGCAGAAGTTCTGTCGTCTGAGGTAGATCTGGTCCCAGAGTTGGTGTCTGAGGCCACCCAAAGTTGTCTAGCTAATTCAAGTGAAGCTATTCCGGAAGTTGAACAGGCCGCCGACGAGGCTGCTACGCCAGACGAGTGATCTCGGCCATAGTCTCGAGCGTGCACGACTCTACCTGTCCGCCGATGAACCCTTGTCTAAAGGCAGTTTGCCGCTGGTCTGCTTTACCGTGAGTGAAGGTATGTGGCTCAACCTGCCCAGTCATTTTCTCCTGGATGGTGTCATCGCCAACAGCTGCAGCCGCAGCTAGGCCTTCTTCAAGGTCGTTAGGCTCGATAAGAGCCTGACCTGAGGATGTCGTTCGCTGGGCTGCTGAGTTGGCCCAAACACCTGCATAACAGTCGGCTTGCAACTCAAGCTGAATGCTGTACTGATTCTTGTTCGCCGGATCTTGTTGCTGCGACTCTCGGATTCTTTCAGAGTCGCCTGAGATGTTGGAGATATGGTGGCCCACCTCATGAGCAACTACATAGGCTTGAGCGAAGTCACCTGGGGCTTCAAACCGAGTCGCCAGTTCTCGAAAGAAGCCTGGGTCTATATAGACTTGGCGATCTTGCGGAGCGGGGCAGTAGAAGGGCCCAACTCCGGAGGAAGCATTTCCGCACCCGTTCGTGCTCACACCGCCACTGAACAGGTTGAGATATGTGGGCTCGTATGCAAGGTTGTACTCGGCAAACTTCTGCTCCCAGATCTCGTTCAAATCACCCATTAGGAACGCCATGAAACATTCAGTCTGTTCGTAGTTGCTCTCCTCACAGGTCTCAAAGTCAAACTCTTCAGAGGCTGCAGCGCCGGTAGAGTACGCAGGGCCAGAATCGATTACCCCGGAGAGGTCTGTTCCAAAGAAAAGGCCAAGCAGTAAAACGACAAGGCCTCCGGCTCCACCAATAGCAGCACCACCAGCGCCACGACCTTTGCGGCGGATGTACTGTTTACCAGTGTCGACGGAGGCTTTGTCGTATCTCAATTTAGTTCCTTGGCGCTAGAACGGTCCAGACACAAATGCGGATGCAAACACAAGGCTCACAATGGTCATAACCTTGATAAGAATGTTCATTGCAGGGCCAGAAGTATCTTTGAATGGGTCGCCGACTGTGTCGCCCACTACGGCAGCCTTGTGCTGATCTGAGCCTTTTCCGCCGTGGTGGCCAGTTTCGATGTACTTCTTAGCGTTGTCCCAGGCACCACCCGAGTTGGCCATAAAGATAGCTAGAGCGAAACCACTCACCAATGCTCCTGCAAGGAACCCTCCAAGTGCATCAATAGAAATGAATCCGATAACTAGAGGAACTACTACCGCAATACCGCCAGGGATCACCATTTCCTTTAGAGAAGCTGCCGTAGAAATAGCTACACATCGAGCTGAATCGGGCTTAACGCCCTCTTTGCCTTCACGCAGACCTGGAATTTCAGCGAACTGACGACGAACTTCGACGATCATTTTGCTTGCAGCACGACCTACAGCGTCAATAGTCAGAGACGCAAATAGGAATGGTAGCGCAGCGCCTAAGAACAGGCCGATGAACACTTCAACTTGGCCTACGTCTAACGAAAGCGCAGTTTCGCCATCAGAAGCTTTGAGAACCGCGAACTCAAATGATTTGAACAACGCAAGGGCGGTAAGAGCTGCAGAGCCCACAGCAAAGCCCTTCGCTACAGCGGCAGTGGTGTTGCCTAGAGAATCGAGGGCGTCAGTTACTTCACGTACTTCAGGATCCAATTCAGCCATCTCAGCAATACCACCAGCGTTGTCCGCAATCGGACCGTAGGCATCTACTGACACAACCACACCAGTTGTTGCAAGCAGTCCAATAGCAGCTACGGCAATTCCGTATATACCACCGAAGGTTTCAAGTCCAGCTGCATCAAGACCGCTGAGAGTAGCAAATGCTTCCTCATTGATGGCGTACTGACCGCCCCAATATGCAACTGCGATACCGATGAGTAGGAGGGCTACGGAGGCTGCTACAGAAACCATTCCGACTGAAATTCCCTTAAGAATTGTTGTCGCAGGACCTGTTTCAGTCTCTTTGGCAATGCTCTTTACTGGCCCGAAGTGATCTGAGGTGTAGATCTCTGCAGTCTTACCAAGAGCCCAGCCCACGAGCAGTCCGCCAATTACAGAAATTGCAAGTCCAATTGGGTTGTCGAATAGGTCAACATCTTCAAATAGCCAATAGGCAACGGCAACTGTTGCGGCAACCGTTAGGGCCATGGCAACGTTGGTGCCCATATGGAGTGCACGGCTGAGTTTCTTAGAATCTGTGGAATCACCGCCACGAACAAAGAAAGAGCCCACGATAGAGGAGAGCATTCCAACGAAAGCGACTGCCATTGGGAACACGAGAAGTGAAACGTACCCGATATCTTGAGCGTTAGGAGCTACGAGTGAAAGCGAGAAAGCAGTTAATGCAACTGGAGCTATGATCGAACCAGCGTAGCTTTCGAAAAGGTCTGCACCCATGCCGGCTACGTCGCCTACGTTGTCGCCCACATTGTCTGCGATTGTGGCAGGGTTGCGAGGATCATCTTCTGGGATACCGGCTTCCACTTTGCCGACAAGATCAGCGCCCACGTCAGCTGCTTTGGTGAAGATACCGCCGCCAACACGTGAGAATAGAGCAATAGAGCTTGCGCCAAGGCCAAATGCGGTTACAACTTCAAAGGCATCGTCGACTTCCAGCAAGTACACAAAGACGACATAAACAGCCATAAGACCGCCGAGAGCAAGCCCGGCTACG
Source organism: Acidimicrobiales bacterium (assembly GCA_020628305.1). GTDB lineage: Bacteria > Actinomycetota > Acidimicrobiia > Acidimicrobiales > SZUA-35 > JAHDDW01. Next base: position 6,772 of record JAHDFH010000056.1, on the reverse strand, counting down.
GAGAAGCCCATCACTGCACCGCCACGGAACGCTATTGGAAGTGCCTTTCCTGGACCTTCTTTAGCTGCTTGAGTGGTGCGAGCATTGGCCATTGTGGCCACCATCATGCCAACATAGCCTGCGAGTGCAGACAGAGCGGCTCCTACTACGTAAGAGACTGAAGCGTAGGGGTCGATAAATGCTCCAATAAGCACTGCTAGAACTACAACGAACCCTGTTACCCAAGTATATTCCTGCTTGAGAAAGGCCTTTGCTCCCGACTGAATCTCGTTCATCAGGTAGACCATGCGCTCGTTGCCTGGGTCGGCCTTCTTTACACTCGTGTAATAGTAGCCTGCCAACAGAAGGGCGACTACTGCAGATCCGAGCGAATAATAAGGTATCGCTTCCACGTCTTACTCACTTTCATATGGTGATTTAATCAACATTTGATCGTACCCAACGACCGGGCCTAATCCGACCTCTTCTGGACATTAGGGACGGTACTACCCGTCCAGGCTGGACGTTGGGGACGGTACTACCCGTCCAAGATTCCAACTAAAATGTGGACTAACCAGAATGATCCCAATCGCTCAGAATCTCGAGAGAACTTACCCTCTCGTGGTTGCTTAACTTTCTCTCAATGCGCTGGAGTGATCGATCCAGTCGCTTGCGTTTGGCATCTGCGGTCATAGATTCATACCTTCTTGCTTCAGGCCAACCAGTGTGGTCAAGTACCGGTCGCTGTCAACAATAAGCGACTTGAATCGATCCTTGAACAGGGGACCATCGAATCCGTGGGTCTCGTTGAAGTGGGTGACGTACTGGACGCATACCCAATGCATGAACCGGGACATTTCGTCGTGATTTTCTAAAAGTAGTTGGAAGTGGTTGCCCATTAAACAATATGCATGCAGTTCAACGGCGAACCGCTTACGCCCTTCTTTCAGGAGATTCTCAAACACCTCCATGTCCGGTTGATCGATAAAGATTAATTGTTGTTGGCGCCCTCGGTTCATAATGTGATGGAACGCCCCTGTATATGTGTCTCGCTTAAGTCTCATAACCTAACAAGTCAAATACAGCGGCAAAAAGTCACAAAATGTGCCGCAGGAGAACAGACTTTTTCGGAAAGAGGGTAAGCGATGGACGGGTAGTACCGTCCCTCGTGTCCGGAATTAGCCGAGATAAGCGCTGATTAGCTGCGTTAGTTGAGCAATATCTGTGAGTCCGGCGGTTTCTCGTACGCTATGCATGGCGTATTGCGGCACGCCAATGTCTACGCTTGGAACTCCTAGTTGAGTCGACAGTAGTGGCCCGATCGTCGTACCACAGCGTAGGTGATTTGGATGCGAATACTTCTGAAGCTGGAATTGAGTCAAGAGCGGTCCTAAAACCTCAAGCTCAGAGTCGAGACTTGTTGAGTATGCCTGATTATCATTTCGTTTCAGACAGACCCCACCGTTCATAACAATGTCATGGCCCTGCTCGTGTTTATCTCGATGAGATGGGTGCGTAGCGTGAGCGCAATCCACCGACAATAGGCTTGTCGCAGCAAGCAACTCTGAGATATCAACATCCTGAGCTTTGGCAATATGGTTCAACAAGCGGAGGGTGGTGGCGCTACTGGCTCCCTCAGACGAAGTAGACCCCACCTCTTCATGGTTGTAAACACACATCACTGGAGCAATGCCTGAGGCTGACTCAAGTCCACATAATGCTTCCACAGAAGCAAAGACAGAGACAAGATTGTCGACGCGGGCTGACATAATCACTTCTGAAGCAGCTGTTCCAACAATTGCTGGTGGTTGAAAATCATAGGGCATTACATCCCAAGAAATTATCTTCTCCGCTGACACGCCCACCTCGTCAGCAACTAGCGCAGCGAACGACTCTGTTTCCGCAAAGAGAACGGGATTTAGGTCTTTACGCTCATCGAGCTTCAAACCGTTGGAGTTTACGCCCCTGTCGAGATGAACAGCCAGCTGGGGGATAGCAGCAACAGGTTTTTGCATCCTGAATAGCTTCTTGACAGGACCAGACTTGTCATCTACCAGAACGGCCCCAGCAAAGCTGAGGGGTCGATCAAGCCAAGAATTCCAAAGCGGCGCTCCATACACTTCAACCGCCAGCTGATGCCCCAGGGACGATTTTCGATCCGGGTTTGGCCTAACTTTAAACCCTGGAGAATCTGAATGTGACCCCACTAGCCTGAAGCCGCTTAGTTTCTCAGGCAAAATCCAAGCAAACAAGGTTTCAGACACCACGGTGAAATATGGGCCAGGGTTTGTAGGCAATTGCTTGCCAAGCTCAACTCGTTCGAATCCATGAGTTAGCAGTTCATCTGCCAGGTTCGCGACAACATGATGTGGAGTTACAGAACTGTATAGAAAGTCACTTAAGCGAGACTTGACTGATTCTTCCATAGGACGGGACCTCGTGTACCGAGATCAATCTAGCAACCAGAAGCTTGAAACTTAAGCCTTTTCGACAACAACGCCTTCGAGCATCAGGCGATACAGCGACGTGCAGACTCTAAAGGCCGAATCTTGTGTTTGAATCACTAGATCCTCAACGGTGTTGTTCCCATCCAGCCTCGAGATAAATTTCCATTCGTCAGCACTGAAGGTGCGCTTGGGTGCGCCTTCAGGGAACTCGTGCTGCAAAACAAAAACAGCGTCAGTTGATGGCACAGCTGTTGCAATGTTTTTCCATATGGAAAGCCGTTGCTTGCACTGCCGAACAAACTGATTTGCATCCTGGGCCAGAGTATGACCAAGACGATGCAACTTCTCAGGCATAATCACGAACTCGCCTTCAGATGGCAGAAGCAACTCTAACAGCCCCGACAAGTTGTACTCGTTGACCACCAACTTGAGCTGCTCTGAAGAATTTGGATACTCAGCCATCAACTGATCTATAACAGAGCCAGACTCCAGTGGGGAGGTAAACCGTCCTTCAATTTCGGCCAAGGTTCCAACATCAGCATTGAATAAAACCGCTGAGAGTTTTGGACTATTGGGCGTCTCCACCAGATAAATCGCACCCTGATGGAACCATATGTGCGAATTGCTTATCTGGATGAGGCCTGTTTTAGAGGTAGCAGCGAGTGATTCGATGATCTCTTCTAAAGGCCACTCTTTAAGGTTTCCTACAATCTTTTCAACACTCTGCGCCTTACTCACAATGAGGTTTTCGGCACATATTCACCCCAAGTTCACTTTTTAGTTCCGATTTGGAAGAAATTATTCAAATCTGGCTATTTCTGGTCGATATCCACAAGTGAAGTGATCTAGTGAGGCGTGATGCTTAACCAAATTTTGTCCCCTATAGACCGGTTTAGTTTCCGGACGAAAGCTCTTGCGGTAGCAGCAGCTCCTGCAGTTTGCTTGGTGGCGATTGCTGCTGAGGCTGGTTTCGGTGACGGCTTTCCTTTGTGGTCGGTTCTTGCTCTAGCACTTGTATCGGCAGCAGGGTTCGGGCTGATGTGGCGGGAGGCTGAAGCGATAACTCAAGCTGAAGATTCAGCTGCAGCTCTGGCTGATGGGACTAGGTTCACTCCAGTAGAATCTGGATCACGCCTCGGAGCAAAGATCAACTCTATTCACGCTAATCAAGAGCAAGCAAAGGTCAAACAGCGTGAGGTTATCAAGAAGGGTATTTCGGAGATCGTTGTTAACTTGGCCCGCCGTAGTCAGTCACTCGTTGACCGCCAGGTTGAAGTACTCGATGAGCTTGAACAGGTAGAAGAAAACCCTGAGCGGCTAGAGAAGCTATTCACGATCGATCATCTCGCAACACGCATGCGCCGCAACTCTGAGAGCCTCCTCGTGCTCGCTGATGGCGAGGCGCCAAAGCGTCGAGGACAGCCAGTAGCAATTTCTGATGTTATGCGAGTTGCCGTTGGCGAAGTAGAAAACTACCAAAACCTGGATGTTCAAACCGAAGCCGACGCAAAGGTCTCTGCCGCTGCTGCTGTAGATCTGGCTCACCTTCTCGCTGAGCTCATTGAGAATGCTTCACATTTCTCGCCTCCAGACAAGCCAGTTGAGATTATTGGCAAGTTCAACATCGATCAGGACTACGTCATCAACGTTATTGATCATGGTGTTGGAATGTCAGCTCCTCAGCGTGAGTTGTCTAACGATATTCTCGCCAACCCTCCAGAACTCGATCTGGGTTTGAGTCGGTCACTTGGTTTCAACGTAATTGGGCGCCTAGCTAAACGTTTAGGTATGGGTGCAGCTATTCTCGACACGCCAGGTAGTGGTGTGTCAGCAGTGGTGCGAATTCCAAAGTCTCTTCTTGTAGCCGGAGCAAGAAAGCAAGCCGCACCTCAAGAAAGTGCCCTCGGTCAAGCTCAGCAAGCTCCACAGGCAATGCAAACTCAAGCTCCAACTGAGACCCGCAAAGCAGCTCCAGCCAAGCAACCAATTCCTCAAAACCGTGACGCATCATCTGACAAAGCCTCTACTTTGAAAAAGTTGCAGGGGCTAGGCGCTGAGGCTCTCGGTTCGGCACCGGCTGCGAAAAATAGCGCACCTAAAGTTGAAGGCAAGTCTGACAAACAGCTTCAAGCGCGACGAAAGACTGACCCCAAGCCCACGAAGGCTCCTCCAACTAAGAAACCTGTTCAAGCACCAGCTCGGCAAACTCCTGATGCGTTAAAGGCTCGCCCAAGCAAAGCTGCCTCTGAAAAGGCTGCTCCAAAGGAAACTTTGGCTAAGCCAGCTGCTGCTCCGAAGAAATTGGATGAAGCGGTACCTACCGGTGACGCATTCAACAAAGGTGTTGACGCTCTCCTTGGAAACGATGGTCCAGCACCGTTGACTAAGCGTAAACGAGGTGAGGCAAAGATTCCGCTAGGCGAAGGCCGGGTCATTCCGGAACAGTCACGCCAAACAACAGCTAAGGCATCAAGTCGCAACCCTGAAGAGATCCGTTCAATGCTGTCTCGATATCGCGACGGGATCAAAGGAAATCAAGAAACTAACGAAGGTGAAAACAATGAGTGAACATTCAGAAGAAGTATCGAACCTGAACTGGTTGGTCAACAACTTTGTTGGGCAAACACCTGGGGTGAATGAAGCCGTTGTGGTGTCCTCAGATGGATTGCCGCTCGCAAAGTCAGAGGGTCTAGACCAAGACTCAACTGATCGATTTGCTGCCGTTTCCTCGGGACTAATAGGACTTGCATACGGTGCTGCAGGACGCTTTGGTGGCGGTGCAGTTACTGAAGTGATTGTTGAGATGGAAAACGCATTCCTTTTCGTTACAGGAATATCTGACGGATCTCTCCTAGCGGTTATGGCTAGCAACACAGCTGATATTGGTCTTGTTGCCTATGAAATGGCTGTCCTAGTTGAAAAGGCTGGAGAGACGTTGACACCCGAACTTCGAGCAGAATTACAGGCGGCTATCACACGATGAGCGGATTTAGGGTTCCACCCTATGCGATAACTGGCGGACGAACGCAGTCAGAAGTTGCGCTGTCTATTGAGAGCATGTTGGAGACAACAGAAGCTGGCAAGACAGCCAAACTGAGCCATGAGAGCGCCAAGATTGTAGAGCTTTGTGTAAACCCTATTTCTGTTGCCGAGATTTCGGCGCATATGAAGATTCCACTCCAGGTCGCAAAAATTCTTGCCGGCGACCTTGTCGCTTCGAAGCACCTGAGTAGTGGAGATACAGCTACTCCTGCTGGGGCTAAAGATCAGCGTCCGGATATTCAGTTACTAAACAAAGTCCTTGACGGGCTTCAGAGTCTGTAGGAGATTTTAGATGAGTGCACCAATTCCAGTAAAAATTGTTGTTGCAGGCGGGTTCGCAGTTGGTAAAACAACATTCGTCGGAGCGATATCAGATATTGACCCTCTCACAACCGAAGCTAACATGACCAAAGCTTCTGAAGACGTTGACGATTTAGGCGATGCCACTTCAAAGAAGGGCACTACGGTAGCTATGGATTTCGGTCGTGTAGCGCTTGGCTCTGACTTGATGTTGTATGTGTTCGGAACTCCTGGACAAGACCGTTTTCACTTTATGTGGGACGAGCTGGTACGAGGGGCGATCGGTGCGGTTGTGTTGGTTGACACTAACCGTCTCGACGCATGCTTCCCAGCGATTGACTATATGGAGCAGAAAGGTGTTCCTTTCATTGTGGGATTGAACACCTTCGACGGCGTGCTAAATCACGAACCTGATGCAGTGAGGGAAGCGTTGGATATTGACTCTTCGATTCCTATTCTCACAACGGATGCGCGTGATCGAGACACGGTTAAGGAAACTATGATTGAGCTTGTCAAGTTCGCAATTGCTATGAGCTCGGCTTCTCTAGTAACTCGCTAGAAGCTCTAAGCAACTGAGAACAGCAATTGCTCTGGTTTTGTTGTTTTTCGCCGTACAGCAACCACTTCGGTTGTGCGGTAGCTGGCCACTCGGTGACTCCAAGAGTCGATCATCTGGCGGCCATCTCCGTAGGCAAAGAAAGTTGTGAGAGGTCCTTCTTGTTTGTAGCAGTCAGCTTCAATATTTTCTGAAGCCCCGTCGTCTAGTTCGATAGTAAAGTGTTGCATTCGTCTACTCCTTTCATATTTAAGATCGTAATGCAGGGCGCCTGTGAGGTGCTAGAGGTGTAACCCTGTGGATATCAAAAGTTGTCCACAGAACTAATGTTCGATAACATCTATCTAACCACCCACCTCTGACATTTTGATCTAGGACCACATTCACACTGAGCCGAAGAGTTCCGCGCTATCGTTAGCAGAGTAGAAAGAGGTGGCGATGAGAGACA
>JAHDFH010000055.1 GCA_020628305.1 Acidimicrobiales bacterium | reverse complement strand
TGCTCTCCGGCTGATTAGCTAGACCAGCTCGGTGAAGAGCGGCGTAGAGCCAATCACCAGAAGAGTCACCCGTAAAGACACGTCCCGTTCTGTTAGCGCCATGCGCACCTGGGGCCAAACCAACAATCAGAATCTTGGCCTGTTCATCTCCAAAACCTGCAACCGGTTTACCCCAGTAGTCTTCATCTGCATAAGCTTTTCGCTTTGTTGCAGCAACTTCTTCTCGCCACCGAACAAGCCGATCACACTTGCGGCAAGCAACTATTTGAGAGTTGATCAGTTCCAGCGAAGTCATCGGACGTCTAGTCTGCCATGAAATCGCTCTTTATCTGCCGGTAAGCATCCCTGAATGGAACCCCCTGCACAGCCAAAGCGTTAGCTTTATCGGCTGAGTGCATCTCATCGGTGATCGCTTCTTGCAGTCGTTCTGAATTTGCTGCAAGCTTGGGAACTGTCTCGATAAGAACATCAAAAGTCGCAGCAGCCAGATCGAAACCTGAAATTAGGTTCTGTTTTAAAAGTTGCAGATCTCGCTGATAGCCGCTGCTGATAGATGAACTCACTGACCGAAGAGTATCGACGTAAGCGTTAAACACTGCCACGTTGCCTCGCATAATCTCAAAAAGGTCATAATTCTTCTTCTGCGGCATGATCGACGAGCCTGTTAAGAACTCATCCGGCAAGTAAAGGTATGCAAACTCTTGAGTGGTGTACAACAGCATGTCCCTGGCGAACCTGCCAGCCAAGACCACAGGCATCGTTAAAGATTGCAGCGCAACCGTGTCAAACAGACCACGACTTAGACCGCAATACATAACGTTCTCTTGAGTTTTAGAAAAACCAAGAGCTTCGGTTGTAACCTGCCGGTCAATAGATTGAGCCAGTCCGAAACCCGCCGCAGAACCTAGAGGGTTTTGATCCAACACACCGATAGCTGCATCCACCAACTTGAGTGAATCCTCAAAGCCTGCTGCAAACGAACCTAACCAAACACCAACAGAGGTTGGCATAGCTTTCTGCATGTGGGTGTACCCAGGCAAAGGCATACGACATACTATGACTGCCATCAAGTGATTAGAACGACTAGCAGTGGTATCTTGCTTTTTATGACTGAGAAATTAACAACAGTTCTGCTCATTCGACATGCAAAGGCTACGACCACCGGCTCGATCTTGCCTGGGAGAACTCCTGGGCTTCATCTCAGTGAAGAAGGTTTAGCCCAAGCCCATGCCACAGCAGACTTTCTCCAGGGCTCAAGTGTTGAGCTCGATTCTGTCTTTGCTTCACCAATGGAAAGAGCTCAAGAAACGGCACAACCGATCGCAGACAAGTACGGGCTTTATATCAAAACCGAAGCTTCAGTGGTTGAAGCAGACTTCGGAGAGTGGACCGGGCAGCCTCTAGATGATCTTCGAAAGCTTCCAGAGTGGCAAACTGTTCAAGAAACTCCATCTGAATTCAGGTTTCCTGGTGGTGAATCTTTTGTTGAGATGCAGACAAGAGTTATTCAAGGGATCAACAACCTCGCAGACACTAACGCAGGTAAGACGATCGCAATCGTGTCTCACGCAGACACCATCAAAGCTGCACTTGCACACTTCCTAGATATGCCGCTCGACTCCTTTCAGCGTCTTGTAGTTAGTCCATGCTCTATCAGCGTCGTGGTGTTTGCCTCTACCACGCAAGTCCTATGCATAAACCAGACTGCTGGCAACATGCCCAACTTAAAGCTTGGTTGATAGGCTTTGATCTGAGATGGAGCACTACGATTTTCGAGACTCAACCCACTTTATGGTCGGCGCTATTGGACAACCGGGAAGCCGCCTCTTTTTCCTACAAATAGGCGACTATTCAGAGCGTTTACACCTAAAGCTTGAAAAAGAGCAGGTCATTGCTTTAGCAGGATTTCTCGAGTCCACACTTGAAGACATGCCTGAACCGGAGTTTGGTCATATCGCATCTATTCTTGACCCGTTCTCAGACCCTGAATGGATTGTAGGAGAAATTTCAGTTGGGGTCGACGTAGCGAACCAACATATGATTGTTTCGATATCTGAATTTCCTCCAGAAGAGGAGATGGCACCAAGCACTGCTCAGATCAAGATTAATCAGACTCAAGCAAACGCTTTCATTGCCGACGCCCACGATCTTCTCACAAGTTCCCGTCCGCCTTGCAAGCTTTGCGGTCAACCCAAAAATCCAGATAAGCACCAGTGTCCGCGACTCAACTAGAAAGCTAACCATGTCGAACAGCATTCATCTAATCAAAATGGGCGGAACAATCGAGTTTCTAGACTCTGACTATTGTGCGAGCAACCAGAAACTCATGAAGCTGGACACGAGCCTGGAATCTTACTTCACTAACATCATTCAGCCAGATTTTGAGCTTCAATTCGATGATCTATTCCAGGGCGACAGTCGAGACATAGGCACGGCTGAATTGGAACAGCTTTGTACCACAATCACAAACAGCGGCTCAGAAAATGTCTTGGTCACTCATGGTACCGACGCTGCCGTGGCGACAGCACGACACTTGAAGCAACAGAACTTTGGAAACAAGAAAGTTGTTCTTACCTGTTCTATGCTCCCACTCGTGGGCTTTGCCGTTTCCGATGCAGGATTTAACCTGGGCTTTGCAATTGGCTCATTCGCTTCCCTCCACCCCGGCACGTATTTGGCAAGCAACGGTCGATTTTTCGACCCAGACAAAGCCAGCAAGAACTACGACAGACTCCGATTTGAAGAACCCCAATAAGACAAACTCAGACTTGAACATACCCACAAGACTGATCAAGTGATCAAGTGATCAAGTGATCAAGTGATCAAGTGATCAAAGGCAATCACAGCCATGAGATAGGCTCTGCTAATGACTGACAAATACTTAAACGAGTTCGGCCTGTCAGCACCTGAAGCCGAAAAGCTACTGAAGACAGCTGTGCTCGAAATTGTAGGTCAGATCGAGAACTCTTCCAATACAACGCTGCTAGTCAACCTTGTCGGCTCGAGCCATAAAGCAATCTTCAAACCCATCATGGGCGAGCGCCCGCTACACGACTTTGCACCAGGTTTACATAAGCGAGAAGTTGCCGCATATGAGCTCACCAAACTCCTCAACTGGCCCATTATTCCGCCAACTGTTGTTGTCGAGGTAGACAAACTAGGTGAGGGTTCGTTGCAGCTATTCGTCGATGCTGACTTCTCGGAGCATTACTTCACTCTTGTTGAAAAACCTGACCACGTTGCTGAGCTCGAACAAATCAATATCTTCGACGCCTTAGCGAACAATACCGATCGAAAATCAAGCCATTGTTTACTAGGACAGGCTGGGGTCTGGGCAATAGACCAAGGGCTTTGCTTTCATCTTGACTACAAGCTTCGGACTGTAATCTGGGACTTCGCTGGCCAACCGATCACCACGAAGCTTCTTTCAGATCTCGAAAAACTTAGTCTGTCTGATAACTTTCAGGCTTTGCTAACTTCGGTAGAGAATCAAGCACTTGAGGAACGCAAACAGACCCTGCTCACTAACCGCACACATGTTGTTGACGAGACTGGAGGGCATCGTTACCCTTGGCCACCTATCTAGTTTGGTTATTGGTTACCGAGCTATCTCTGAAATCACCGAAGACTTAGCAATGTCATATTCTTGGAAGAACGGCATAAAGCCAATCAAAGCGCTATGAGAAACACTTACCTCAACGCCAACATTGAAAGCAGTCCCCAACCCGCCACCGCGAGTTGTGGCGCACCAGCTTGAGTCAGCGGAAGAGGCGCAGTTGCCGGCAACGAATTCATCTCTAGCTGTTCCATTAGCAACCCGCTCAAGAAATGCCCCGGAGTAGCTGTTGCAAACTCCAGCAACCCCACCAGTTTCAGCAGTTGCATAGCACCCAGCTGGAAGATCCCCGGTAAATGCAGATGGATCATAAATAACAACTCGGTTGATCGTTTCAATGCCACGGTTATCGAGCTCGTCCATAACTGAGCGAACTACCCGGTAGTCGTGGTCGTAGTCAACGCCAGCATCAAAACCAACTACCGATGCGTTCCTTACACCCGACTGCACCGATGTAGATGTAAACCATGCGTCACCAAAATCGATGACTGCACCGAAAAGCCCTATAAGAATCGGCAGCACAATCGCAAACTCAACCAAGGCTGCTCCTCGCTCAGTTCGTCTGCGTTTTCCGGATCGTTTGAACATTTACAACTCCGGTTCCACTAGAGAGAATCGTTGTTCTGACCATGTAACATTAAACGGATTCATTCCTGAAAGACCTTCGTAGGTGGTCTCTACCCAAACACCCAATAGGTCATCGGGTTGGCGGTTAGATGGGCACCAGCCAGAACAGGAAGGGCTGTCGAAATTAGCTGGTTCATAGACTGCACAAGTTGAATCAGAGACACCGCTGCGACAACCTGCGCTAGGAATGGCACCGTCCTCTTCAGCTCTGAAAATTATGATCCTGTCAATCTTCGCTCCGAACACTCGATCTTCAGCATCAGCTAACGACTTTACGATCCCTACATCGGCATCAGCAGCGAAAGAGTCGATCGATCCAGCACGACTAGCGTCCGCTGCCGCCAGGCCAATCGTGTTACGAGCATAGAATAAGGCAGAACCCTCAATAATGGCGAAGATCAGTAAGAAGAACAAGGGCGCGACCAAGGCAAATTCCACAAGGCTGGCGCCTCTCTCAGAATTCCGCTTTATAAGCCTCACATCTGAATAATCGACAAAAAAATTCAAATCTTGACGAGATCCCGGGGTTAACTGGTTGATTTACCCATTCTGGCACTAGTATTTAGGAGTATGAAGAGCCAAAACGACGGATATGACGCCATAAGAGCTGCATATAAACCGACTTTAACAAGTGCTCAGGTGGCGGAACTCTTAGATTTAAACCCTCGAACCGTGCTAACTATGGCCGGCGATGGTCGCCTACCTGCCCGCCGCCTGCCAGATAGTCGCAAGTTTATATTCATTCTTGAAGAGATTATTGACCTGCTAAAGTCAAGCCATGTGGAGCATCACGCTGAAGCTAGCTAATGGCTAGCTCTCCCGATCTAGTTGCTCAGTTTGAGTTCGATCCTGAATTCAATCACATTGCAGCTATACGCGGGACAAAGGCCCCAGTTCTTGTGGGTCCCGCTGCATGGTGGTGTACGCGCACACCCAACGGCCCAGCCACTGCGCGCATCGAAGCAATAGGCCCTGCAACCGTCACGGCTCAAATTTGGGGCGAGGGTTCTGACTGGATCAAAAACCAGGTGCCTCGCCTGCTCGGAACAGAAGATGACACCTCAGGATTTGTCGCTGAAGGCCACCTAGACAGACTGTGGCGATCTAACAAGTTCAAGCTCGGTCGAACCGATATTCTTTGGGACGCTCTCGTTGGAGCAGTCTTCAGTCAAAAAGTTCAAGTCACAAGGGCAAAACAGTCTGTTCGAGCGTTAGCGAAGAAATTCGGGGAAGATGCTCCCGGGCCAAGCTCTGGACGTCTTCTGCCCTCTTATGAGACGGTCGCTCAACTCTCCTATGCTGACTTGCATCCGCTAGGAATAGAGCGCAAACGAGCGCAAGCCCTGATCAACGGCGCCAAAGAAATGCCAAGGCTCATCTCAGATCAGACAAAAGGTAGCCACCAAGTAAAAGACCGGCTCGAGTCCCTTGCAGGGATCGGGCCTTGGACTTCCAATCTAGTGGTCGCAGCAGCTATGGGAGACTCGGATGCAGTTCCGGTCGGCGACTATCACATTCCCAACACCGTTGCGTGGCTCTTAGCCGGAGAAGCAAGAGCCAATGATGCCAGAATGCTTGAACTGCTTGAGCCCTACAGAGGGCACCGCTGGCGCGTAATTAGGCTTGCAAAAATGTCTGGTTCCGCCCCCAAGTTTGGCCCCAAGCTTTCGTTGCGTGGGTTCGGCATTCAACAAGCTCGCTAATTGTTGCGGAACTCTTTCCAACCGAGCTCTGCAACACTCTGATCTTGAGCCACCACAGCATCAGCCATCTCTTGCTGTGACTGTTGATACCGCTTGTTTAGATCGTCATCCTTCAAGCCCAGAACTCTGACCGCAAACAAAGCAGCGCGATCGGCAGCGTTATCCCCAAATACAGCTAGAGGGATACCAGGCGGCATAGCAATGGAACTCTTCATTGCCTCATCACCATGTCCTCGTTGGGATCGACGCACCGGAACAGCCAACACCGGAACAGACGTTGAAGATGCCACCATGCCTGGCAGATGAGCGGATCCCCCGGCAAGCGCTATAACAATCTGAACTCCTCTGTCAGCAAGCCCCTCTGCGTAGGTAAGCATTTCATTAGGCGTCCGATGAGCTGACTTAATACCAACTTCGTAGCTAACCTCAAACTCTTCAAGAACTTCAATTGCCTTGTCGGCGACATCTGCGTCGCTCACTGACCCCATAATCACGGCAACTTTTGGAGCACTCATCACAAATCCAACTTCTCTCTGGCCTGTAAGCACCTCGACAATACATCATCGGCAGCGTCTTGTGAAGTTGCAGTAATGTGGCCCATCTTTCTTGCAGGTTTCACTGGTGCTTTGCCGTACCAGTGCACCTTGACCTCGGGAAGGTCTCTAAGAGATTCTGTTGAGAACTCGGCAGCCTTTCGTCCAAGGATGTTCACCATTGCTGCTGTAGCAACTTTGGTCGAAGTGTCGCCAACCGGAAGACCGAAGACCGCACGAACGTGGTTTTCAAACTGAGAAGTGACAGAAGCTTCAATCGTTAAGTGACCAGAATTATGTACCCTAGGGGCGATCTCGTTCACCAGCACGCCACTGTCAGTCACAAACATCTCGATCGCAAACACACCTGGGCCTTGTAATTGTCTGGCGGTTTTGTTCGCTAAGTTGACAACCTGGCCTTGGGTTGGCTTACCAAGACGACTAGGCACTGTGCAGGACACACAGATGTTGTCTTCGTGGACGGTATCAATTGCGGGATAAACCAGCACTTCACTTGAGCCTTTTACAACAATGGCTGCCACTTCTGATGAGAAATCAACCAGGCGTTCAGCGTAAAGGTCACCATCTAGAGAGCCAAAGGCCTCATCGATATCAGTCTGGTTTCTGACAACAAAATTGCCTCTCCCATCGAAACCACCTTTGCGCGATTTAAGGACAAGTCCACCCCAATTCTCAAGGCACTGTTCAACATCTGAACGGCCGTTGATCTGCTCAAACTCAGCTACTGCTATACCGGCGTCATCAAGGAACTGCTTCTGTCTAAGCTTGTCTTGAATCATCTTCAGATCAGAAATTGGAGGTCTCAAAACAGCCTCGGAGTTTGCTGCCACCTTGCCTAGCACTTCGGTATCTATGTGCTCGATTTCCCATGTTACTACATCGCTTAACTCAAACAGCTGCTGCAATGCTTGACGGTCAGATAACGATCCTTCAATCTGTCTTGCCCCAACCTGGGAGGCAGGACAGTTTGGCGTAGGGTCAATACAAACTACGTCATAGCCCATTTGCTTGGCGGGGATTGTCAACATTCGACCCAATTGGCCGCCACCGATTATTCCAAGAGTTTGTACAGGCATAGGCAAGTCCTCTCCCCTTAAAGCTATCTTCACCAGTGCTCTATTGCGCCTTGTCAGTGCTGGACGCTAGAGTGATCCAATGTCGATATTAAGTGAGTTATCAGAACTTTGTGGTGAAGCTTTTGCCCAAGCAGGCGCCGATTCAAGCGTCGGAAACGTAGTTTACTCACAGCGTCCTGACTTGTGCCAGTTCCAATGCAATGATGCAATGCCGGCAGCGAAGAAAGCAGGCAAGAACCCTCGAGAACTGGCAGATGCTGTTGCGGCGATCCTGGCACAGGCTGATGAAATAGCAAGTGTCGAGGTGGCCGGCCCAGGCTTCTTAAATATCAAGGTAACTCCAGAGTATTTACAATCCAAGATCGCTGAAGCTGCAAACTCCGAAGCCTTTGGGCTTAGTCCATACGGCGACAAGAAAGTGATGATTGACTACGGAGGAGCTAACGTTGCGAAGAGCCTGCACGTGGGCCATTTACGTACCGCTCTTATTGGCGAGAGCCTTAAGCGCACGTATCGGCTAGCCGGTTTCGAAACTCTTGGAGATGTCCACCTGGGCGATTGGGGGCTGCCAATGGGTCAACTAGTAGCCATTATGGAACTCGAACAACCCGAAATGGTCTACTTCGATGAGACCTACGAAGGTGACTACCCAACAGAGTCCCCCGTAACAATTCAAGACCTAGAAATTCTTTACCCTAAAGCTTCGAGCATGTGCAAAGAAGATTCCCAATTTGCCGAGAAGGCCCAACTTGCCACTGTTGCGTTACAGGAAGGAAGACGAGGTTACCGAGCCTTATGGCAGCATTTCTTCAACGTTTCAGCTGAAGCTTTGAAAGAGACCTACGGCAGTCTAGGTGTCGAGTTTGATTTGTGGCTCGGTGAAGCATCAGTAGCTGACCGTGTTGATGCCATGATTAAACGAATTAGCAAAACGGGAGTATCAGAAGAAAGCGACGGAGCACTAGTTGTGAACGTGGTTCAGGAAGACGACAAAGAAGATATTCCGCCGCTCATGTTACTGAACTCAAGGGGCGGACTCACTTATGGAACGACCGATGTGGCAACAATCGAAGAGCGTGTTGATGATTTCAACGTTGACAAGGTTGTCTACATAGTCGACAACCGACAGTCGCTGCACTTTGAGCAGGTGTTCAGAACTTCGAGACTTTCGGGCATCGCACCAGATGATGTCGAATTGATCCACGCCGCCAATGGAACGGTCAATGGTCCCGACGGTTCTCCATTGAAAACTCGTGATGGGAATCTGCCTCGACTAATTGATCTAGTGGCAGAATCTGGTGACCTTGCATTAGAAAAAATTAACGAGGGCAACCTCGCTCAAGACTTTGACGTAGCGGCCCGCACTGAGCTCGCAAAAAAGGTTGGCATCGCTGCGCTAGCTTATGGAGAGCTCAGCAATCACCGTCTAACTAATTACAGTTTCGACCTAGATCGTTTCACCAACCTTAAAGGTCAAACCGGCCCATATTTGCAGTACGTCGCGGTTCGAGCAAAGTCAACGCAAGCTAAAGCGAACGAGGCGGGAATTAGCGCCGGCAACTTTAAAACGCCATGCCATGAGGCTGAAACCAGCCTCATCCTGGTGGTCCTGAAGCTTCAAGAAGTGGTTGAGCGGACCATAGAGCAGAACGCCCCCAACTTACTGGCAGAGTATGCGTACGAGGTGGCCTCAACGTTCAACCAATTCTATGACCAGTGCCATATTCTCTCGCAAGAAAGCTCTGAGACGCAACAATCCTGGCTTGCGCTTGTAGCTTTTACCGAGGAGATGCTTAAACAGCTGTGTTTTATGCTTTGCATACCTGTACCTGATCGGATGTAATGCCCGAGCTTCCTGAAGTTGAAACAGTAAGGTCACAGATAGAGCCGTATCTAGTTGGTTCCACCGTGATCAACGCTGACTCGCACCCATCGGACAAGTTCACCCCAGCTCTCGAAGTTATAGGTTCTCAGTTTCAGTCAGTCCACCGCAGAGGTAAATTTATTCTCGCTGCAACTGATGCTGGTCAGGAGTTTATTGTTCATCTTGGCATGACTGGCAAGGTGAGTTTTTCGGACTCTTTAACCGATAACCCATACCGACGAGCTTGGCTTGAGCTTGATGATTCCATGGCTCGCTATTTTGAGTTCATTGACGTCCGCCGCTTTGGGCGACTACGGCTAGTCGAGGCTGGTGACTATTCAAAGATCGCTACTCTCAAGACGATGGGGCCAGAACCTTTCGGCAGCGAAGTTAACGTAGAAGACTTCTGGGCTGCTTTGAAGAAAAGTTCTCGAGCAATCAAGACTCAACTACTCTCACAACGACCCATTGCGGGCGTTGGCAACATATACGCTGACGAGGCCCTGTGGATGGCAAAGATTAATCCAACAGCCAAAACAATCAGCAAGCAAAGAGCTAAAGATCTCCTAGAAGCTATTCAGGTGGCGCTACAAAAGGGCATCGATAACGGCGGAACTACTTTGCGTGATTACCGAAATGCTTTCGACGCTGAGGGCCAAAACCAACACGAACTTCTTGCTTACGGCCGAGCCGGTGAACCATGTTTGCGTTGCGGTAAGGCGCTTTCGTCCAAAGTCATTGATGCCCGCACAACAACATGGTGTTCAAATTGTCAACGAAGATGAAAAAGTAGTGAATTCTTCCCAGTTCCGAACTAGGATCATGGACGTGGAGATCTCAGACCAAGATAAACAGCTCTGGCAGGCGTACATGACCGCCAGTGTTAAGGTCATGGAGAAGCTCGACCACGAACTCCAGGAACGATCACACCTCTCTTTAACTGACTATCAGATCCTTGCTACCTTGATGAGCTCAACTGACCGCCGCGTTCGCATGTCTGATCTAGCTGAAGAGGTGCTCGTGTCGCGGAGTCGGCTCACATACAGGGTTGACCGTTTGGAGAAGATTGGTTATCTAACTCGTGAGGAGTGCAGCGATGATCGCAGAGGCCTCTGGGCCATCCTTTCAGATCTGGGACGCAAGGCCTTCCTCAAAGCGCAGCCAGGGCACGAACAAGATCTGAGCACTTGGTTCTTTGAGGCTCTAGACACCGACGGCAAGTTGGCGATCTCTCGTGTGAGCAATCGAATCGACGAGAAGCTGCAGGGCAACGCCTAAAGCATGAAAAACTCCCGCATTTATGACCGCATTGGGCTTGATTTTTCTGCTATCAGAGACAATCTAGAGATTGATTCAGAGTTCACACTAGAGGAAATAGCAGAAGCTGAAGCCAAATTCTCTGCTCACTATGACAGACTAGACCACACTCACCTCCCCTTTATTGCTATTGACCCCCCAGGTGCCACCGACCTAGATCAAGCGTTCTATATTGAGCGCACCAATCAGGGCTTCCAAGTTTTGTACGCCATAGCTGATGTTGCAGAATTTGTAGAACCAGGTTCTGCCATTGATGCCGCTTCAAAACGGCGAGGGGTTACTCAATACAGTCCAGATATGCGAGCGGGGTTATACCCTCCCACAATCTCCGAGGATCGAGGCAGCCTTCTGGCTGGCACGACCAAACCGTGTGCTCTTTGGACAATCGAACTTACCGAAGATGGACTCCCGAGTCAATGGCGGCTGCAACGTAGCACTATTCAGGTAGCTGAGGCAATCACTTATCAGGAAGCTCAACAGAGGCTGGACCAAGGTACTGATCCGCAGCTTGCACTGCTCGCTGCAGTTGGCAAAGCACGAATCCTTCAAGAATCGCAACGAGATGCAGTCAGCATCAACCTGCCAAGCCAAGAGGTCCACACCACGGGCCAGCAATACAGATTGGAGCTCAACTTTCCACTACAGGTTGAGAAATACAATGCCCAGCTTTCTCTGCTCACTGGAATTGTTGCCGGGAAAACTCTGAGCGAATTGGGGGCCGGGATCCTGCGAACTCTCCCCCGCACTGATCCGGAGGTGGAGGAAGAATTACGGCAAGTTGCTGAAGCGCTAAACCTACATTGGCCAGAAGATAGCAGTTACGCCACGTTTGTTAGATCTATATTCCCATCAACTACTGCAGAGTTTGCTTTCTTGAACCAAGCTACTAGAGCCTTTAGGGGAGCTTCATACGTTTCTTTGGCCCACACAAACCTTTCAGGTGAGGATCTCGAGCACAGCGCTATTGCTTCTGTCTATGCACATGTCACCGCTCCATTGCGTCGGCTAGTCGACCGATTTAACAACGAGATCTTAATTGCCCACTTCAGTAACAAGACCGCTCCTAACTGGGCAGCAGATGTAAGTGAGCTTCCGGGCATAATGAACCGATCTAACCAACTAGCTTCGGCTCTCGATCGTGCCATGATCGACTACATCGAATGTGTGGTTCTGAAGGACCAAGTTGGTCAAACATTCAAAGCAAGAGTTATTAACAAGAAACACATAAAAGACAAAGCTGTTTCAGTTATTCAAATCGATTCATCGGCTGTTATCTATGAACTTCAAGATTGGGACCTTAAGCACGGGCAAGAGATCTTGCTGCGCTTAAATAGCGTTGATGTGGGCGCCCGCCAGCTTACCTTTAGCCTTGTGGCTGAGAATCAATAGTTACTCTCACAGTCTTTTCTTCCATGCTCTCTAATTGAACTTGTGCTCCATAAGCCTGGCCTGTTGCTGGATCCACAAAGGTGCAGGCAAAGACTCTCTCGGGGTTTAAAACAATCGAGCCCGATCCACAAGAGAAAGCTTCAGTCCCGTATGTAGTGCCCAAAGAGGCGTTGGTGTAGCTAATCGCTGCCGCCTCTATTTGTGGCAAGTCACTAGCTAGGAGAACGTTAGATGTCTTTAATGAGATTCGACCATCATCTTCAATTCGTCCAGTTAAATAAATGTTTTTCTCCCCAGCAGTTGCAGAGCATAAAAATTCTCTGCCGTGGTACGGCTCAGCAACTTCTTCGCAAACCGGCGACAACGCACCCTGACCGATAGTTTCGGCTATGTCGTTCGAGATCAGCCTTTGGGCTGTCTCTCTCACAGAGAGCTCATCTGTTGCTTCTGGTGTACCACTAGCAAGCGCACCGCAACTAACCATAAAGAGAATTGGCGCTAGCCAGAGAATCCGCATACTCAAAATCTAGCTCATTTGATGTGACAAATACAGCTCATTTGTCGCTTAGTCGGCACCGTAAGGAGACCGGATAAGCCTGATTTTGACTCCTAAAGCATCTTCGAGAATGTCAGCATTCTCTTTCGCTGAGTAGGTCTCGAGCTCTAGATCATCCCCCACAGACGAAAGATCAAGAATAACCTCGCCATCAGTCACCTTCGACTTGATCGCAGTGACCACACCCAGATGGCGCCGGTCTAGAGCTTTCGCTAGACGTAAAATCCCTGCCAGCGTTCTAACAAGGTGTTTATCAATCCCGTTGAGTGCAGCGAACTCTGGGATTAGGTCACTCGGTTTTGCTCGGCGATGAAATCTCGCTACCAAAGCGACGAGCTCTTTATCTCGTTCAGTGAAGCCAGTCAGAGCATCAGCATGTTTGATGATGTAGTACGAATGCTTGTGGTGCGATGAGTGAGAAA
>JAHDFH010000054.1:8663-13172 GCA_020628305.1 Acidimicrobiales bacterium | reverse complement strand
CTGATCCCGCTCACCAGTATCAGCATCATAAGCAATCACACCAGAAACAGAACCCGTGTAGGTCGCACCCGTTAAGGAAAGGCTCCCTTGGTAAGCAATCAATGTGTCCTGAGAGACGTGAGAGCCCCAACAATGACACGTCGCATAAACACGATCACCAACAACCTCAATCTCCTGAAAATCCCCACCACGACGCAAATTACTATCCTGATAATCACTGTGATAATTAGTCGCATGATTAATAACAAGATTCATACTGTTCAACTCATCATGAACATACAAACCATGCTGAGTACCACCAACAAAAACCTTACCATTAGGCAACGCCTCAACATCATGCATCCAAGTTCCGTTGTGGACCTGATTTTCTTGAAGATCATCCCAAGTGATGACCGAATCGTTGGACGCACTTACCCCTAGCACACCAGGGTTAGCCACACGGTCATTGCTTCGGCCAGCTATATAGACATTAGCGTTGCGATGGCTACGAGCCACACCCCACACGCCGTTGAACGTATCAATATTTGGGGTCCAAGAGCGGTCAAGGGCTCCGGTATTCAAGTTGAATCTAGCCACGTCTTGAACTGCGATTGGGTTACCGCCATCATTAGCAGTGTTGAATGAACCACCAACGTAAAGATATCCGTCACGGCCTACGTGGATGTCACGAACTACTGAAGCGTCACCGTAGACACGACCATTGAAAGATCCATCTCGATCACCCGTAACTGGATCAATCTTGACGAGAGCTCCTATTTGCTCACCGTTCCAAGTTCCCATCTCGCCACCGACAAAGAGCCCTCCATCTGAAGCTTCTTCGATGGTCATCACAACGCCGCCGACTACCGGGTCAAACGATAGATTCGGCACGCCTGTTCGCATGTCAACTGCAGCGATATACGCCTGAGATTCAACAGCTACGCCATTGGTTAAGTTGAGGAAGTTGCCACCAACATAAACCTGACCGTTGGTCTCTTCCAAAGCCCACCCGAGCGAGTCGAAGTTTAAAGTCCGGCTAGTCCCTTGGTTAACTAGTCCCCAGCTGGTGCGCTGTTTTGTCTCAAAGTCTGAATCGTCCCAGTTAGCCTGGGCGGAACTAGCGCTTGCTGTCAGCAGTATTGCTACGAGCGAAGCTATAACTACTCCGAGTAGAAGTTTGATCCGGTTCATATTGTCTGTCTCCAGTGAAAATGTATTACTATTTTCCCATTAAGAAGCGAATCGCTACTAGGTGCAACAGACTCAGCTTCGCTAGGTGAGCTGACCTACCATTTAGCACGTCAGCTCCCTTCCCTCCAGCTCTATTAACCTGTGTATTTAGGTGATCCTGTAACCGCAACTGCTGGGGCTGCTTCTCCGGTAGAGGCTGATTCAGCTGCCTCAACTACCTGAACTTGGGTAGTTGCCGTTGTTTCAGCGACGGTACTTGCAATAGTGGTTGTGGTTTCTTCCACTGTACTTTCGACAATGTCGACAATAGTTGTGACCGTTGAGTCGATCGTATCCACTATTTCTATCGTGCTATCAACCACATCGCCTGCCACAGTAGTCTCCACAAGAGTCTCTTCAACTGTTGTCTCGAACAGATTCAACGTTGTAGTGGTTTCTATCAGATCCATTTGGCTAGTAGTGGTGCCTTCTGCGGCTGTTGTTGTGGTTTCTTCTGCAACAGTTGTTACCGTCTCTTCAACCAAAGGCATTTGAGTAGTTGTTGTTGCTTCGATCGTGGTCGTTGTTTCCACCACTGGTGGTGTTACACCGCCGCCAGGGATCTGGTTACCAGAGCAGAAACGAACAAGGTTGCGTGCGTTGCGTTTGGCGTCGCCAAGGCCAACAGAATCGAACTGCCCAGTAGTCCAGACACAACCCTTGGAGTCAACCAGGGAGTCCCAGCCACCGCCAACACCCGACATCACAGGATCAAAGTCCATCTTTCGCAGGCCAGTGTTCACATCGTATGCAATAATGCCGTTCGCCCAACCGGTTTGGGTTCCATTAACCTCAGAAAGATCCAATGTTCCGAGAGAAAAGACTGCGAGTGATCCTACTACCGTCTCGTGGAAGCCCCAGCAATGACAGGTTGCGTATATGGTGTCGCCAAAGCGCTTGACACTCTGGTAGTCGCCACCCTTGCGTCTGGTTTCTACATCTGGGCGCCTAATGTCGTTTGCTCGAAGTGAGATGTCCTCGTCTGTCACGTGGTTCGCTACAACCGCCATGTTGTTGAGTTCGTTGTATATATAGAGCGAGTGCTGACGACCACCAGCAAAGATGTTGCCGTTTTCTGTGGCTACAACATCATAGATTGGCTCTTTAATCTCTGGTTTATCAGTTGGAACAAACTCATCCCATACGACTGAGCCATCAACACTGCTTATTCCACGGAAACCATGGTGAACCGCTTGATCTTGACTCAAGCCAGCTACATATACAACGTCAGAGTTATGACTGCGATCAACACCCCAGAAGGATTGAAAACCAAGACCCTTAGGAATCCAAGAACGATCAAGTTCGCCTGTATCAGGATTGAAGCGAGCAAGACCTTCAACTGCAACTGCGTCCCCGCCATCGTTTGCGGTGTCGAAGTTACCAGCGACGTAGAGCCACCCATCGTCAGCAACGACAACGTCTCTAACTACCGAATTTCCGCCGAACACTCGAGCCTTAAAGGCTGTATCTAGCTGACCTGTGGCGGTGTCAATCTTTGCCAGGGCACCAATACCTTTTTCGCCTTGGCGATTGTCGTTGTAGCGGCCGATCTCACCACCGATAATAAGGTCACCATTATGCTCCACGGAAGTGATAACCGCTCGCTTGACATAAGGTGTGAAGTTGCGATCAGGCTCGCCAGTGTGTACATCAAAGCGGGCAAAGTTGGCTTGCGGAATAACTTCTTGTCCGTTAGTAAGTTCGGTGAACTTACCGCCAACATAAACGTAGTCACCCACCTGGTTGATCATAAAGCCTGGGTTATTGTAAGTCTCAAAGTTGTTGGTCTCTGAGTAAGTGTAGGTCGCCCTGCCTGCATCGTCGAGCACGACATCGCCATTTGCATCAACCTGCGGAGTGCCCTGCACGCCCCAACTCTGTTGATCTACAAGCTCGCTTCCACCAACTGCTGTGGCTGTGTTGCTGAACAATAGAACAGCTGCTCCAATGAGCACCGTCAACACAACTGTTGTAAGTCCCTTAATGCTACTTAACATCAATCCGCCTTTAATGAAATGCATCTACATGCATATATCCGCTTGTATAAAGGTTACAGCGATTTTTGCGTTGTAGTACATCAGGCTTGCCGAGTTAGGAGCCCTAAACGCTAGAATTGTCCTCATATGCTGCGAACAACGCTACTTTTAGCGGTCTGGACTGCCTTCATATGGGCAAATCGACTCTTCAACATTATTGACGAATCAAGTGGCGACCCGCAGACAATTCCTATTATGTTCATCGCTGCTGCAGTCGTACTAACCATCTCGTTGTATCTCTGGACGCAGGACATCATTCAGACGGGAGTGTTTACATTTATAGTCAGCGCTTTCACTGCGATCAGCATTAGCCGTTGGATTACTAGCAGTTACTCAACTTTCACGGCTGACGAATCCTTGACCTTTCTTCTAATTCACTTTCTTCTTGCTGGTGTAACTATTGGCTTGTGCGTTCGAGTGACACAAATGATCTGGCGCATTAACTTGAGCGAACGTAAACTACAAGAGCGCGCAAACTAGGAGCCGAAATGCTTTGTGTCCTGTCCCCCGCTAAATCCATCGATCTTGAAAACAAGATAGCCACTGGTAAAACCACCATCAGCGCTTTCCTCAAATCGTCAGAGGTGCTGGTAAACGAGCTGCGAGAGTTTTCCCCTTCAGATCTTGCACAGATGTTTGGGGTATCGGATGCGCTGGCCGAACTCAACTTCGATCGCTACCAAGACTGGAGCGCTCCTACGCACAAGACTGAAGAATCCGCTGCTGCGATCGCTGCATTTACAGGCGACGTCTACCAAGGGTTCGATGCTCCTAGCCTTACAGCTAAACAGCTTGGAGATGCCCAAAAAAATGTCCGCATTCTGTCGGGCTTGTATGGTCTGCTTCGACCGCTAGATCTCATCATGCCGTACCGCTTGGAGATGGGAACCAAAGTTTCCCTAGCTGGCACTAGCTCTTTGTATGAATTTTGGAAGCCTCAGCTAGCTCCTGCTGTCGACTCAGCTGTGCAAGCTTCTCCTGGTGCTCCAGCCTTGATTAATTTGGCGTCAAATGAGTATTTCAAAGCAGTAGATATCAAACAGCTCCAAGCTCCGGTTGTCTCACCGCGCTTCCTCGACAGCAAAGATGGTAAGGACTACAAAGTGATTAGTTTCTTTGCCAAGAAAGCAAGAGGCTCAATGGCACGCTGGATCACAATCAATAAGCCGACAACGCCGGACGAACTACACAATTTCAACAACATGGGCTACACCTTCGACGCAGAACGCTCCACCCCTGCTATACCTACCTTTATTCGGGTAGT
>JAHDFH010000054.1:0-8563 GCA_020628305.1 Acidimicrobiales bacterium | reverse complement strand
ACACCAGCAATCGATAAAGTCATTCTGCGGCGGTAAGCAAAGCGACACGAGCCGGGAGTCTCAGCACCTATACGCCCTAGAGCTTGAGCCCCCTCAACAAGTGCGGGGGGACCGCTTTGAGGTTACCGAGCAAGAGTTCGGGTGACAGTCGACCTGGCGTGATGTTTCGAAGCACGAGTGGAACAAGTTAAGAGCGGCATAGCGCACGCGTTTTTCGACGGACACTTAGTACCGTCCCCCGTGTCCATCTAATGCCAACGGCGGCGAGAAAAACGCCAAGAGTTTGTTGGCTGCTTAACTGGAGTAGCCTTCTTGGGCCAAGCTGCGTTGATAGCTTGATCAATTAACATCCACTGGTCAGGAGTTGGTTCTGGAGTTACCTTGATGACTTCAATCATGCTTACCTTAGAGAGGAACGTTGCCGTGCTTGCGCTCAGGAACTTCTGCATACTTGCTTGATAACATCTTGAAGCCCTCAACCACCTTAGCTCTGGTTTGTGATGGCTCTATTACTTCGTCTACATAACCACGCTCGGCAGCAGCATAAGGACTTGCCTGTTCGGTTCGGTATTTCTCAATCAGCTCAATCCGCTTGGACTTGGCATCGCCTGCTGATGAAATCTCTGATGCGTAGATTTCGTCTACTGCTGCACCTGGATCCATCACGGCCACCTCAGCCGATGGCCAAGCCAATACAAGGTCTGAGCCAATTCCCTTTGAATCCATTACAACATATGCCCCACCGTAGGCTTTGCGCAACACAACGGTGATGCGAGGAACAGTGGCCTCTGCATAAGCATAGAGAAGCTTTGCACCATGTCTAATAATTCCACCATGTTCCTGGTCGACTCCCGGGAGGAACCCTGGAGCATCGACAAGAGTTAACAGCGGCAGTCCGAAAGAGTCACACATGCGGACGAATCTGGCAGCCTTAGAACAGCTTTCGATATCCAGAACCCCTGAAAACACGTTGGGCTGGTTTGCTACAACGCCAACAGATTGGCCATTGATTCGCACAAATCCACACACAACTGAGCCAGCCCAGTTAGGCGAGTACTCCATAAAGTCGTCATCATCAGCGATCTCAGCTATGACTTCACACATATCGTAAGGAAGCGAAACTGATTCTGGAAGAATCTCGGTGAGTGCTTCACAGGCACGATCGGCCGAGTCTTCGGTCTCTCTGACTGGCGCTTCACTCATATTGTTGCTCGGCAAGAATGACAACAGTCTTCGCACCTGATCCAAAACCGCTGTTTCAGAATCTGCAACAAAGTTAGCGACGCCTGATCTTGCCGAATGGCTTTGCGCTCCACCAAGTTCTTCAAGCGTCACATCTTCGCCAGTAACAGTCTTAACTACATCTGGCCCCGTAATAAACATGTGAGAAGATTCATTCACCATAAATATGAAGTCAGTCATAGCCGGGCTGTAAACAGCGCCACCAGCACAGGGGCCGAGAATTACGCTTACCTGCGGAATGATGCCAGAAGACTGAACGTTGCGGTAGAAAATACCGCCATAGCCATCAAGGCTTACTACACCCTCAGGGATACGGGCGCCTGCACCGTCATTTAAGCCAATTAGTGGAGCTCCAACTGAGAGTGACATATCCATCAGCTTGTGGATTTTCTCGGCAAAAACTTCGCCGAGGGATCCGCCATTAATAGTGAAATCCTGGGAGAAGACGAAAACTTTACGACCGTCAACTGTTCCCCAACCAGTAATTACACCATCTGTGTATGGCCGAGACTTGGCCTCTGGGTGACGGGAACGGGCCAACATGTCAAGTTCGTGGAACGAGCCCTCATCAAGAAAGTACTCGATACGCTCACGGGCCAACATTTTGCCCTTCTCTAACTGCCGTTGAACAGCTTTTTCAGGGCCTGCGTTTAAAGCTTCCTTCTTACGTTGCTCTAGATCATCGATCTGAGCTTGCATAGATACTTCAGTCATCGCATTTAGGCTAGTGGATAAAGCGACGATTCGCCTCAAAAGCGACTTGTGCCTATCCCCTTTTACCCTCATAGAACCATCCGGACCCGCCCCCCGACGTCCCCCCTCCGTCGTTATAGGCACTTCGCGACTAGGCTGGAAACATGGACCTGGCAGTAAACCCACCAGTTAAGCCGATGTTGGCTAAATCCTTGCCGGAGCTCCCCGACCGAGATGACCTCCTCTTTGAACCCAAATGGGATGGTTTCCGCTGCATCGTTTTCAAAGATGGTGATGAACTGGTTTTAGGCAGCCGAAACGAAAAGCCCCTGACACGCTATTTTCCGGAGATGGTCGAACCGTTAAAAGCGAACTTGCCAGAAAAATGCGTGTTAGATGGCGAACTTGTTGTTATCCAACAAAACAAGCTCGAGTTCGCAACCCTTCAACAGCGAATCCACCCAGCCGAATCAAGGATCAACAAACTCAGTTTTGAGATTCCAGCCAGCTTTCTTGCTTTCGACATTTTATGTCACGGCGATATTGACTTGACCGGGCAACCCTTTGAACGACGTCGTGAAATTCTTGAAGGGGTCTTGCATGCAGCTGCACCTCCCATTCATCTAACTCCCGCTACTAAAGACAGACAGACTGCAATGAAATGGTTCTACAGTTTTGAAGGAGCGGGTTTAGATGGAATCATCGCCAAGCCTCTAGGCGGTCTGTATGAGGAAAATAAACGATCGCAGATAAAACTCAAGCATGTGCGCACAGCAGACGCTGTTGTGGCTGGCTACAGAATGCACAAAGATGGTGCAGGAGTAGGCTCGCTTGTTCTTGGCCTCTATGACACCGACGGATTGCGACACGTGGGCGTAGCTTCAAGCTTTACTGCCAAGAAACGGCAGGAACTGGTTGCCATCCTTGCTCCTTACAAAGAAGAAGCGCTTGCTAATCATCCCTGGAAAGACTGGGCTGAGGCCGAAGCTAACACAGGCCAAATGCCCGGAGTTCAACATCGTTGGGCTGGAGTTAGAGATTCTTCTTGGATTGCGCTTCGACCTGAGCTTGTCGTGGAAGTCAAATACGGTTCAACCCTTGGTGGCAGGTTCAGAGAAGTTACAAAGATGCTTCGCTGGAGAGACGATAAAGATCCCCAAGACTGCACAACTGACCAGCTTGTGGAGCCCGAACCGTTTGGAGCCGATCGCGTGCTGGGTGCGACACATGGCTAAAGAATCTGTAGAGCTTGAAGTAGCGGGCCGAACTCTAGAGGTTTCGAGCCCTTCAAAGGTCTACTTTCCAGAGCTTGGGGTAACCAAGCTTGATGTGGTTGAATACTACATCGAAATGGAGTCATGTGTTTTGTCTGCTTTGAGTGGCCGGCCGGTGCTGTTAGAACGCTTCCCAAACGGAGTGGAGTCTTCCTCGTTCTTTCAGAAACGAGTTCCTAAGAACGCACCTGAGTGGTTGAGAACCGTTGAAGTCTCAACGCCAAACGGAACCACTTCTCAAGCTCTAGTGATTGAAGACCTTGCCCATCTAATCTGGGCAGTCAACTTGGGCTGCATAGGTTTTCACGTTTGGCCTAATAAGGCAGACGATATCGAGATTGCTGACCAGTTGCGAATTGACCTCGATCCCTCCCCAGGACAGACCTTCGCCGATATTGTGACCGCTGCTAAAGCTACCAAACAACTTCTTGATGAACTGGAGATAGACGCAGGCGTCAAGACCTCCGGCAACAAGGGCCTTCACATTTATGCACAGCTCGAACCCGAGTGGACGGCCATTGAAGTTCGTCAAGCCTCGGTCGCCATTGCTAGAGAACTTGAAAGACGTCATCCTGAGATGATTACAGCCTCTTGGTGGAAAGAAGAACGAGGCGAACGTGTCTTTGTGGACTATAACCAGAACGCTCCCCACAAAACAGTATTTGGAACTTGGTGTGTCCGACCAGTATCAAAAGCCAGAGTCAGCACGCCCTTCCCTTGGGAAGACATTGACAACGTTAAGCCAGCATCATTCACGATTGAGAATGTACCTGACCTGCTCTCTCAGAAAGATGATCCGTGGGCTGAGCTATCAAACTGCCGGATAGACAATGCATTAGAAATGTATCAAACAGATCTGGAGACTGGCCTAATGGATGCCCCATGGCCTCCCCAGTATCCGAAACAGCCAAACGAGCCCCCAAGGGTACAGCCGAGCCGCAAGGCTGACAAGAGCCGATAGGGACGGTCCTATCCGACTCAACGAGCCAGTCCACCCAAATATCAAGTGGATTCAACGCAGGTCATCTTCTCGGATCGGCCGAAGGTCGAACCCGGGACCTCAAGAACCAACATCCTGCAGTTTGTGAGGTTTGTGTCGGGTTCGGGTATGGCTATCGAGGTGACGATGCCACGTCAGCGCGGCGAGTTAACCCGTCCCTAATGTCGCACTCCCCTAGTCCAAGTGGCCCACTGAAGCTCAAGTCGCTCAGGTGATAGAATTGTGGAATGGGCGGAATAGCAAAACGGCAACAACTAATTGGACTAGTTGCAGTTTGCGTAGTTGCAATAGCAGTCATTGCATTTGCACTCAGTAGATCGACTTCACCAATCGTTACCGGCTCCCAAGCCTCCACAACCTCAAACCCACAAGGCACTACATCTCAGGATCCGTTCAACAGACCCACAGCTTCGACCTTGTCCTCCGGTGCCGCAACGGAAGATCAAGACTCCCCGTCAACCTCTGTCGAGCCTCAACCAGTAGCAATGACAGCAGGTTACGCTTCAAGCGTCGCAGACTCAGGCGCTACCATCGAAGCTGGCAGTCGCTGTACGCACTATGTCTCACCAGATGGTGATGATGCTCAGGATGGCTCACTACTGAGTTCTGCGTGGCGAACGGCTGACACAGCAGCAGAAAGATCAAACGCCGGGGACGTCATCTGTTTTTCTGAGGCCACCTATCCATCGCTCGCTATCGTTGGAAAATCAGGCATGCAGACCGCCCCAATAACGTTTAGGGCGCTAGACGTTAACCGTCCCCCAACCTTTGCAATTGGCGACTACGAGTCTCTGGGAGCCCGTGGCGCTATCAAGGTTGAAGGGTCGAAAAACATTGCTCTTGTCAATCTCAAAGCTAGGAAATCCATGAAAGGCATTACGGTGAAGACTTCTTCGAATGTCTTAATCGCTGGATGCAACGTTGCTGATATGGGGCAAGAAGCTATTCATGTAAGCGACGGTTCTGAGGCTATTACTATTGCCGGCTGCGACGTATCTGACACTGGCAAGCGTAAGGGCGGAAATGAGTTTCGAGACTTCTCGGTGTTTGGCGAGCTCATCTACATCGGCCAGGGGAGCGGTTTCAGCGAAACGACCAGCAACGTCCTGATCACCAACAACGTATTGCATGACAATGGTCAGGCCACGTCTGAGGCGATAAACACCAAACCCAACGCTTCTAATGTGACAATTCAATACAACCACATCTATAACATGGACACCTGGTGTGAAGCAGCTATCTCAGCTCAGGGAACTGCCAACGTAACCATTGCCCACAACGTGATTCATGACATTACTGCAAGCGGCTTTGGTGACAACAATTACCAATGTCGGCAGGCCATCGGTATCCGACTCAAAGATCTTACTGGAGCGGCCGTGTTTGCGAACACCGTGTGGAATGCAGCAGAGAACGGTTTCCGCACTGAGAACGTTACGAACGTTGAGCTCAAAGACAACGTGTCGTTTGGTAACGGGCGGGGCTACCAACTAGATCAAAACACCTCAACTAGTGGAAATCTCAGCAGCGATGAGAGTGGCGATCTGCTTGTTTCGGCTGCTGATTTCATCGGGCCGCTGACTGGAACAGCGGATGCTGGAGAAGGACCTGGCAGTGGATTTGAGGTGAGATAGGGAGCTTTGACTCTTGTGGATCAGAGAAAGAGTCGATTGTGCCAAACCCAGTGACTCACATAGGTCAGTCTGAGGCAACCAAAGGTCTAGCCCTGGATCTCAACAACTGCAAATCTCCCAGTTTTTGAGGCCCTGCAACAAGTGCGGGGGGCTGAGTGAGAGCCATGCGGCAGCCTGAAGAGCGAGATGATATCTTCAAAAGTCCAACATCCGGCTGTTGTTCTTAAGGCCTCGGAGGCACAACAACAGCACAACCAACAGCCGAATAGGACCGTCCGTGCCGTGCACTCTGTCGTAGTGAAACGCGCGCTCGGAATTAGCCTGTCCCTAATGCCGCGCGTTCTCTAACGCTTTGGCCTTGTCTACTAAGGTTGTTGACTCTACAAGCGAGGCGAAGGCCTCGAGATCCTCAGTTGGTCCTCTCCACTTGAGCTCATCGACATTCTGAATTGTTGGTGCGTCAACTGCGAGTGTGGCAAGAGTCTTGAACAGCTTGGCATCGTCCATGTGGGCTGCCAAGGTTTCCGCCAACCGAGCAGCAGACCTAACTTTGACTACCCAATTGTTTGGGTCGAGCGGGATATTCTCGATGTGACCATACTCCGCCAACAAACTCGATGCAGATTTCTTACCCCAACCCTTCAAACCAGGAAATCCGTCTGCTGAATCTCCAGTAAGCGCTAACCAATCGGGGATAGATTCTGGCACCACCCCATACTTGTCAAACACGTCTGCAACATCAAGGACCTTGTTGTTGCGTCGATCAACCTGCAGTACTCTTCCTTCGATAACCGACTGGGCCAAATCTTTGTCTGGGGTGCAGAGCATTACCCGCTCAACTCGAGGGTCTGCTGCGGCGATCGCAGCCATTGAAGCCATTCCGTCATCTGCTTCATGCTCAACCATTGGACATAACTTGATCCCAATCGCTTCGATCCCTCGTTCAACCAGTGGGAACTGAGATTTGATCTCTTCCTCCATGCCCTCGCCAGTTTTGTATCCGTCGTAGAGCTCGTTCCTGAACGACTCAACAACGTGATCTGTTGCTACGCCAACATGGGTAGCTCCTTCGCCAATCATGTTGAGCAGGTGCTCCACGACACCTCTTGTGGCGGCTACCTCTTGACCAGAACTATTCTGCCGACTGGGCATGCCGTAGAAGTGACGGAACAACTCATAGGTGCCATCAACAACGTGAACGATCATGGCCCAACTATAGTCGATGCCTATGACATCGTTTACATAACTTCAATCTGCTGATTTGCTTTGATGCTTTTGATCATATTCTCAGCAAGCTGTAAGTCAGTTTCTGAGAATGGTCCCTGCTCTGAGTAGCTTGGTGAACCAACCCACAAAGCCGCAACTGCTTCTGCAAAGTCACCTGAGCCTACGTTGAAATCGTTCAATCCATCGCCTGCCCACCATACGGCTGGCATTCCACGAGCTTCGAGCCACTCGAATCGCTGATCGTCTGTGAAGTACGTTAGGTCAATCGCATGTCCAAGTTCATGGGCTAGAGCCGCAGCAACAACGGCTGGGCTTTCATCAGCTTGGATATACATTGTGATCTCGCTAGTTGTGCGATCTGTTACCGCACGGAGGCCCCCTCCTGATTGTTCGTAGTTGATTTCCCAACCGGGCAGAATGGCCTGCCAGTCATACCCAATCAACGATTCAGCTCGCAGTCCAAGGTCAACGTGGACATCCGCTACGAAACCGACAAATTCGGGCGAAGTTGTCGCTGAGTCCACCATTGCAACAGCATCAGTGGGTTGCTGTGTGTTGTTTTCAACTTCTGAGGCACCGACGAACACCAACGAGCCAACCGAAAGCGCTGCAACTAGGATCCCCGCACCGGGAATGATTAGCTTCTCCCTTAGCACCGAGCCACGATCCTTGAGTTCGTCCGCGTGGTTTTCGATAAGTTCGTTGAGTACCACCTCAACGGTGTCGTAGGTGAGTTCCAGGACCTGTGAAAGAGTCTGTAAGTCCTTTTCACGGAAAGCTAGAGGCGTGCCTGGTTCTTGACCTCTCATCGAATAAACAAGGGTCAAGTACCGACTCAGGACCTCTTTGTCATCGCCCGAACCGAGGTTCATCGTCTTACCGGAGGTGTCTATGAAATGATGATCGAAGTCGACAATGAGCTCTTTTCGCTCAGGCATGACACTGCCAGGCTGCAACCCGTAAAGGTCAGCCACCTGTAACGTCAAGTCGTCGTCCAGCTGAAAGCGACCTCGCTCAATCTGCTGCAAGTCGCGTACCGTCAGCGAGCCCCCTGACGATTCAGCTAGCTTTGCCAACTCTAGATGTTGCTCTCTGCGTTGGGCAGATAGTAGGGCCCCAAAGCGGGATGTCGGCACGAGGGTAATTTCATCTATCACACCAATAGTGATCGGTAGAACACAAAAAAACCTTTATGGCTAGTGAGTAGGGCGAACGGCCCAAATTGAAGAGTAACGCTACTGGTTGCTAAGTGAATCGCTGTTGTCAGGCCATTGGGCGTTGATCAATATCGTGCCGAAAGACTAACAACCATCACCCTGGACCCTGTGCGCAAATTCTGACAACAGTGACCGTCATTCTCCGAGGCTTGATGCCGTAGGAGAATCCCTGACGAGTCCTAAAAGCAGAGACTCAAACGAGATAGAGATCCCTCGGGGTCGTTAAGACCCCTTTAGGATGACCGCAATGAGTCGGATAGGACCGTCCCCACCGTGGGG
>JAHDFH010000053.1 GCA_020628305.1 Acidimicrobiales bacterium | reverse complement strand
AATCGCTATAGAAGGATTTGGGGAAGGCCGGGAAGGAAATTGGTGGAGCTACGCTCTACGTATCTTTTCCCTAACAGGCTGTTAAATCAACTTATCAGCGTTTTGTCTATTTGGCCGTACCGCAGGTTGTACCGTAGGTGGTTTTGGAAACCTTGGTTTTTGTGACCGATTTCTACTGCAAACACAGCTAAAAAAATTCTATTACTTTGTATAAATCATCTTCATTATCTTCATAATCTTCGAAAAGCTGATACATCAACCTCTCAGCAATTCGCATCATCTTCAACTCATCTTCACTCATCTTCACCTCTGAATCCGATGGAGTAAGTGCCTCCAGTGGCTTCGAATGGCGCTAGATCAGCCTCTCAGGGCTTCGAATGGCTTAGTGCTGCTCGTTAACCGAGCCTGATGGGTAAGTGCCTGAGTAAGTATTTCGAGCGAATCCGTGGTGCTAATGTCCTGCTAAACAGCAATTGCTCATGAGGACTTGAGGGTGCCGCGAATTTGCGGGAGGCTTAGGCGTCCTGACTTTTTCTGGCCAGAATCCCATCCACCACTTCGAGCTTGTGCTCCGGCTTGCGGTAGAGAATGTCGCCAGCGGTAACCAGTGGCTCGTGGCTAACCTCTGCCTGCACTTTGGTCGGTGCATTCCAGCCAGCCATGTCGGCCAACTGCTTTATCGCCGCTTTCGGATCGTGCATTTTGATTTTGAAACCGTCGCGGGTGGCCGTGAGTTCGGCAATCGCCTGCATTTGCTCAGGATCAATGTCGGCGGAGTCTTTGAATTGCCAGGTACTTTGAAATACCGGCTTGCCCTGCTCATCTACACCGACTTGCAGCGTGCTGAAGTTGATGATGTCGCTTAAGCTGGTTCGGGCAATGGTAGACAACCGATCCATGGCCTCGGCTCGGCTCATCGTACTTTCGGTGAAATACAAGTCCCGGACGGCCTCATAGAACGGTCGCACCTTAACGTCACTTAGCAATCTGGAACAACTAACCATGGCTGAATCGTTTGTGACATTGCCATAGACGGACTGATACGCGGCCATATTGCTACTGAACTCATTGGACAAAACCGCCAGCACCACATCGACGTTCTTTCGAGGCAATTCACGGCCCAGCGCTTGAATGTCATCCGGTAGGTCTGTGTAGCTCAAGAGCCGTCTACTCATGGTCTGCCACGCTAACGCTGCGTCGAACAACGACCGGAGGCGTGTACGTCGATTCAATGTGAGTCACTCGGTGCCCTGAACGGATCCGCTCGATCTTCGCTCGCTCCAGCGCATTCAGGCCATGTAAGCGTGCCAGTGCAGATACCGCACGAACCATCGTGCTCGGGTCTTTGTTGGCTTCTGCTAAGTGAAAAGCATCCATCAGCATTCGCGTCAGACTCTCAACCGTCACGCTCGCATTAGCAGCACTCTGCGCCTGTAATTCTGCATACGCTAGGGTAACGCCCGGGTGTTCAGACAGCCTTGAGGCTTCGATCCGAACTGATCTGGCCGCCATGTTCTCGGCGTTGTACGCCTGTCGATACGCTTCTGATTTATTGCCGGTGGCAAACCATTGCTCGGCGAATCGTTCTTGTTTTGCAGTAAGTCCCATGAGGTTCTATCAGTACCAGTGTTCGCGCTATGAAAGCACACTGATCAACGTCTGGGGAAATTTAGTGCATAGGCTTGTAATCTTTGTACTCACTGTAAAGCTCACTTTTATCATCGCTCTGTTTCTGAGGACGACTAACAATATTCATGCTTCCCGGCACCCCATCTCTGTCTCTGGTCCAATAGACTTGCGCCATAAAAAATTTATGCTGGTTCGTTTGAATGACGAAACTGTCTTTGTAACTAAACTTAGTTTCAGGAAGCTCAATGCGCTCGATCACGCTCCCTTCTTGAATCAAGGGTGCTCGTCCTGGCCCTTTGTTCATATGGCAGCTAACCCTCAACACTACATCCTCCGTTCTTTCTGATCCAAGAATTTGCAAATCTCCGCCTGAAACTCGATGGTGTATGCAGTACGCCCAGTCAGCAACAGAAAGTTGACAGATTGATGCCCAATGAGTGATTCGCAAATCATAGGCGGGGGTTTTTCCGGAGTTTTTGATAGTGAAAGTGATATCAAGTTCGAATTCGCGGACACCCTCTTTACAAACTTTGGCATCCCACCCCTCTATGGTCAGATAGGGTTGAAGCTCAATTTCTGTAGCATTTCTACTCTCATCTGCTGTTCTATTTGCAGCATCGGTTGCAAGCCTAGCCTGTTTAGTAGCATTCCTAGTTTCTCTCAGTACCGCATTGGTCTGAACGAGAGTCCTAGCAATAATTGTTAGGCCAACTATTCCAAGAATAACTTGCATGAGTGTGAATATGACAATCATATTCGTTGCACGCCACATACCTTCCTGAGCGTTCAGACCCCTCTTTTCTTTTATGAAAACATTTAAATTTTGATTCGGAGCATCGAAATCTTGTGGTTTGTTTGTAAAGTTATCATTGGTATTTAAGGTCGGCTCCAGACAATTCTCATCCGCAGCTAAGATCTCTATGCACTCGGTGTAATGGCGATTTTCGTAGCCTTTACCGGGAGTTTGTGAAAGGTATTCTAAGGTTTGGATGATTGCTGCTAAGATTATTCCTAGTAGTACGGTGCCCAAAAGAATGAACTTAATTGTCCGGAACTGTATTGCGCACTTTCTGGTTATCACTAAGTGATATTTACTGAGTTGCATCCTGTCGCCTTGAATTTTTTAAGTATTGACACCGCACTGACAATACCGCTCAAAATCATTTTTGAGAGAGAAGGTACCGTCAGTTTACTTCGCAAGTCTCTTCAAACATCTTAGCAAGCTCAAACTGATTGATTAACTGGCGCTAAGGCTCGGCTTTCGTTGCATCTACATCCAATTCGCGGATGTAATCATTTTCCAATGCAATGTGGCTGATTTCTAGAACGTTAGCGTTCTGCATGTGTGGTTTGCAGATGTTGATATTCAGTAACGATAGCTCACGGCTGGCTAGCTTCGGTTGTCGGAAACGGATATTCGATCCCCATAATTTCCATTAAAATCAGCGCTCATTATCTGTTCTTGTGAACAGAAGAGGACTCACCAATCTACGTCGTTATTACCTGATAAACATGCAAATAACGGCTAGATGCCACCGTAGGGTTGCAAACTATGTTGGATGTCTCTATTATCTTACAAAATGAAGATAATAGAGATGTGTAATGCCAGATCCAACAAGACTGTCCGGCAATGAGTATCTAATACTCAAACTCCTCACCACCCACGGCGGCGAGATGTTCGGACTTGAAATGGTTGCTGATTCCAATAAGCGGCTGAAAAAGGGATCAATCTACGTAACGCTTGGTCGCATGGAGGACAAGGGTTTCGTGTCCTCCAGAAAAGAGGACTGGGTTGAAGGTGCTCGTGGTTTGCCCAAGCGGATGTACAAGATCACGGGTGAGGGTCAGCGTGTGCTGCAGGAATGGGAATTCCCGCGCTTTGGAATCATAGAGGTTTAGACATGATTACCGATAAACCGCACAGGATATTGGAAGATTTTCTTTCAGGAACTCGAGATCTAACACTAGCTGAAATGGTAGCACTGGTGCGCCTACTAGAATCTGGAGCTTTAATAAACCCTGATTTGATCGATTTACGCGAGATAAAAAGAGGCCTTATTCACTCGATAGATTTTGATATGGCCAAAAAAACGAACGAGTTTACTGGCAATGAACTTTTCAAAGTAGACGACCAGCGGTGCATCCAAAATCTTCGCGCTGTAATCATACGCGAACGTTCAAAGCAAACAATAAAAGTAGACCGTGCTCCTCTAGATGTACAGATCACCCTCCCACCCGGCACAAGAACCATGAGGTTGATAAAAGCTGTAGTCAGTGAAAAACGGTACGCGCGAGAGTGCGAGGCAGCTCGAGCCGACTGGTTGGAAGAGTACTACGAGGCTCTAGATTCCAATAGTGGCCGATTCAAGTTGGCAATTATCCACTTAAGAAACACTTGCTTGATGTTGAAAGTCGCCGGACTGCTAATTTTGTTTGAACGCATTATTGGCTTCGCAGCAAAGGTGATCGGCCACTTAACCAAACCATAACTTCAAGCTCCCATCGCTATTCACTCAACTATTAGAAGCTGGAGGAGCCTTCCGATTCGCAATGGCTGGCAGTTTAAGTCATCCGTTCCATTAGCATCCCACAACGCCTGACTTTCGAGAGCTAACTGTCGTCTGTCGATTTATATTGCTTACAGTCTGTCAGATTGGGAGGCTTCTGCTTTGTTCTTCTAATCCAATGGTTAGAAAAAAATTATAGATTTTTTGATTACTTAGGTCTCCCGAGCATCTGGAGGAATAGTCCATCCATATCTTTCTTCTATCAAAAGTGATTCCAGTTCTTCAAATGGGAGCCGCTTAACGTACGTCGTCGTCCATGAATGCTTCTGGGCTATGTAGAAGTAGATTGCTTCCATCTCGGTCAACTCTTTGTAACCTTCGCGGTCGGCGATAAAGTCGCCGAATAGCGCTAAGTGGTAATAAGCCACACCTCTGGCGTCGTATAGCCTTTTTGTCTGTTTCTCAAGTTCTGACAGGTTTTGACAAGCTTTCCTACTATCCCAATTAGCCATCTCCTCTTCTAACAAAAAGCTAACATCTTGAGCAGACATGGAATGGATTTGCGTAGGTGTCCAGGAGTATTTTTGCGCTAAGTAAAAGTTAATGGCGTCGAACCCGTCAGTGTGGACTGTATAACCTTCACGCAACGCAATTTCTTTTCCAAACAGAAACACTAGAAACTCAATGTTCGCAATCGATGCGTACATTTCTCGCAAATTTTTATACATTTCGGCGCTTCTTTCCGTTGTCATGTTTAATCTCCGTATTGCTGTTCTGATTGAAGTGAATTTTGGTGCAACCCACCACGTCTGACTGTCGCCGGCTGGCGAGTGTGCCGATCGGGTTGCGCGATCAGTCTACGGTAATTTGTTATCGGAAATTTCTGCTTTTCGGCTGATATTCCAACCAGCATGAAGGATGACTTTTACTGCCTGCACACCACGTACTCAGTCACCATCTTCTCCGCGGTATTGATTTGAAGCGCTAACCCAGCGGCATAGACAGCCTGCTCCAGAGCCGCACGGTCCACGACCAAACGTTCGCTACCGCTTATCGGTGTCTTTACCAATGGAAAAATCTGAAGCATCTCAGCGGTGCTGTAACGCTGCTCAACAAACGATTCATCAACGGCCCATTCGTCTAGGTATCGCTTGAACTGAAGTTGAATTATCAGTGAGGGCTTGTCGGTCATCGTGGTTGACGGTTGTAGGTGTAGTCACAATATCGGCTGAATCCGAAATGGTTTGAATCTCAGAATCAGTACCGGTAGCTGAACAACTTTTCACACCGGCATCAGCCAAGAAAGCATCGTTACTTGAACATGTACAAATGTACCTTTGGCTGGATTAGATTTGACGATGTCAACTCTACTCACCGGAGCTTTTTGGACTTGCTAGTAGCAACTTCTCACCACGCGCTCTGTAAGCCTCTCTAAGCCCTCGAAATCTAACCCACACAGTCACAAGCCTAAAACGTGCACCCTGGGCCATGAGTCCGATACTTGCGCGGGTGCGGTATCCTGTCCACCTCCAGCTGTTGAAGTGAAGTTGAGTGCAGTGATGAGTCACGGCCATAGGGTTGGAAGTCCCGAATGGCCGTGGCTTGTGTCGTAACTCAGAACGGTATGTCATCACCAGAATCGCTAACCGCCTCATCGTCGAGCAAAACAGCCTTTAGATACTTGCGAATGGCCTTGAGCGCTTTCATAGCGTCCCGCCTGTTAGTGCCGCCGAGCGTTACCTCACAAAGCACCTGATGCTCATGGGTGCCGAGAACGCCCCTACTGGCTACGAACTTTCGGTCGATGTTATCCACGCAACGCACCTGCACAGATTCACCACCGCCGAGTTCTTCTGCCAGTAGCTCAAAGCCAGTTCTACATATCGCTCGAAGCGAATAGAAGTCGTCACAAATCCCATGATTCTCATGGTG
Organism: Acidimicrobiales bacterium; assembly: GCA_020628305.1. GTDB lineage: Bacteria > Actinomycetota > Acidimicrobiia > Acidimicrobiales > SZUA-35 > JAHDDW01. The sequence continues at coordinate 7,417 of JAHDFH010000053.1, read as the reverse complement.
CTTAACCTGCACCGACAAGTCTTTGCACTTAAGTTCGATTACATTACCGACGCGATTAACTTCTCTGTATGTGCGGGTGCTTCCGTCATTAATTGCTAGCTTGACGGCTTTACTGTCACCGCCTCGGTATCTGACGTGTGGCCGGTGTTCAGGCCGGAAGTATTGCCATTCAATCTTGTTAGTCATCGTTAGGTCTCCAGTTATTAGTGCGCCTGCTGCTGTTGCAGTGCTTCGAATAGCTCATCGCCGTTCATCTCGATAAACATCATTTGCGCGGGTGTCGGTTCGTGCTTTAACTCCACCCGCATCTCATCATCACCATCGAGTTTCAGCGTTAAACCCATGTCTTTTGCCGTGGCGAGTAGCGCAAGCGGTATCAGTGCCTCCATCACATCAACCGCATTGTGTAGGTGCTTATCCATAGCTTCGGTTGATGCCGGTAATGCATCCACAAGAGACTGAGCTTCGTCCAGTGCTTCGCTTATCTCTTTGCCTAACCATTCACCATGAGTGCCGGTTAGCGTCTGTGTAAGCGTTTGAGCGGCGTCCAAGTAGCAGGTGGCATCGCTGATGTTGTCGTTGTCCGTATCCTCGATGGATTTTTCAGCGTGGAAGATAAGCATTCGTAATGTGGCGAGTTGTTTCATTGTTAAGTCCTCACATGCGACTCAGGGATAATTCCCTGCGTGACAGCGGTTCCCAGCTCTGAATAACCGGGTGCAATCAAATTGGGTTCATGCAGTGGCCAGTGTTCTTTCATTGGTTGCACGTCCTCACCTAGCCGAACATCGCCAGCGTCAGACCACATCGCGGCATAGCGACTGAATGAGATGGATTCTTTCTGCCTGTGCCAGTGCGCAATCATGTGAATGCAGGGTCTAAGACAAACACGCTTATTGGTGAATTGCTTTAAGTGCTCGCGCTCGTGGTAATTCATTTCGTGCGATACGTAATCAACGTGTGGCCATTCAAGAATGCACGCTATGCGCTGAAACCGTCCGCGCAGCTCATTAACCACCGACTCCAGTTGACTCACATCAGCAAGTTCACTGTTTTCGATCTGACGACACAACCGAACCGCAGCCTTAGTCTCACCAAGCAGTTGCTTACAGTCGATATGTCCAATGTGTTTGTTGGTTTTTAGCTCTTTCACTGCTTGAGGGAATTGACTCAGCGCAGAACTCATATGCTCACCAATCCCGGCGTTGTGCTCATCGCTCTTAGGCCCTCGCCTGAGCTTTAGCATGTCGAGCCTGTGTAGGTTCAAAAAGACGGGCCGACCGTATTGCCTAGCAGCGATGAAGTCGTGCGCACTGAACTGAATGACGGCGCTCATGCTTCACCTCCGGCGTTGCTCTGCTCATCTGGCGACTGAATCAACACCGACACCGTATGCGCTGGATACCACGGCGAGCGCCCGTCGATACTGATGCGAAAGCCACGCTCTCGAAGTTTCACCAGCTCATCGAACTTATCCTCACTGATGCCATAGGGCTGTCCACGCGCTACGCGAGAACCATCTTCAAGAATCCACGCGTCCTGATGATCAAAACCCAACGGCGGATGTGAGTATTCACCGAGTTCCTCAATGCTCAGGCTGTCAAAATCTGGCGCAGGCTCACCGCGCAACCATCGCTCGGTGCCAGCGTCTTGCCCGTCAAACTTCTGTGCATCACTGAGCAACCCTGGCTGCACGCCTAAGCTGTCCACTTTCGCTTGCGTGACCAAATAGCTTGCTAAGTCCGGTGCCACCCGCTCAAGCGCTTCCAGTGCGTCGTGTGCGGCTTGTGCAGCCTCTATCTGCTCAGGTGAATACGTTTTACCGTACCCATGCCGCCCGGTGTCCTTCACTCGCTCCATGCTGAAGAACTTAACGTGTGGGATGCCGCTCATGCGTCACCTCCAGCGTTGTGATTGGGCACAATGCGCTTGTGTCGCGTAATTGCAGACATAGGTAAATCTCCTGTTATTGGAAGTTAAGTTGGTGAGCCAAATGGACTTGGCTCGTTGGTAAATCAGATTAGAAACACCATCGGTATCAGCTGAATCGCGAGTGCCAGAAGTGCCAGCATCGGGTACTTAATCACTCGCCTTTGGACCTCGCTCGGTAGGCCTCAGCAGCCCCAGAATTGCGTTTTTTGCCGTTTTTGAAGATGTTCTGAAGATGTTCTGAAGATGAGTGCTCAGCCTGAGAGGCTGATATAGCGCCGTTTGAAGATCTTGGAGCTATTGAAGATGAGTTTGAAAACTTACTCAGATAATTAACCCTCACACCGCTAATCAAGATGCGTCTGGTCTCAATGCATTGACGCTCAGATAGCGAATATCCCAACTGCGCAGCGACGGCAAAGAATTGCTTTTTGAAGTACCTCTGAGGTTCGGGTCTCACAAGCACCCCCTCGCACCATCGACAGTAGGCCGGATAAATCATCGGGTCACTGAGCGAATCGTTTGAATTGCGCTTACCCATCGTGCTCGTTGCCGATGGTTCGAATACGCATTCCTCAACCATCCAATCAGCAATCGAGTTGCCGACGAGCATACTTTCGTGGTTTGACGCTTTTACTCGCTCCGGCAGGTTCTCCAGCCGACTGTGAATCTCAGCAACCGACAGCTTTAGTAGCTTATTAATCAATCCAGGTATTTCGGCATGGATGACCGCCGCTTCGCCGCCGCGCTTCACCCAATCGGCCTTTTGCTCTTTGGTCGCCTCTTTGTCGAACGCTACAGTGATGCGCCGACGCTCAACCCCGCTGTCGCTTGAGGCAATGTCATCGTTGGTCGCCATGACCAGCAACCCCTCGTAAACGAACGAGCCTGTCTGCTGGACGTTCTTTTTCTCAAACGGCAGATAGTCTCCACCGGTCATAGCCTTAATTACAGGGAGCGGCTTTCCGTAATAGCCAGCTTCGTTAATCAGACACAATCGCTTTCGGTAGTGTTTGGCCAGCTCAAACCGATAATTCTCAAGCGAATAGATGGTACTAACCGCCATGTTCTGCTCACCCACCAACACCACCATGAGCCGCTGAAATACCCCTTTGCCCGAGCCTCCGGTGCCGAGAATGATTAATAATTTCTGCACCGGTATGCCGAAAATCATGGCGGCCATAAGTGCGTTTAACAACTCCACGGTAGGCGCGTCACCATCGGTTGCACCCAATAGCCATGCATCAATATTCGGACACGTCGCCTCTGGGTCGTACTTGTGAGGCAACACATAATCGGTTGAGTAACTGGGTGTCGCGGGTGTGAGTTGTCCGCTCTTGTAATCGAGCAACCCATTGAGAAACGGGACCACACCGGTTACCAGCGCCGGTCGTTGCAGCAGGCCAATATCAACAATCTGTTTGGTGATGTTTTCCCCGTAGCTTGGAGTGAATCCAAGTGCACCGCACCCCACGAAAACCAGCCTTAAAATCACTCGGGTTGAATTGTTTGAACCCGCATCCATCTGCCAATGAGTGCCTGTCCATACCCCAAACACACCGGCCTCTGGGTCATGGCATAACTTATCGCGCAAGAGTTCTGCAATTCGAACCACCGCCGTTGTCACGTTGGCACGCCGCGTTGCACCACCAGCCTCGTAGAGTAAGAACCCGTACAGGCTTTCCTCATCAAGTCCCAAGTTGATAAGCGCATCACTTCCAGCACCGTTCATTAGGTGCTTGAGTTCGTCATTATCTGGATTCGCGGCACGCTTGCCGCTTCTTTTTGGCTTTGATTTACCCGATGTTGACGCCTTTCGAGGCTTAGGCTTTGAGCCTGCGGCATTGTCACTGTCCACCTGCTTTGCCTTACTCGCCGCCACCTGCTCATCAATGCGCTGTTGAACGACCGCTAACGACGTGGCCTCGTGGCCTATCTCATCAAGCCGTGTTTTTATGTCATGGGACACACCCTCAACCTCTGGCACACCTTCCATGCGCACCAGCTCAGCGATTAAGTTGTCCATAACGCTACTGGATTCAGGCGAGACACCACGCTCAAGACCTGCTCGGAGCTGATTCACCATGCCTCGAAGCTCTGCCACTGATGCGCTCATGCCGCCACCTCGTTAGGTGCTGTTACCTGATATTCGTACCCGCCATGCCAAACACCCGCGCTGTACAGGTAGGTGACAATTCGAGTCGGTTGAAAGGTTTTCAGCACCTCGACAAAACGGCGCTCTAAGCCCATAGATTCAGAGCCGAGTGCAATGCCTACGGGTAGCCCGTAAACCGGCCAAGAACGGCTCTCAGGCGTGACACAGGCATCAAACACATGGACTAGGCACTCTGGGTCACTGACATGCTCTGACGGCTCTATGAAGCTCACCGCGTCACTGGCAATGAGGAACACTTCGCTATGCGCACACCCAAACTCACGGCCACGGATTTCGGCATCTATCTCAGGCTCTAACGGCGCCGTCCATGACTGGTGAACACGGGTTGCAGCTCTGTTGCCGTACAGCTTTTTGAGCGCATCGACATGGTTTGTATGGGTTGTTGGTGATAACCTGCGTGTGCGCTCGGCCTGTGCGGTATCACTGGTGTCGGAACCTGATTCTTGATCAGGTCGGGTGCTCTCTCCCTTCATCGTCCGATACCTCGTGGTAGTTGCCGTATTCGCTTTGGCTGCTCTCGTGGACCCTCACGCTCAATCTGCTCCGAAGTACGCCAATCTCCCGTTGTTAGAAAGCGTTTTAAGTCATCAGCTCGCCAAGCCGGTGTTCGTTCACCTAAATAGATCGGCGGTGGATACGTGCCATTACGCACGCCTCGCTCCCACGTTGATCGCGACACAGGAATGATCGGCTTAGTCGGTGGATTGGCTTTAGGGTTACCAATAATGTCGGTGAGTTTGTAAAGCGCCTGCTCGGTTAAAGACTCAACAGCGTTTGCGCTGGTGGCGGGTGCGTTCATGCTTCACCTCCAGCACGAACTAGCTCACCGCTTAGTTTGCCTTGCGCAATAACCTGCGGAACTCGGCGGGTTTCTATCCATTCGAGGATTTCAGACTGTATCCATCGCTTGCGACCATTCTTCGCTAACGAAAAACATACAGGGCGTGGGAACGTTGGGTCTTTGCGGTCCAGCTCATCAAGATCTCGCTTGTAAATATCGAGCAACCGGCACACATGAAGTGCTGGCAGGTAAACCGGTATTTCAACGGTGGGTTGATGCTCATTCTCGTGCACACGAGGTAGCGGCGTCCTGCTTCTCTCAGAACCATTAAGTGCGCTATCGGAATGGCGTTGTTTGCTGATGGTCATGCGTGTATCGCCTGTGTTTTTGCTTGGCGACATTGAACGAAACGCATCCCGAGATTGTTAGGCATTAAATGCGCGCACATTGTTTGCCTAACAATTTGAGGTTGTTTGTGGTAGCGGATTGAAACCGCGTTAGATCAGCGTATTGGCCTGTTCGATGGGTGATTTCATGAGGGTGTTAACGGGTTGCGGGTGCGAAAAAAACCAATTCACAAGCCCTATCCAAGGTGTTTGTGGCTAGAGACCCTTCTGGTGTGGATGTAGAGCCTTTCGGTACCGCTCAGCACCGCTTCATGGTCTTTAAGCGAACGCCATGCTTTAACAATCATCGACACCTCTCTCTCCATGATTGCTGCCACCGCATCGCACGCCGCATGGTCGGTTAACCATGGACGACTTAACAACTCTTTGGCTACCGCCTGTGCGTATTTATATTCCTTACGCTTAACCAATTCATGCAGCGGTAAATCATCCACCGAGGGCCTACCACGGGAGCTATCACGCACGTCTAATGAATCAAGTGCGGCAAGCAAAGCCTCGTTGCGTTCTTTACGTGGTGCGCCTTGTGTGGCCTCTCGTGCATCCAATAACTTTTGCGCAAACGATGCGAAAAATTCAATGGTGTCAGGATCAATCGACTGAGTACCTTTTGCATTGGCCATGCGAAGAATATGCACCCATTGTTCACCATCTTCCATATACGGTAGTTCGTTTAAGTCCACGTCTACGCTCCCACACCGAGTTGGATAACGCTTGCCGTAGCCTTTGATTCACCTACCCGCAACCGATCTAAGTAATCACTCCACGCTTGCATCATGGCCACCCGCGCATCAAGGTATTCGGCCTTGTTGTATTTCGCTCGCATGGACTGATTGGCGTGGTGAAGTTGTACCTCGATCAAATCAGGATCAAAGCCACGCATTTCATTGAGTAGCGTTGATGCGGTGTGCCTAAACCCGTGGATAACTAGCTCATCACCACCGATACCTAACCGGCGTAATGCCATGTTTAAGGCTGTATCACTGATGGGTGTTTTTGAGGACTTCGTGCCTCGAAATACCAGCTCACCATGGCCTGTGTAGTCGTGCAGCTCACGAAGTATCTGAACGGCTTGTGTGGACAGTGGAACAAGATGGTTGCCGTTACTGGATCGTTTCATCCGAGCCGCTGGTATCGTCCAACGCCCTGCGTCCAGATCAATCTCATCCCATCGAGCGCCACGTAATTCACCAGATCGGACAAATACCAGCGGTGCCAGTCGTAGTGCCTGACGTGTGGTGAACTGTCCGCCGTAGCCGTCAATCAGCCGCAGCACTTCACCCAATCGCTTCGGGTTAGTTAGGTGTGGGTAGCTTTTCTTTTGAGCCGACTTCAGAGCGCCTTTCAATGGTGCCGTAGGGTCCGAGTCCGCACGATCAGTCGCCACGGCAAAGCGGAATATCTGAGCCAAGGTTTGCTTGGTGCGATGCGCTGAATCAATTGCGCCACGTTCTTCAATGCGCTTCAGACAGGTGAGCACCATGGACGGTGTAATGGCGTTAATGGGTTCAGCGCCGAGTACCGGATACACGTCGTTCTTCAGCCGCAGCTCGACTTTGACACGGTGGCTCTGCGCCCATGTCGTGCGCCCTGATAACCATTCTTCGGCTATGGCTTGCAGAGTGTGCTCGTTAACCGCCTGATCAGCTCTGAGTACCGATTGCTTGTGATCGGCAGGATCTATGCCCTCGACTTTCAGCAGCCGTACCGCAGCTTGGTGAGCCAACCGAGCGTCAGACAACGGTATGGCTGATAGTGGCCCGATGGTGAGGGTTCGGCGTTTGCCGTGGTGCTGGTAGTCGTAGCGCCACACCGGCCCTGTGGCAATGACGTGCAGGTACAGCCCTGCTCCATCGTTCAGTTTGTATCGCTTGCCGGTGTACGCGGCGTCACGCACCGCTTTGGCGGTAAGTTTCTTCATAGCTACGGTATGGCTGGTGTCGGATTCCAGACTGTACCGTAGCATTTACCGTAGGTCGTATGGCGTACCGTGACTACATATGACGATGCCCAAACGTAAAAAAGCCCGTGTGACGGGCTTTGAGGGTGTCTGCTGTTGGGTGAAAACGGTAGTTGGTGGAGCTACGCGGGATCGAACCGCGGACCTCTTGCATGCCATGCAAGCGC
>JAHDFH010000005.1:58389-62704 GCA_020628305.1 Acidimicrobiales bacterium | reverse complement strand
GACTTGGTCCAGGTCGAGGGGTCATGCTTTCAACCAGTATTTGCATTCCGTTGTAAAGGCGTATCAATCGGTATTGGACTATCGCATGATGATTGACGATCTCGAAGGCATCTCGGAAGTTCAGGAGGAAACTGAACCATTTTCTCCTGAATTTGAGGTGCATGTTGGAGATCGTACTTACCAATCAAATCGGAGCCCTTGGTTAGGCCCGGAAAAACAACGCCGAGGACTTTAAGGCTCATTTTCCGGCGCTAGAGTTATCGCATGGCGAAAAACCTTCCCGAGCGGCCCAATACTGACCAAGTCAGCTTTGGTGGTTTTAGGAGGTTTTACAATAAGGTGGCTCCGACTGCTCAACAAGGTGTAGTTAGTGTTGGGGGTGTTGCAATCGGGCAATCGATCAGTATCAGGTTATTCGGTGCCCTACACCCGGCCTTGTTTCCGTATTTCGGTGCGATCGGTTCACTAGCAGTCATAGGTGCGTTCATGCCAACAAAACTGCGGCTTCCCCAAGACAAGAAGGAAGTTCTATCAGGCTGGATTGAAGAATCTCTCAAGGCTCTTAGCAATGGTGAGCATATCCAGTTCACAGAGATTGAAGGGGAAGAACCCTTGCTGTCTCTTGATTTAGCGTCCGACAGTGATTTCGATCTAGAGAACCCTGACAGCGTAGTAATCGTAGACGTCAAATTTCACCGCTCGCAAGAGGATGAAGTTGCTGAAATGGATCTTCAAACTCTTCGGCTCCAAGTTAATGAAGTTCTGCACTATTTGTTGACCTTAGATCTCCAGACCCCTGAATTCCTAATCAAAACTCGTATCGATGAAGAAGTCTATGAGATTCATGAAGCTATGGCGGTTCTAGAGCTGAAAGCTCGGGAAATTTGGCTCGAGCTAGAAAGAAGAAACGCTCTACCTGCACCACAAGCTCTTTGGCGATCGGGTACTCTCGGCGAGCTGATAGGCCGGGATGGCGGGCAAGTCAGAACCGGTCCATGGTCGGGCCGAAGGCTCCCTAAAGACAGACATTCTCAACGGTAAACTAGATAATTCCGCAGAAGGTGGAAAGCGAAAATTACCCAGCTATGCTTTCTAAGGCTCTGGGACGCGCCTTCGTGTCTCAGTTTCAGTCTGGGTAGGCCCCTAATAAGGGAACCGCACAGCAGTCTTTTTATTTGCTCTCAAATTGAGAGCATTACGTGAACGGCCTTAAGGCCCTCTGACGAAAGAAAAATTAATGACAAAGAAAGCAATAATCGGCCAAAAGGTCGGTATGACTCAGGTATGGGACGATAACAATAAAGTCGTACCTGTCACTGTGTTAGAAGTAGCACCACTCCGAGTGGTAAGTGTTAAAACGCAAGAGGCTAACGGCTACCAAGCTATTCAAGTAACGAGCGGCTCAGTAGATGCAGATAAGCTCACTAAGCCAGAAGCTGGACATTTCGAAAAAGCTGGGGTTGAAGCAGGCGAAAGCTTGATGGAACTCCGTCTTGAAGATGTCTCAGAATACGAAGTCGGTCAAGAAATTACCTGCGAAGTATTTGAAGCTGGTGAAATCATTGACGTTACCGCTACAAGTAAGGGCAAAGGCTTTGCAGGTGTAATGAAGCGACATAACTTCGCTGGTCAGCGTGCCACTCACGGTGCTCACCTCGTTCACCGTATGCCAGGTTCTGTAGGCCAGTGCGCAACACCAGCCCGTATCTTCAAAGGTAAGAAGATGGCTGGCCGCATGGGTGGCGAGCAAGTTACCACACAAAACCTTGAGGTCGTTCGTTCAGATGTTGAGAAGAACATGGTTCTTGTCAAAGGTTCCGTTCCAGGCCCTAAAGGCGGTTCAGTAGTGATCCGTAATGCCGTAAAGAAAGGTGAAGGCTAATGAAGGTAGATGTAAAATCATCATCCGGTAAAGCAGCTGGATCTGTTGAACTCGATGCAACTTACTTCGGTGTAGAGCCAAACGTTGCTCTTATGCACCAAGTTGTTAATGCACAGCTAGCGGCTCGTCGTGCCGGAACACACAGCACAAAGACACGTGCTGAAGTCTCCGGTGGTGGAGCGAAGCCCTGGCGTCAAAAAGGCACCGGTCGTGCTCGTGCTGGTTCGTCTCGCTCACCTATGTGGGTTGGCGGTGGAGTGGCCCACGGACCAAAGCCTCGTGATTACTCAGAGCGCACAAACAAGAAGATGATTGCAGCTGCCCTGAAATCAGCTTTGTCAGATCGTGCGAACGAAGAACGAGTAGTAGTTGTAGACAAATGGGATTTCGAAGCTCCAAGTACAAAAGCAGCAGTTAAAGCACTGAAAGATCTTGGCGTTGAAGGAAAAGCACTCATTGTTCTCGATCGTGACGATGAAAATGCTGTTCTGTCCCTTCGTAACATCCCATCAGCGAAGGTGATTGCACGGGATCAGCTGAACACACACGATGTGTTAAATGCCGAATATATCGTCTTCACCGAAGCGAATCTACCAACGACAGGAGAGAAGTAATGAAAGATCCAAGAGATGTGATCATCGCTCCAATCGTTACAGAAAAAGCTTTTCAGGCAGCTGAAGTAAACAACGCTTACACCTTTGAGGTTGCCCGTTCTGCTTCTAAGCCAGAGATCGCTGATGCTATCGAAGCTATCTTCGATGGCGTGAAAGTTGCCAAGGTAAACACAATGAACCGCAAGGGCAAGACCTACCGCAACCGTCGTAACAACCGCATTGGTACAAGACCTACAAAGAAAAGGGCCATCGTGACACTCGCTGAGGGTGAAATCGATGTGTTTGAAAGTTAAGAATCATGGCAATTAGAACAAGAAAACCTACAAGTCCGGGACGTCGCTTTCAGACAAGCTCTGACTTTTCTGAAATAACAACATCAACACCTGAAAAGTCTCTCTTAGTAAAGAAGTCTTCAACCGGTGGTCGCAACAACCACGGACGTAAAACATCTCGTCACCGTGGTGGTGGACACAAACAGCGCTACCGCAAGATTGATTTCAAGCGCAACAAAGATGGCATCCCAGCAACAGTTGCAACCATTGAGTACGATCCAAACCGTAACTGCCGCATTGCTCTTCTCCATTACCATGATGGCGAAAAGCGTTACATCATTGCGCCAAAGGATCTAAAAGTCAGAGACAAAGTTGAGTCTGGTCCAAAGGCTGATATCAAGCCCGGGAATGCTTTGCCACTGCGCTACATTCCAGTTGGTACTGTGATTCACAACATCGAGCTTGAGCCAGGCGCTGGAGCTAAGATGGCCCGCTCTGCAGGAGCTTCTGTTCAGCTCGTTGCTAAAGAAGGAAGCGATGCAACATTGCGTTTACCTTCTACAGAAATGCGCAAGGTCGCTATTGACTGTCGTGCGACGGTTGGGGAAGTTGGTAACTCAGAAGCTGAGTTGGTGAAGATCGGTAAAGCTGGTCGTAACCGTTGGAAAGGTAAGCGCCCACAGACACGTGGTGTTGCTATGAACCCCGTAGACCATCCACACGGTGGTGGTGAAGGTAAAACATCTGGTGGTCGTCACCCAGTTTCGCCTTGGGGTCAGCCAGAGAAGAGAACTCGTAAATTGCGTAAGCGTTCTGATGCGAAGATTGTACGCCGCCGTAAGAAGAGAGGGTCTAGGAGATAACCATGGCAAGAAGTTTGAAGAAAGGTCCATTCGTAGATGAGCATCTCTTGAAAAAAGTTGATGCACTAAACGATAAGGGCGACAAAACAGTTATCAAGACATGGTCACGTCGTTCGACCATCATTCCTGACATGGTGGGTCACACTATTGCAGTTCACGATGGTCGCAAGCATGTGCCAGTGTTTGTTTCAGAATCTATGGTTGGACATAAGCTCGGTGAGTTTGCTCCGACTCGTACCTTTAAGGCTCACGCCGGTCAGGAGCGAGGATAATGGCAATCACTATCGATCGTCCAGGGGCAAAGGCTGAGGTTAAGTTTGTCCGCATGTCCGCTTCTAAGGCTCGTCGAGTTCTGGAACTGGTCCGTGGTCAAAAAGTTTCTGACGCTATGAACACTCTGTATCTTGCAGACCGCAAAGCTGTAGTTGCAGTTGAGAAATGCCTAAAGTCTGCTGTGGCAAACGCTGAGCACAACGAAGACATTCCAGCTGAAGAGCTTTACATTGCAGAATGCTATGCAGATCAGGGTCCAACAATTAAGCGTTTCCGTCCACGTGCCCGTGGGCGTGCTTCAAAGATTCAGAAGCAAACATGCCATATCACTATTCAGGTTTGTCGTTACTCTGATGCTGAACTTGAAGCGCTCCGAGCTGCTGCTGAAAAGCGTGCCGCATCTGCTGGCTC
>JAHDFH010000005.1:0-58289 GCA_020628305.1 Acidimicrobiales bacterium | reverse complement strand
GAAGCGAGCGAAGAAGCTGCAGCTGATGAGAACGAAGAAGATAAGGAAGGTACCGAATAATGGGTCAAAAAGTTCACCCATACGGGTTTCGACTTGGAGTAGTTACAGACTGGAAGTCTCGCTGGATAGCTGACCGCCAAGAGTACCGTGATTACCTGGCAGAAGATGCATCAGTTCGTAAGTACCTGATGGACCAGCTTCCCAACGCTGCTATTTCAAGAATTGAAGTAGAGCGCACGCGTGACAAGCTTCAGATTGATGTGCACACTGCCCGTCCAGGAATTGTTATTGGGCGCAAGGGTGCAGAAGCTGATCGCCTTCGCACTGGCCTGACTAAGCTCACTGGTAACCCAAACGTTAAGCTCAACATTGTAGAGATCAAGCAGCCAGAACTAGATGCTGCTTTGATTGCTCAAGGTGTGGCTGATCAGCTTGTTGGCCGTATGGCTTTCCGTCGTGCCATGAAGCGTGCATTGCAGAACGCAATGAAAGCTGGCGCTGAAGGTATTCGAGTTCAAAGCTCTGGTCGGCTTGGCGGCGCTGACATGAGCCGTACGGAATGGTACCGAGAAGGTCGAGTTCCGCTACACACGCTCCGAGCTGACGTTGACTACGGTTTCCGTGAAGCGCATACAACTTTCGGTCGCATTGGTGTAAAGGTCTGGCTCTACAAGGGCGACATTCTTCCTTACAAGCCAACACCAGAACCAGTGGCTGCCCCTGTAGCAACACCAGCTGCAACACCTGGTGTTGTCTCTTCAAAGCCAGCATCTGAAGCTGATGTTGTAGAGCCAGCGCCGCTTGTTAAAGAAGCAGATCCAGAGTTCGAAAGACTTCTCGCTGAGGAAGAGGCAGTAGAAGCTTCGCTCAAAGATAAGTCAAGCACCGACAAGTTCCGTCCAGGAGATGATTAATCATGTTGATGCCTAAGAAAACAAAGTTCAGAAAGGCTCATCGTGGGCGCACTCGCGGTGTTGCCAAGGGAGCAAACACAGTTACGTATGGTGATTTCGGGATTCAGGTTCTTGAGCCAGGGTGGATCACTTCACGCCAGATTGAAGCGGCCCGTATTGCAATGACACGCCACGTACGTCGAGGTGGAAAAGTCTGGATCAATATCTTCCCAGACAAGCCTGTCACTCAACGTGCAGCTGAAACCCGCATGGGTTCTGGAAAGGGCAATCCTGAGTATTGGGTTGCTGTAGTTAAACCTGGTCGAGTTGTCTTTGAGATCTCGTTCCCAGATGAGAAGACCGCTCGGTTAGCTGCGGATCGCGCGATTCAAAAGCTTCCAGTTAAGGCTCGATTTATTTCACGTCAGGATGGATTCGATGGCTAAGAAAGAGTTAACGGAACTAACAGATGCAGAGCTGGTAACAGCTCTAGCAGATTCTAAAGAAGAGTTGTTTAAGCTCCGCTTCCAGTTTGCTACTGGACAGTTGGAGAACACATCTCTACTAAAGGCTTCTAAAAAGAGTATTGCTAAGGCAAACACAGAGATTCGCAGTCGAGAGATTGCAGCCGCTGAAGCTCAAGCAAATGCTGAGGGAGAATCATAATGGAAACAGCAAAGAGAGATCGCTCTCAGAGCCGCAAAGTTAGAGAAGGTCTGGTTGTTTCAACCAAGATGGATAAGACAGCTGTTATTGAAGTAACACGCCGTTCACGCCACCCCCGTTACAACAAGACCGTTCAGTCAAAGACAAAGTACTTCACGCACGATGAAGCTAACGATCTCAACGTTGGTGACAGAGTTCGAATCGTGGAGACCCGTCCGCTTTCTGCTAAGAAGCGCTGGAGAATTCTAGAAATCGTGGAGCGTGCAAGATGATTCAGCAAGAGTCTCGACTTAAGATCGCTGATAACTCAGGTGCTAAGGAAATTCTTTGCATCAAGGTTCTTGGTGGTTCGCGTCGTCGCTATGCCGGTGTCGGTGACATTATTGTAGCCACTGTTAAGGATGCAATTCCAGGCGCTTCAGTTAAGAAAGGTGAAGTCGTTAAGTGTGTAATTGTGCGCACCAAGAAAGAACGACGTCGCCCAGATGGCAGTTACATTCGTTTTGATGAAAACGCTGCTGTGTTGGTGAATGAACAGAAAGAGCCAAGAGGAACTCGTATCTTTGGTCCCGTGGGCCGAGAGCTTCGTGATAAGAAATTCATGAGGATCGTGTCTCTTGCTCCGGAGGTGTTGTGATGAAAATTCGTAAAGGCGACAACGTAGTGATACTCGCTGGTAAAGACCGCGGTGTCGAAGGCAAAGTAGTTAAAGCTTTCCCTAAAAGGGGCAAAGTTATTGTTGAGGGAGCAAATATTGCTCGACGTCACAAGAAAGCGACTTCGCAAGAAGACCAAGGTGGCATTGTCGATAAAGAGATGCCAATGGACGCTTCAAACGTGGCGATCGTTTCTCCCAAAGACGGAAAAGCAACCCGTGTTGGCTACCGCATGGATGGTGACGTGAAAGAGCGTTACTGCAAGCGAACTGATGTAACTATTCCGGAGGCTAAGTAATGACTACAGCTCAAACTATGCCAAGGCTCAAAGCCGTTTATAACGAAAGCATAAAAGCTTCTCTTAAAGAGGAACTTGAGCTTGGAAATATCATGGAAGTTCCAACACTCACCAAAATTGTTGTGAACATGGGTGTCGGAGAAGCGATTCTTAACTCAAAGAACCTTGAGCAGGCAATGGATGACCTTGCTTTGATCGCAGGTCAGAAGCCTGTAGCAACTAAAGCTAAGAACTCTATTGCTAGTTTCAAGGTCCGTGAAGGAAACGCTATTGGAACAAAGGTTACCCTTCGAGGTAATCAGATGTGGGAGTTCTTCGACCGTCTGTTGACTCTTGCGATTCCACGTATTCGTGACTTCCGAGGATTGAACCCTAAGTCGTTTGATGGTGCAGGTAACTACACTTTTGGTCTCACCGAACAGTTGATGTTTCCTGAGATTAACTACGACACCGTTGAAAAGACCAGAGGTATGGATATCACGATCGTGACCTCGGCTCGAACCAACGAAGAAGGCAAGAAACTACTCGAAGCATTCAACTTCCCATTCAAGGGTGAAAGGCAGGCGCAATAATGGCTAAGAAAGCGCTCGTTAATAAGCAGAAGAAGACTCCAAAGTTTAAAGTTCGTGGTTATACACGCTGCAGCAACTGTGGTCGACCTCGTGCGGTTTATCGCCGGTTCAACCTTTGTCGAGTTTGTTTACGTTCAATGGCTCACCGAGGAGAAATCCCTGGTGTGACCAAGGCTAGTTGGTAGGAGGAAAAGCACATGTCAATGACAGATCCAATAGCCGATATGCTCACACGAATCCGCAACGCAAATATTGCAATGCACGATGAAGTGTCGATGCCAGCTTCAAAACTCAAAGTAGCTCTGGCTGAAGTTCTCAAAAAAGAGGGCTACATTCAAGAGTTCGCAGCAATCGATAACCCCAACGGCCAAGGTCAGGTACTTACAATTACTATGAAGTACTCAGATGACCGTCAGAGAGTTATCAGCGGACTTAAGCGTGTGTCAAAGCCAGGTCTTCGGGTTTATTCTAAGAAAGATGCCATCCCACGAGTTCTCGGGGGCTTGGGCGTTGTAATTTTGTCCACTAGTAAAGGACTAGTAACCGATCGTGCAGCTCGCAGAGAGCGAATCGGCGGCGAAGTTCTTTGTTACGTCTGGTAGGTAGATATGTCTCGAATTGGTAACGCACCAGTAACGATCCCGGGTGGGGTAGAAGTGTCTGTTGCAGATGCTGTCTTCACCGCAAAGGGTTCTAAAGGTACGCTAGAAGTTAAAGTTCCTGAGAACATCGAAGTTAAGATCGAAGAGAACGAGATTACTTTAGCTCGTTTGAACGAAGAGCGAAACACAAAAGCTCTTCACGGTCTGAGCCGCTCGCTCATCAATAACTCTGTTATTGGGGTAAGCGAAGGTTTCAAGAAAGAGCTAGAGATCGTTGGTGTGGGTTACCGTGCTAAAGCGCAGGGTACAAACAAGCTCGAACTAGCTCTTGGGTTCTCACATCCAATTAACTACGAAGCTCCGGAAGGCATCAGCTTTGATGTCCCAGAACCAACCAAGATCACTGTGTCAGGAATTGATAAGCAGGTCGTTGGTCAGGTAGCAGCTGAGATTAGATCGTTCCGACCACCAGAGCCTTACAAGGGCAAGGGTGTTAAGTATGTTGATGAGCGCATTTTGCGTAAGGCCGGAAAGGCAGGCAAGTAATGGCAGTAAAGAGTAAAGCTGTTTCTCGTTCTAAGCGTCAGCGACGTTTGCGTAAGCGCATCGCTGGGACGACAGAGCGTCCAAGACTCAGCATTTTCAGATCAAATAGCCACATCAGCGCTCAGGTGATCGATGATTCAACGGGTGTGACTCTAGCTTCTGCTTCGACTTACGAAAAGGAAGTTCGCTCCGCTGGAACCACCAGCAACAAGGACGCCGCTAGCTCTGTTGGCAAGCTCATTGGAGAGCGTGCTAAGGCAGCAGGAGTTTCTTCAGTTGTGTTTGATCGTGGCGGTAACCGTTACCACGGTCGAGTTGCAGCACTAGCAGATGCGGCACGTGAACAAGGTTTGGAATTCTAAGGAAGTAACTATGTCAAATAATGATCGTAACGAAAACAGAGAACGAGATTCCAAGGTAATCACAATCAACCGTGTTGCTAAGGTAGTGAAGGGTGGACGTAGGTTTGCTTTCACGGCTTTGGTAGTAATGGGTGATGCTAACGGTCGAGTAGGTCTCGGCTATGGCAAAGCTAAAGAAGTTCCGTTGGCTATCCAAAAGGGAACCGAAGAAGCGAAGAGGTTGATGTTTGATGTGCCAATGGCAGGTGGAACAGTCACTCACGCCGTGATTGGTGAGAACGGAGCTGGTCGAGTTATGCTTAAGCCAGCTGCTCCTGGTACTGGTGTTATTGCCGGTGGAGCTGCTCGCTCAATCCTTGAAGAAGCCGGAATCAAAGACGTGCTTTGTAAGTCTTTGGGTTCGGCCAACCAAATCAACGTAGCTAGAGCAACAATTGATGCTCTGCGTAATCTCAAGCGTCCAGATGAGGTAGCTAAACTTCGTGGCTTGGACGAGACTGAATTTGTTCCAGCGCCACTTCTTGGTTCTTACCGGGAGACTCTCCGAGATGCTAAATCTGCTGCTGAGGCACCTGAAGAAGAGGTAACAGCATGAGCGAGATTAAAGTAACTCAGGTTAAGTCTGCAATTGGATCAAAACCAAAGCACCGAGGATCACTTCGTGCGCTAGGTTTGACTAAGCTTGGTTCAAGCAACGTATTGCCAGACCGCCCAGAAATTAGAGGGATGATTGCTCGCGTGGCTCATCTCGTCGAAGTGCAAGACGCTAAGGAGTAGCAATGAGGTTGCACGATTTACAACCAGCAGAAGGTTCAAGAAAATCAGGTAAACGACTTGGTCGTGGTATCGGTGGCAAAGGCGGTAAGACCGCTGGTAAGGGTACTAAAGGTCAGCAGTCTCGAGGTCGTGGTAAAGTGCCAGTCGGTTTCGAGGGTGGTCAGGTTCCTCTGTATCGCCGTACGCCGAAGCTTCCTGGTTTCACCAACCCTTTCCGTGTTGAATACGAAGCTGTCAATCTTGACACAATTTCAGAACTTGGTGTCGCTGAGGTTACGCCAGAAGTTCTGGTCGAGGCAGGCAAGGTTTCTAAGAAAGCTCTTATCAAGGTTCTTGGCAGGGGAGATATCTCTTCAGCTGTCACAGTCAAGGCGCATGCATTCTCAGCTTCGGCGGAAGATGCAATTGCTAAAGCTGGTGGAACTGTAGAGGTTCTAGATAAGCCATTTAAGGTACGTCCTGCGGCTAAGGGTAATCAACACACCAACCGCTAAATAGGCTAGTATTTCCTAGCCGACTCAATAGGAGACCCAATTGTCTACCATTGTCAATATTTTCAAGACCCCGGAACTATCAAAAAAGATAATGTTCACAATCTTCGTGATTGTCCTTTATCGGTTGGGGGTAGCTATTCCAGCTCCAGGTGTAAACCTTGAAGGCTTAGCTGCGTTGAACGATCAAGATGCATCGCCTGGTGGTTTTGCATCATTCCTTACTCTCCTGACGGGATCTGGTTTGGGTGCTTCGTTGTTCTCGCTAGGGGTTCTTCCTTACATCACAGCATCGATCATGATCCAAATCCTGACGGTTGCTGTACCAAAGCTTGAAGAGTGGCAAGCACAGGGAGCTGTGGGCCAGCGAAAGATTACCCAGTGGACTCGCTACATCACTATAATCCTGGCATTGGTTCAATCAGCCGGTACTGTGTTCGCTATTGAGCGAGGAGCTTTCGGAACCGAACTGACTGGCTTGTTTAACGATGACTCGTTTGGAAACATGGCCTTGGCTGTTGTTTGTATGACTGTTGGTACGGGTATCGTCATGTGGTTAGCCGAGCTAGTCACACAGAATGGTATTGGTAACGGAATGTCAGTGCTGATCTTCGCCTCGGTTGTAGCAGCAATCCCTACTATTGGTGACCAGATTCTCTCGGTTCGTGGTCTCCCATGGTTCATTGTTTCGTTGTTCTTGCTTGTTGCTTTGGTAGCCGGCATTGTGTTCATAGAGCAAGGCATCCGCAAAATTCCTGTTAACTACGCACGCAAGATCGTAGGCCGCAAGGAGTACTCAGGCGGCCGCAACTTTATTCCCTTAAAAGTAAACCAAGCCGGTGTGATTCCAGTGATCTTCGCTTCTTCTTTGTTTCAGCTGCCAACTCTTGTATCAAACTTCCTACCTGCTGGACCAATATCGAATCCAAACATTTGGAACGACATTCAGAACTTCGTGAACAATGACCTTTACAGCCCAACGCATTGGCTGTATCTCATTTCCTTTAGCTTGTTGATCATCGGTTTCGCGTATTTCTACAACGCAATTACGTTTGATCCAGCCCGCAAGGCCGACGAGCTCAACAAATCTGGTGGTTTTGTCCCTGGTGTTCGCCCCGGTCCACAGACAGAGACGTACTTATCCAAGATTCTCAACCGAATCACATTCCCTGGTTCTATCTTCCTCGCTGCTGTGGCTCTGATTCCATCTGCTGGCCTGGCAATAGCTTTGGATCAGCACTCTGGTGGTGGCGCCGGTTTAGCAGCCTTCGGTGGTGTTTCAATCTTGATTGCAGTAGGTGTGTCACTTGAAATCAACAAGCAAATCAACTCTCAGTTGATGGAGCGAAATTACGAAGGCTTTCTAAAGTAGATTTCTACATATAGGGCTTACACTTAGGTATCTATGGGTGAAAACAAGAAGCTAATTATTTTCGGACGCCAAGGCTCTGGTAAGGGCACACAATGTGCCAAGATCGTCGAAGCCTTGGGAGTCATTCACCTCTCAACTGGCGATATCTTGCGCTCCAATATCGAGAACCAAACTGAGCTGGGCAAAAAGGTGGAGCCTCTGCTTGCTGCTGGTGAGCTGGTTGATGACGCCACTATTCTTGAAATTGTTGCCGATCGGTTGCACCAGGATGACGTCGTGGCTCAAGGATTCATCCTTGATGGATTTCCCCGCACAATAGATCAGGCTAAGGGGTTGCTAGATATCTTGGGAACTGATGGAATCGACAAGGCCATCAATTTAGATGTCTCGATTGAAGAAGTTACCGAGCGCATCCTGAAGCGAGGTCGCAACGATGATGTGGCTGATGCGATCAAGACCCGCCTGGAGCTGTACGAATCGCAAACTGTGCCGGTTATCCAATATTTTGATGAGCTTGGCTACGTGGAAACCGTTGATGGCCTCGGCGAAGAGTCAGAAGTGATCGAGCGCATCCTCAAAGCGCTTCAATAGGTAGAACTTTTGAGAAAAATGCCCAACTAACACGTTATGAAGGTTGGAGCAAGGCTTTTATCCATCTAGCATGGATTCGCTGGAGTTAAGTGCTTTCTTTGTGCCGCGCTGGTTACAGGGAAAAATTTCTCCAGCTTTTGTTTGTTAAATTTTCTAAGGGGATTGTCCTGGCTAAAGAAGACGCCATCGTAATGGAAGGCACGATCGTTGAATCTCTACCCAACGCTATGTTTAGGGTAGAGCTAGAAAACGGTCACGTAGTCTTAGGGCATATCTCAGGAAAAATGCGCAGGCATTACATTCGGATTTTGCCGGGTGACAAAGTTCAAGTCGAGTTAACTCCATACGATTTAACTCGAGGTCGAATTACCTATCGGTATAAGTAGAAACTGAAAAGAACTCCAATGAAAGTACGTTCAAGCGCAAAACCAATTTGTGAAAAATGCAGAGTGATCCGGCGAGCTGGTCGGGTTAGGGTTATTTGCGAAAATCCCCGTCACAAACAGAGGCAAGGTTAAGAAATGGCCCGTATAGCAGGTGTAGACATACCTAGAGACAAGAGAGCGATCATCTCTTTGACTTACGTCAAAGGAATTGGCCGCACAACAGCTGCTCGTATCATCGAGCAATGTCAAATCGATCCTCTTCGTCGAGTTAAAGATCTCACAGATTCTGAGTTGAACGCAATCAAAGGCTGGATCAACGATCAAGAGATTCAAACCGAAGGTGACCTTAAGCGTGAGGTTACACAGAACATTAAGCGAAAGATGGAAATCGGGTCACACGAAGGTGTGCGTCACCGTAAGGGTCTTCCGGTTCGTGGTCAAAGAACCCAAACAAATGCTCGCACACGTAAAGGTCCTAAGAAGACCGTTGCTGGTAAGAAGAAAGTAGTCAAGTAATGGCAACTGCTACACGCAAGAAGAAAGCGTCAAAGAACGTTAGCTATGGTGTGGTTCACATCAAGTCAACTTTCAATAACACAATCATCTCTGTTACAGATCAGGGTGGAAACGTCATCGCCTGGTCCTCATCAGGCAATGTTGGCTTCAAGGGGTCTCGTAAATCAACTCCGTATGCTGCCCAGGAGGCCGCTAACAAGGTAGCTGCATTGGCTATGGACCAAGGTGTTCGCAAATGTGATGTTGTTGTTTCCGGCCCAGGTTCTGGTCGCGAAACAGCTATCAGAGCAATTCAGAGTGCCGGGATTGAAGTGGTAGGTATCAAAGATGTTACCCCAACACCTCATAACGGTTGCCGTCTCAAGAAGCGCAGGAGAGCGTAATGTCTAGATATACAGGTCCACGTGCGAGAGTTTCTCGTCGTCTCGGTGAAAACATTTTCGGAACCAAGGGCGAAACTGCTGCTCTTGAGCGTCGTCCATACCCGCCAGGTATCCACGGACGTTCTCGTACCAGGGGTGCAAATAACTCTGAGTACCTAGTTCAGCTTCAGGAGAAGCAGAAGGCACGTCTTTCGTACGGCCTAACTGAAAAGCAGTTCCGTAAGGTCTACCAGAAAGCTTCTCGCAAATCTGGTGTAACCGGTGAAAACATGCTCATCTCACTTGAGCTTCGCCTCGATAACGTCTGCTACCGGGCCGGGTTCTGCGCAACACGTCCACAGGCCCGTCAGTTTGTAGCTCACGGTCATGTTCTTGTTAACGGAAAGCGTGTGAATATTCCTTCATACCGTGTTTCTGCTGGAGACAAGATTGAAATTAAGGCAAAGACCAAAGAAAACGCAGTGATTCAGTGGAACAAAGAAGTTCTGGATCGCACTCCACCAGCGTGGATCGATCTTGGATCTGACGGATTGTCCGTTACCATTCACTCTGAACCAATTAGGGAACAAATTGATGTTCCTTTGCGTGAACAGTTAATCGTAGAACTTTACAGTAAGTAATCAAGCCGGCCATTTGGCCACTAACCATAAGGAAACACAAAATGCTAGTAATTCAACGCCCAACGGTTGAACAGCTAGATGACGGAGCAACATCTAAGGGAATCTTCGCGGTAGGCCCTCTAGAACCAGGTTTCGGTCACACGCTAGGAGCATCCCTGCGACGAACACTTCTTTCGTCTGTACCAGGAGCGGCTATTACTTCGGTGAAGTTTGATGACGCACTTCATGAGTTCGACACCATCTCAGGTGTGGTCGAAGATGTAACAGACATCATCTTGAACATCAAAGATGTTGTGGTTACCTCAGAAAGCGAGGAGCCGGTAACTCTTCGTCTCGACAAGTCAGGTCCTGGTCAGGTAACAGCGGCCGACATTCAGCTTCCACCAGAAGTTGAGATCCTGAATCCAGAGTGCGCTATCGCTACTCTTGGTGACAAGGCTCGTCTCGCTTGTGACTTGGTTGTTGATCGTGGACGTAACTGGTCATCTTCAGTAAAGCGAATTAATGAGTCTCCTACAATCGGTGTTATCCCAGTTGACGCAATCTTCAGCCCAGTTCGTAGGGTAGCGGTTGATGTTGAGCCAACTCGTGTTGAGAACTCTACCGATTTCGACAAGCTTGTTCTAACCATCGAGACTGATGGGTCAACAACACCTGCTGAGGCTTTGGCGTCTGCTGGTGCAACTGTTAGATCGTTGATGCAGCTAGTTGAGGATATGGCTGAAGAGCCAGAGGGTCTTACTCTAGGTGAGGCTCCAACTGCAGCTGCTGGATCACCAGATCTTGAGCTCACAATCGAAGAACTAGATTTGTCAGAGCGTCCACGTAACTGCTTGAAGCGGGCTCAGGTTAACACTGTCGGCGAGCTTCTCACCCGCAGCTATGACGACCTTCTTGCAATTACAAACTTTGGACAGAAATCTCTGGACGAAGTAGTAGAGAAACTCGAAGAGCGAGGCCTTTCGCTCCGTGGCGGTAGGATCTAAAAATGCCAGGTAGACCAAAGAAATCAAACCGCTTTGGCGGTTCAAGCCAACACCAAAAGCTCATGATGGCTAACCTTGTTGCTTCATTGATCGCAGCTGAAGGTATTGTCACAACCGAGGCCAAGGCTAAAGCTATGCGTCCAGTTGCTGAAAAGCTTGTGACAAAAGCTAAAAAGGGTGGCCTTCACAATTTCCGTCAGGTAGTTAGCTATCTTGGTGATGTTGAGATGACCACAAAACTGTTTGATGAGGTGGGCCCTCGTTATCAGAGCCGTTCAGGTGGATACACACGCATCATGAAGATGAACCCTCGCCGTGGTGATAACGCACCTATGGCAAAGATTGAGTTTGTCTAATTCCGATACCAATTATCGGTTAGTTATTTCCTATAACGGTTCTGGTTTTAGGGGCTTAGCGCCAAATCCCGGTGTTCGTACCGTAGTTGGAGAAATCCAAACTATCTTAAGTCAGTGGACCGGCTATGAGCCAGCAGTCATAATGTCTGGTCGTACCGACGCTGGAGTTCATGCCAGTCACCAGGTTCTCAATTTTTGTATCCCTGAGCTCAACATCTCAGCTGAGAAGCTTGGCTGGATTATTAGCTCTAAGCTTGCACCCGAAGTCGTTGTGCTTCGAGCAGATGTTGCTCCGTTAGAGTTTGATGCGCGCCATGATGCTACAGGGCGACGTTACAGATATCTGGTGAACAACTCAGAGAATGCAGATCCGCTAACCGCACATTCCCATTGGCACATAAGGCAACCACTTGATCTGGATGAGATGAATAGAGCTGCAGCAATGCTGATTGGGTCTCATGATTTCACATCTTTTTGTCGGCGTCCTAAACAGGAACCCGATCAGCAACCAGCCTCACTTGTCCGCAGGGTGGTGGCCGCTGAATGGGCAGAGCTACAGCCAGGCGAGCTGAAGTTTGCCATTGCGGGTTCAGCATTCTGTCATCAAATGGTTAGAAGTATTGTCGGCTTCTTAATAGGAGTCGGTGTGGGCAAGCGCCAGGCGAAGGAAACAACTGCGGTTTTGGAGGCCAAGGACCGAGCTGCAGCAGAACCCATTGCCCCGCCACACGGTTTATGCCTTACAGAAGTTGAATATCAATGACTTTTCGCACTATAGATAGTGTTTCAGGGTTGGATGCAACGCCTAACGCTACTATGCTGAATCGGTTAAGTTCGATCTTTAGATAAAGAGATTTCCAGTGAAAACATATTCACCAAAAGCTTCAGAAATATCTCGAGACTGGTATGTCGTTGATGCCGAGGGGTTAACCCTTGGACGTATGGCTACTGAAGTTGCTCGAGTGCTGCGCGGCAAGCACAAGCCAACTTTCGCACCCCACATTGATACGGGTGATTTCGTTGTAGTCATCAACGCAGACAAAGTTGTGTTGACAAGCGGTAAGGCTGATAAGAAGATGCGTTACCGTCACTCTGGTTTCCCAGGTGGTATCAAGTCAGAAACGTATTCGCAGAGTCTTGATCGTAAACCTGCCGAAGCAGTGAAGAAGTCTATTGAAGGTATGCTCCCAAAGAACCGCCTTGGTCGCCAGCAAGCAACCAAGCTCAAGGTTTATGCAGGAGATACTCATCCGCACTCAGCTCAACAACCCAAGAAGCTTGAGATTGCTGGAGCTAAAAGAGAAGGTGAAGAATAATGTCAATGATCCAAGCAACCGGTCGACGTAAGCAAGCTATTGCACGAGTTCGCCTTTCAGCTGGTAACGGTAAGATTACAGCAAATGGCAAAGAGTTCGAAGAGTATTTCCCATCCGCGGTTCATCGCATGGAAATCACCGAGCCGCTTCGCGTTACAAGCACAACCGATGTATACGACATTGACGTAACTCTTGATGGTGGTGGAAAGTCTGGTCAGGCGGGAGCTATGCGTCTAGCGATTGCTCGTGCGTTAGTCGTCGACGACGAAGCCGCCGGATCTGATGAGGTTCGTCCTCAAGTTAAGAAAGCTGGGCTGCTTCGCAGAGATCCTCGTAAGAAAGAATCTAAGAAGTACGGTCTTAAGAAAGCTCGTAAGGCGCCTCAGTTCAGCAAGCGTTAATCCGTGCTGCCGCAATTCGGTACAGACGGGCTGCGAGGCAAGGCAGATGAAGAGATAACGCAACGTCTAGCTTGCGCTCTGGGCAATGCTGTTGCGAACATCTACAGCAGCGGTACGCAGCCAATAACTGTAGCTGTTGGCAGAGACACACGTGTGTCTGGTTCCCCATTGCAAGATGCTGTTGCATCTGGAATAAAAAGCGCCGGCGCTGAGTCTCGGGTTCTGGGTGTCACTACAACTCCAGCTGTAGCTTGGTCTAGCAGCAATCTTAACTGCCCAGGTATTATGATCTCAGCATCTCACAACCCTTACTACGACAATGGGTTGAAAGTCTTTGCACCGGGTGGTGTGAAATTAACAGATGAAGTGCAGAACCAACTTCAGGTTCTGATTGAAGACTGCTATGGCAAGCTTAGCGATGACGCAGCCTATGATTCGACCGCAGACTTTGAGGATGTCGAATTGGTTAGAGGCTGGGAAGGATCGCTTGCAAAATCGTTAGATCAGAACATTAGTTTTCAGGGCACTAAGGTAGTTGTGGACACAGCCCATGGGTCGGCTTTTGAATCCGCTCCCAGAGTTCTGAAGGCGCTTGGGGTCGATCTGACTGTGATTGGGAACGAACCCAACGGAATCAATATTAACGAAGGGTTTGGATCTACAGCACCAAACGCTTTGCAGGAAAAAGTAGTTGAGACATCAGCAGATATCGGCTTTGCTTTCGATGGCGATGCTGATCGACTTATCGCTGTTGACGAAAAAGGTAACATTGTCGACGGCGACAAAGTATTGGCCCTGCTTGGGGTTGAATTCAAGGCCCAAGGCAAGCTGGCAAACGATACTTTAGTGGTAACAGTGATGTCCAATCTTGGGCTCCATAATGCCATGGCCGAACAAGGCATCAGAGTGCTAACTACTGATGTGGGCGATAGAAACATTCTTATAGCCATGGACGAAAATGGCCATTCACTTGGTGGCGAGCAGTCAGGGCACATCATATGTAGAGATATCTCCACAACAGGAGACGGCTTACTCTCGGCTTTGCAGCTTATGGCAGCGATCAAGACTCAAGGCAAGCCCTTCTCGGTTGTTGCTGATGAGGTCATGACTACCATGCCTCAGGTACTTGTCAACGTGAAGCTTGCAAAGCGCGTGGCTCAACTTCCCGAAGCGCTGCTGTCAAAAGTGCAACAGGCAGATCAGTCGTTGGGGAACAACGGTCGTGTGCTGGTTCGGCCGTCTGGTACGGAGCCGCTAATTAGGGTCATGGTTGAGCATCTGGAAGAGGCTGAGGCGCAGAATATGGCCAACCAGTTAGCTGAACAAGTGAAATTAATTTGCGTTTAGATTGATCTTGCTTTGGGGCATTTAGACTACATACCAACAGGCCTTTTTTGCTCTATTCTGTTAATAGGGCTGGATTTAGATGAATGGGTGAGCTAGATGTGTGGAATAGTTGCAGTAGTTAGAAAACGCACTGATCGTCAAACTCCTGATGCCAGCAAAATTTTGGAACTATCAAACGAGGCGTTGACTGCTTTTCCCTTGCCTTCGCTGGGCACAGATCCCAAAGAGTTGCTTAAGGTTGCTGAGCTTCTTGGACAGCTCAACGTGGAGCTCGCAGGTGAAGCTGGTCTTCGCTGTCTGCTAAACAGCTCTGATCTTGGCGGTAAATGTGCCGTTGTGCTGGATGAACTGTTTGCCCAGATTAAGGATTTTGAGGCGTTTCTTGAAACTGACGGTGACAAGCTCAAAAATCTAGAGGATTTCAACGCAGCTATTGTTTCTGTCAAGGATGCGAGCTGGTCGGTACGTAAAGATCGCCTACGGGCAGCTGTAGAAGTAATCGAGTTACTAGGCGATCAAGAGCTAGCCGACTCAGCTATACCTTGGCTTTTCAGTCTGCAACAGACTTTGAGTAACATTGATCGTCTTGAGGTGCGAGGACGAGATTCGGCCGGGGTGAACGTCTTGGTTCATTTCACTGAAGGTGGCTTGGAAACGCTAAACGTTCAAGAAGTGATTGAAGAACGTTCAGCTGACCCTCTGTATAAAAGTGGTTCTGTGCGCCTAGCCGATGGGTGCCTTAGCTTTGTTTACAAAGCAGCTGCAGAAATTGGGGAGCTCGGTGACAACACAGCGGCCATTAGAAAAGCCATAAGTAGCGATGATCTACTGCACGAAGCGCTCGCTGCTCCTGATGCCGTTGCCTCAGTCTTGGCGCATACGCGATGGGCCTCTATTGGAATCATCTCCGAACCCAACGCTCACCCGGTTAATTCAGAAGAAACCGAAAACACATCAGGACCATTCTTAACAGCTGTTTGTAACGGCGACGTTGACAACTTTGCTGAGATCAAGATGAGCGAAGAGCTAAAGATAGCAACTGAGATCACTACAGATACCAAAGTTATACCAACTGTCATTCGACGCAACTTAGAATCTGGCCTTGACCTTGATGAAGCAGTTCGTAAAGCAATGACAACTTTCGAAGGTTCAACAGCCATCGGGGTAAGTTCAGCTTCAGCGCCACATGATCTTCACTTAGCCCTCCGCGGTAGTGGACAGGGCGTTTACATTGGCCTTGCTGAAGATGCCTTCATTATCGCTTCAGAGCCTTATGGTGTAGTTGAAGACGCTACCCGGTATCTGCGTATGGACGGGGAGGCTCTCGCACACGCCGGTAACCCTGGTTCGCAAGGACAAATTGTTCGCCTAACTGGCGCAGCTGCAGGCGAAGCTAGCTCAGTCTTACGAGTGTCTTACGACGGCACAAGCTTGCCAGTTACAGACGAGGAGTGGAAAGAGCCAGCAGTAACCACACGCGACATCGATCGCGGTGATGCTCCGCACTTTCTTTTGAAAGAAATTTCAGAGTCACCAACGTCTTTCAGGAAGACTCTCCGAGGGCGCCTCGTGTCTAAAGAGGGAAACCTTGACACGCAGTTAAGTGCCACATCAATGAACCAAAATCTTCTCGACTACGTTTCATCGGGAGATCTCAAGCGAGTAGAAGTTATCGGCCAGGGTACCGCAGCGGTTGCAGGCCAAGCCATAGCAGCAGCGATTGCTCCTGCGCTACAGCACACCGAAGCGCTGGTGAGGGCAATCACCGCAACTGAGCTTTCTGGTTTTCAGATACGTGCCGATATGTCAGACACTCTCGTTGTCGCAGTTAGTCAATCTGGCACAACAACAGACACCAACAGAACGGTCGATGTCGTTAGAGCCCGTGGAGCCAAGGTCATAGCAATTGTTAATCGTAGAGGCTCTGACCTGGCGGATAAATCAGATGGCGTTATCTACACATCTGATGGTCGTGATGTTGAGATGAGCGTTGCCTCCACGAAGGCTTTCTATGCGCAGATAGCAGCGGGCTTTTTGCTGGCTGACCGTTTAGGTCAGTTAACTGGAGCAGGTGATTCCACTGAGCGTCAAGAACTGCTTGCTGGGCTGCGGGATATGCCCGAGCTTATGGCGAAAACTCTCACTAAGCGTTCAGCCATTGCTACGGCTGCGGCTACCTATGCCCCAGGCCGCCGCTATTGGGCGATTGTTGGGAACGGTGAGAATAAAATCGCCGCTGAAGAGATCAGGATTAAACTTTCTGAACTTTGTTACAAAGCAATAGCTTGCGATGTTACAGAAGACAAGAAACACATAGACCTTTCCTCAGAGCCTCTGATCTTGGTTTGTGCTGCTGGTCTTGTCGGCTCAAATGTTGATGATGTGGCGAAAGAAGTGGCGATCTTTAAAGCCCACAAGGCTGCTCCGATTGTTGTTGCTTCAGAGGGGGAGAATCGTTTCACCGCAGCCCTTGATGTTATCGCAGTACCACAAGCTCACTCGGCACTAGCCTTCATTTTGTCAACGATGGTAGGGCACTTGTTCGGTTATGAAGCTGCACTTGCAATAGATGCATCAGCGAAACCGTTGCGGGAGATTCGTGGAGCGATCGAAGAAGTTGTGGAAGCATCGACCAATGGCTGGTTCCCCAAGTTCGGAAAGGCTATCGAACCAATGGTCAGTCTGTTTTGGGCGGGTTTGCAAGCCGGCGACTACAACGGTTCACTCGAAGCTGCAACGGCTACTCGTGTGACTGGTTTGCTTAGGTTTGCTAGTGGAGCTATGCCACTTGATCAGTATCAGCGAGAGTTTGGTGTAGTAGGAACCCCGGGGGTTGTCGTCGAAGAACTTAGCCTGGCCCTTACCTCAGCAATTGAAGAACTGACCCGCCCAGTCGATGCCATCAAGCATCAAGCTAAGACCGTGACTGTGGGCATATCTAGAGCCGACGAGAGCTTGCTCCAGTCTACGCTTACTCAATCAGTTCTAGAAGCTGGCGCGATTAGAGATAGTCTCTCATACAAGACCCTTCGAACCTTGGCAGCTGTTGCACCTACAGTCAATAATGTGCTTGGCTACACAAAGTATCGTATTGTAGGATTTGACAGTGAAGCGCCTCAGCTTTCAGTTGTTTCTAAGGGAGGAATCGCCGAGGAACTAACGTCTAGAGCTGAGACTGATCCTGTCTTGCGTGGAACTAAACGCAGAGTGGCGTTCGAACAGGTCCCAATTGTTACTGTTGGCACTGATTCCCGAACAGTAATAATCGTGCCTGAGGTGCAAGATGGTCAAACGGTAGGTCTTACGTTGTGTCACCTTGATTTGGTTCCAAAGCTAGATTCTGACACTGCCAGATCGGTACTAACCAACTACCGTAACCGCTACAGACAACTGGTTGACGTTGTGCAAGAAAAGCATCCAACTTTTGATCATGGTAAGTTTGAGAACGTAGCAACAGTTGATCTTCTGACTGCACCCATCTCAGAAGTTGCAGAGAACTGGATTTAGGGTCTCAGCTATGGATGGTCCCATTAGAGGCGCTGTTGGTGCCATAGGCACTGACGTAGTTGATGTGGCGAGAGTTGCAACTGCAGCGAGTCGAGCTGGTTTTCTGGATCGTGTTTACACTGCTGACGAGATTGATTACTGTCTAAAGGGTCGTCATCTAACAGCCCTAGCTGCCCGTCGTTTGGCCACAAGATTTGCAGCTAAAGAGGCTTTCCTCAAAGCGATTGGGGTGGGGCTTGGTGGTGCCAGATTTACAGACATCGAAATTGTCTCGCAAGCTAGTGGAGCTCCGACTCTCAAGCTACATGACTCTGCGATTGAGGCCTCAGCCAAGCTAGGGCTCGATGGCTGGCTTGTTTCGCTTAGCCATGCTGATGATGTAGCCCAGGCTTTCGTAGTGGGCCTCGTTAAAAGCGATTAGGTTGCCTGGGCTAAGGCTCTGAGTGAAGCCTTAGTAGCTGTGGTTTGAGCTTCAATCTCATGTGGTTTAGCCCCAGCTCTTGCCAGCATGCTGATGGCGAGAATAGCACCAAGGACTATATCTATGGCTGGAGCAACATGATCTACGCTGATCTCACCTTGTTTCTGAGCCCTTTGTAACGTGATGGTAATTGCAGAGCGTAGCTCATTGCGAAACTGGTTAGCTGCAGAGACAGCTTGCTGATCGAGTATGCAGTTTATGATGAAGATTCCTTCACCTGAAAGCTGCTGGGAGCGTTGATTGAGCGAATCTAACACAAAGAACAGGTCGTCAAATCCGTCAGTGCCACGAACCAGGGGTTCGATCAAGCTTTCCCTAGACTCAGCAGCCGCCCGCTGAAGCACAGCCCAAAACAATTTTGACTTGCTGCCAAAAGTAGCATACAGACTGGAGCGGCTAAGAGAGGTTGCACTAACGAGTTCGCTCACCGATGTGGAAGAATAGCCTTGGCGTTTGAATACAGATTCTGCAGCCTCAAGAGCGACGCTTGTATCGAATGACGCAGGTCGACCGGGAGAGCGTCCCAGTACTTCAGATAGGTGAGAGTCCACCATACGGGGCAGCTTAATACTACTTTCCCAAAATTAACAGATCAATCGTTCCAGAATTGTGGATAACTCAAGCTAGTTTCGGAACGATCGTTCTTAGCCTTGGGTTCGGCGTATGCTGACGGGTTGATGATCTCCGGGGTTGTACATTTGGTAAGGCTGGACAACTGCTAGTAGTGTTTTTCCGACATGTTTTACTTGCTCAGGGCGGGGTAGTTCAGCTAAATGATCAATTTCGGTCTGAGCGGTAGCGATGTCTTGTTTGGTGAACGGCCCCTGCAAAGCTAATTTGGTGAGTAAGAGTTGCTTGTGTAAGGCGTGAAGCTTTTGAATAAATTCATCAGAACTTGCTTTGTGAGAGCCAATGGCGCTTTTGTACCCATTGTCAGCAGTACTTGTGGACCGAAGAAGATCCCTCATGGACTGCCAATCGTGAGTATCGGTGTCTGTGCTGCTCGCCAAAGTGTTCCAAGCAGCTGCAAGACTGTCTAGATGGCTGTCTACAAGACGAGTTTCATCTCCAGATTGATGAACTGCATCTGACCATGCCGAGTAGTCTATTTCCTCATTTACTCTTCTTCGTCGAAAGAGTTTGATCGGATCTGCTTGTAGGACCTGATCAAAGTGGCATTGTTCAAGAGCTTTGCTGAGGAGATTTCTGTCTAACGTTATTGAGCTGGCAAAGATTAGGTAACTTTCAGGAAAGCTGGTATATCTTTCAAGTAGCTTAACAATTGGCTGAACTTTCCACGATTCATAAAGAGTAGCACTGCAGATGCAAACGTATGCAGCGATCAAAACCACAGATATTGTGCTGGTCAGTCCGGGAACCATGAACAGAGCCACTAACAGGAAGAGATGAATTCGGCCCCGCTTTCTTTCAGCTTCGAGTAGCTCGGCGCCTGTGACATACTCAAGCCAGCTCTCAGGGCTCGAAAGTGTATGCCAGCCGCTTGCAGTTACGAAACGGTAAAGCCTGCCGACGAGAGCGAACGCTCTTCCAAAGTGCCGCCTTTTCTTCATGGCCAAAGTATATCCGCCTAGTCGCCAATTGGCAGTAGCGGTGGGACGGGGAATCCAACTGCATCTGCAATGACTCTTATCAAATGTGCTTCTTCAGTTAGAACCACGCCATCTCTCGTAACAGTTTCTGCGGCTACTTTTAAGAACTCTCGTTTGTCTGCGACTGCCAGTTTGCCGATTGCTTCAAGAGCGTCATCAATTTCTGCATAGCTGATGCCTTCGAGCTCCGGAAGCTGGCTAGCTGATAGACCAAGAGACTTCAGAGCATGTGTATAAGTAGCCTGAGTTTGCTCACCCGGTGGGGTAGCGAATCCGGCCATTACGGCAAGAACCGTTGCGCACTCATTTTCAATGCTTGAGAGTGGGATTGTCTTCCTTCGTTTGTAGCCGTCGTCTTGCTCGCTCACCAGGTGTCTGATTAGCACCCGGCGTAACACCCATTGAAAGAGAGTCAGGCCGTCGCTGTGATTCTCTATAGCTTCAACCGATTGAATCAACGCTAACTTATTCTCATACGGCAGCTGATGGATGCTGTGAAGCGCCAGGTCGACTGCGGGAAGGTGCAGATGCGAAATAAGCTCTGAAACGTTTCGACTTGCAGCCAGTAGATAGTCTTCATCAAGTCCTGATATCAAAGCAGCGTCATGTAGCTGTGTTGCTGCTACATCAGGATTGTCTGAAAGTAGAAGCCCCAACAAACTAGCCGCTGCTCCATAACTGGTACGGAGCTGGTCCGCAACGTGTGGGGGCATCTGCTCTATCAGAGCATGCGCTTGGTCCAAATGAGCCAGAGTCGGGCCCTCAAAGTTAGGCGCCTGGTAAGCAGCGCCCTTAGGCGGTGACTGAGCTTCTGCTAGACCAGCGGCAGGCATTCCGAGGATTGCAATGTCTGTTGGTATGCCACCAATATCCTTGGGAAGCCCTTCGATATCAGGCAGGATCTGTGGGAAGAGAGGAGAGTCACCGTCCTTGTCAAAGTTAGCTTGACCGGAGCGTCGATCAACTTGTGGGGCCTGGAACTCGCCATTCCAAGAGGGAATCAAACGTTTGATGCGATCTCTAAGCGGTGGGTGAGTTGCCAGTCCGCCCCGCATAGCTGAAGCGAAGAAGAGGTGAGAAGTTTCGGTTGAGTGAGCGCTAATAATCTTGCCGCCTTCGCCCATGCCACCAATCTTGGACAAAGCTCTGCCTAAGGAGTCTGGGTCTCTTGTGAACTGCACACCCGAAGCATCTGCTAAGTATTCACGCTGTCTAGACACGGCCGCTTGAATCATTCGAGCAAACCAGGTTCCTGCATACCCGATCACAACTAACGCTATACCTATCCCAATGACTACTGCAGCTCCACTATTGTCTTTGCTGTTAGAGCGTCTACCAAAGGCCCCTTGTTCCAAAAAAAGACGTCCCGCAAAGGCAAGCACCAAGATTCCAAAAACTAGGCCAATTAACTTAGTCTTTATCTTGGTATCGCCGTTGTAGATATGTGCAAACTCATGTGCAATTACACCCTGGAGTTCATTACGAGTTAGATGTTGCAGGGCTCCTCGGGTGACACCAATAACTGAGTTTTGTGGGGTCCAGCCAGCAGCAAAGGCATTAATTCCTGGTTCGTTATCGAGAACGTAAACATTCGGCACTGGCATACCAGCGGCAAGTGCGATTTCTTCAACTATATTTGCCAATTGCTTCTCTGGGCCGTCCAAAGTGGTGAAGTCAATTTGTCTGCCCCCAAGTGACGCAGCTACATAAGCCCCACCGCCCGAACGGATCTGAGATGTCTTCAGGAATGAAGCCCCACCGATACCCATAACCGAAAGAGGAACGGAGTACGCCATGGTAACTAGTGGGTTGGTTTCACCTGAGTAAAGCGAGATCAGAACAAACACTAAAGCGCTGACTAGTGCTGTGATGACAGT
Source organism: Acidimicrobiales bacterium (assembly GCA_020628305.1). GTDB lineage: Bacteria > Actinomycetota > Acidimicrobiia > Acidimicrobiales > SZUA-35 > JAHDDW01. The sequence goes on along the minus strand of JAHDFH010000005.1, from coordinate 36,677 downwards.
AACACCCAGCGCTAGAAGTAGATATAGACGAAAAGAAGTACTTTTTGCTTCGTCCTGTCTTTGGTAGAAATCCATCTACTGCTTAATCAAAGTTGACTTCGACGTTCTCCCGCTTTTCAGGAGCATCATCGAGGTCTAAATAAGTAGCGTCTGCAAACCCAAACGTGTTTGCAATGAACACAGGTGGAACAGTTGTCTTGTACGTCTGGTAGTTAGTCACCTGATCGTTGTAACTCTGACGGGCAAAAGCAATCTTGTTTTCTGTGGTTGTAAGCTCTTCAGAAAGCTGTTGCATGTTGACATCAGATTTGAGATCTGGGTAGCTTTCAGAAACAGCCAAGAGCCTCCCTAGTGCTCCACCTAAGCTAGCTTCGGCTGAACCAAGCTTTTGAAGTGCTGCTGCATTGGATGGGTCACCATTCACTTCAATACGGGCTTGAGTAGCGGCTGCACGAGCGTTGACTACGCCTTCTAAAGTTTCTTTCTCATGAGCCATGAATTTCTTGGCCACCTCAACCAAGTTTGGAATCAGGTCGTGACGGCGTTCGAGCTGAACGTCAATTTGAGAGAAAGCGTTGGCAACCCTTTCTCGGAGCTGGACCAATTTGTTGTAGATACCAGCAACCCATATCGCTATAACGACGATTAGAACTAAAAGACCAACTATGACGATCCACATAACATCCCCCTCTAGGGCTCAAAGCGGCTCAATTTGAGTCACCTATCGTATGTCATTATTATATTCCCCGGTTACGACATAGTTTCACATATTGCGGGGATGTCTGATCTTGGGGTGTTGGAGTAAAATCAGATCTAAGGAGTTTTGGGTGCATTCAGTTAGATCTCAGTCAGCGAAACAGACACTCGAAGTTGGTCGGTCTTTGGCTAACTTGCTAGCCGTCGGTGACCTTATTATAATGTCAGGTGACTTAGGCGCTGGCAAAACTCAACTTACCAAAGGCATTGCGCTTGGGCTTGGAGTTGCTGAGCCTGTGACTAGCCCCACGTTTGCTATAGCAAACCAATATCAAGGTAGTATCCTGCTCCATCATTTAGATGTGTACCGGTTTGAGTCGTCTGATGAGATGTATGAGGCCTTTGACTTGGCCGAACTTCAGTCGACTGGTGTTGTGGTTATTGAATGGGGGGAGGTAATCTCAGCGGAACTTGGGTCCTCTTATTTGGAAATTGAGCTAACCAATGTTGACGAAGATGATTGCCGTAGCCTGCAAGTGAAACCAGTTGGCCCAGACTGGGAGACAAGATATGAGGAGATTAGATCGCTATGACTCGACTCGCGATGACTACCTCAACTGATTGTCTCGGCGTTGCCGTTGAGACTGATGAAGGCGAAGTGTTCTCCGCTCAATTTGAGATTGAACGGCGACATGCAGAGGAATTGACTCCGATGATTGCTGATTTGCTTCAGCAAAGCAATAGCAATGCTCGAGATCTGAGAACTTTGATTGTCGATGTTGGGCCAGGTCGTTTTACTGGTTTGCGCGTAGGGATAGCAACTGCTCTTGGTCTGGGGATCGCAACCAGTGCTCAATATGTCCAACTTAGTAGCCTTAATATTCTGGCTGCTGCGGAGGTAAATGATTCAACTTCGATAGCTGCAGTTATCGACGGCCGCCGAGGTGAAGTGTTTCAACAGCTGTTTTCACCATCAGGTGAGCCAGTAGGAGATGCTCAAGTTGCCCAGCCTAAGGAGCTAGCTACAGCAACGACACAGCATATAGTTGTAGGCGATGGGGCAGATCTCTACAACGAAATCTACTCAGATGTTTCAGGTGCAGAAGTTCGGCAGCGTAAGTCGCCAAATCCAGAAGTTATGCTGCGGCTTGCCGAAAGAGAAGAACCAGTGGCAAGTCTCGCACCGATCTACCTCAGAGGACCTGACGCCGTCCCAAACGTAAAGACTCGCTACCAAGATCCTAAGTTTCAAAGTGGAAAAGCCTGAATACCAGATCCGTGAGATGCTCATCGGTGACGTTTCCGCTGTAGCGTCGATCGAGAGCTGTTTGGGAAGAACTAACTGGAACAAGCAGCTCTTTCGTGGTGAATTTGATCTGGCTCCAGCGCTCAGGTATTGGCTAATTGCAGCACTCGACAATGAATGTGTTGGCTTTGGAGGCATCAGCTATGGGGCAGAAGAATCGCACATCTTAAACGTAGGTGTTGCAATCGGACATCAGCGTAAGGGGCTCGCCAGGCTAATTCTTAAGCAGCTGCTTGAGTGGGCTGCAGAACAGGGTGCATCTACATATTTTCTTGATGTGGAGATCGGCAATACTCCAGCGATATCACTGTACGAATCTTTTGGCTTTGAAGAGATATCTGTCCGAGCGGACTATTACGGCAGGGGCCGAGACGCCCTCGTCATGCATTTGCAGAGGTAAACTTGACAACGTGGGTATTACTCTGGCTATTGAAACAAGTTGCGATGAAACCTCTGCTGCAATCGTCAAAGATGGTTTTGAGGTTCTCGCTAATGTCGTTGATACTCAAATAGAGATGCACGCAGGCTATGGGGGAGTAGTGCCCGAAGTAGCTTCAAGAGCGCATCTGCTTAAAGTGCAACCGGTCATTGAACAAGCGCTTTCTTATGCTCAAGTTACAGAGCAGGATATTGACCTGGTCTCAGCAACCTATGGCCCTGGATTAATAGGAGCTCTATTGGTAGGAGTTTCGTGTGCGAAGAGTTTGGCCCTTGCCTGGGAAAAACCGTTCGTGGGGGTCAACCACGTTGAAGGGCACCTATTTGCATGTCTACTAGATCACCAAATTGAGCCGCCTTTTATTGTGTTGTTAGTAGCTGGAGGGCATACCCAGATCGTTCAGGTTGAAGAGTTAGGCAATTACAAGGTACTGGGATCAACAATTGATGATGCAGCCGGTGAAGCTTACGATAAAGTCGCACGCTATATGGGACTGGGCTATCCGGGAGGACCAATCATTGATCGTCTCGCACACGATGGCGACCCTGAAGCGATCAAGTTTCCAAGAGGGCTTAACGATGATAGCTATAACTTCTCTTTCAGCGGTCTCAAAACAGCAGTTATCAACTACGTGCGCAAACATCCAGAAACTAAAGACGCTGATCTTGCTGCAAGCTTTCAAGAAGCTGTAGTTGATGTATTGGTGAACAAAACAGTGGCGGCAGCAAAAGGTGCCGGCATAAACAAAATTTCGATTGGTGGTGGGGTCTCAGCTAACTCCCGCCTCCGAGCAAAGCTAGCCCAAACCTGTGAACAGCAAAATATTAGTTGTTACTTGCCAAGTCTGGCCTACTGCACTGACAATGCAGCGATGATTGCCTCAGCAGCCGCCTGGAAGTTTAATAAATACGGACCAACGGCTCTGGATGCGGGCGCCTATCCGACCCTAAAGCTTGAGTACCCCAACTAGTCAAACACAACGGTCTTTGCGCCACATAAGAACACCTTGCCAGATGCCATTGCTTTAACAGCGTCAGCCAGGACCAAACGTTCTATGTCTTTGCTTTTCAACTTCATATCTGCAGCAGAATCTCGATGGCTTACACTTGTCACTCCTTGGGTGATAATCGGGCCTTCGTCAAGCGATTCTGTAACAAAGTGGGCTGTTGCCCCAATCATCTTTACGCCACGTTCCCAAGCTTGTTGAAACGGGGCGGCTCCCTTAAAGCCTGGTAAGAATGAGTGATGGATATTCACAAGGCGGCCGTTAAGCTCGGCCCCTAGCTCAGGAGAAATGATCTGCATATAACGGGCCAGAACAACGAAATCGATGTTGTGGTTCTGAATGGCCTGGCGAACCTGGGCTTCTAGATCTTCTGTGCCATGTGAGGTAGAGCACGCAATATACTCAGCCCCACTTTTTTCGCTGTGTTCGCGCAGGTCTTCGTGATTCGAAATCACAATTGGAATGTTAATTGCTAGCTCATTGTGGGTCGTCCGATAGAACAGGTCAACTAGACAGTGATCATGTTTTGATACCAGCACCAAGACGTTAGGAACTTGTTCAACATTTCGTACTGATATCTCTGCTCCTAAAGGTTGAAGCGCTTCTTGGAGTTGGGCGAGCATTTTTTCTTCTGATAGATCAACCTCGAACCGCAGGCGCATACAGTAAGTAGAGGTCACAGGTTCTGAAAAAGCTGAGTTGCTTAGAACATTTGCTCCAAGTCCATGAAGAGTCGTTGAGACTAGAGCGACAATCCCCGGTCGGTCTTCGCACTTCAAGTTAAACAGGTATTGACTCATAGCTTCTAACTTAGTGGGCTTAGCCTGTAGCTGCTTTGTTTAGTTAAGGTTGTTAGCCTCTAGCGTTTTCAGCAAATTGCGAAATCTCCATAGCTTTGTGGTGGCGGCAGATTTCGAGAGGTTGAGTTCTTGTGACACCTCAACTAGCGGACGCTCTAAAATCCAGTGCTGAAAGATAAGGTGCTTAATCAGACGACGTTCTTTTGGCTTTGCGTAGCTTGCTAGTGCCTTGCTCACCACTTCACCAATCCACAAGGTTGTGTCGATTTCCAGTTTGTCATGGGTGCGAAAGTCGTAGCTGCGTAGCGCATCAGCAGCCTGAAAATGAATCATGTCTCGTTTGCCAGCCCTGAAGATTTTTTGCCTGGTATCTAGGAGTAGATTGGCGGCAATTTTATTTGGGCGTTTCGTGAGGTTATGCGAGAACAGCACCTCGAAGAAAGCTGACATGACTTCGCTAGCGGGCTCTGAGTAACCGAACGCTGTGGTGCGTGCAATTTTGCGGAGTCCTGGCTCTAATTGACAGGCAAGCGCCATCCCTGCGTAACCGCAACCGCTCTGAGCAAGACGTACCAAACAAGCTTGCATTTGGTCGATATTGAGGCTCGGATGAGCTTGAAAGGCGGGCTGACCGAGCTGGTCGATCCGCCAAGGGTAAATGTCTGGTTCAGTGCTGATCCACTGTTGATAGGTGTTGTTTGCATGTGAGCTTGTCGCCCAGGTCTGCCATTTATGGGTTGTTTCATTGATCATTCTCCCAGAGTGCATTTGCGGGGTCCCGTGACTCTTCCCGTCGTAGTTCCCGATTCTGAAATTCTGCTCCCGGCCTCCAGGTTTTGTCCTGAATGTTGCTTCTATAAGCGCTTTTTGGGCTCAAATGCTTACTAAATATTTTCTGAGATAGTGTCGAAGCTATGCATTGGAGGCATTTCTGGTGTTAAAGGGCAGCTTTTTGAAGATTTTTTCCGTTTTTGCGCTTTTAGTCGCACTCGTTTCCTTCTCAGCCGTTGGACCAGCCACAGCTGAAGGTGCCGAGCCCGAATCAACCATTTGTGGAGAAGACGGCAAGAGTATTGTCCGTCTCTACAGAGCCTACTTCGACAGATTGCCAGATCAGAAAGGCCTTGAGTACTGGGGCGGCGTTTACGAAAGTGGTGATCTTCACGACGTTGCTTACTGGATGAGCCAATCTCAAGAATTCCAGAAGCGTTGGGAAGGAAAATCGGGACGTTATTACGTTGAGTACTCTTTGTATCGCAATCTACTAAGACGGGCTCCAGATGAGAAGGGTCTTAACTACTGGGACGATGATGTCGACAAAGTCGGCCGAGATGCAGTGGCTCTATATTGGGTTCAGCAGCCAGAACTGGTCAAGAAACATCCGGTGAGCGATGAGGTGGCCTGTGGCAAGAAGGCTCCCGCTAGCGGCTACTCGTATCGTTACATTCCGGGCGGTAAAGTCGTCGATGTCGATTACTACAAAGTTGATGTAAAAACATCTTCCAAGCGATGCTCTACAGCGTCAATCAATGCAAATTGGCTGTATCTCTCAAACAGCCAGCCGATTGGACTAGCGGTCATAGATGGTCAAGTGATTAACCCAGTGGATCTCGCATCTCGGGGAGTTATCGGCGAACGCTACACCGGCCACACAACACCGCCAGCAAGCATCCTTGATGACTGGTCAGGCGATGTGATGAAAGACTACATCTTTGTTAAAGATGGACGAACTCTAGAGCACGAGTACAGCTATCGTGACACCTCAGCTTCAAACTGGCGCTGGGCTGCTTCCGGAATATCGCTAATCACTGATGGTGACGTGTCCTCTCATCTCACTCCAAGTGTTCTAGCTGATTACACCCACGGCACCTTTGGCCACTCATTTGTTGCGACTAAGCCAGGCGGAACCCTGACCTTCGGATCTACTACTGGAATGAACGTTGAGCAGCTTGTTAGTTGGGCTCAAGGCCAGGGTTACACCAACTTGGTCAAGATGGACGGTGGCGGATCTGTTGAGTTCAATATTGGTGGCTCCGCAGTTGTGGCCGGAACTGGTAGAAACATACCTGTTTGGCTTGGAATTGGCTGCTAAATCTTTACCAGAAAGCCTTATTTAGAGAAACCTTCTGCCGTTAAGAGGGGTAGAGGTTAGAACTATGCAAGGTGATTCGAAGAGAGCCGTAGCGCTCATAGTGGCCGCAATTCTGGGTCTAGGAGGCGTCTTCCTACTCGTAAGGTACGTCCAAGCAAGTGAAGAACGTGCCTTGGCGGGTACAGAGCTAGTGACAGTGTTTATGGCTCGGTCAGAGATTCCAGCGGGAACTTCAGCTGCGGTTATCGCAGACTTTGTCGAAGAGACTCAGGTGCCAATCAATGCAAGGGCTGAGGGATCCGTTACTGATCTGTCGGCTCTGGGCAATCTACAGACATCAGTCGATATTGTTCCTGGTGAGCAGCTAATTGAATCTCGCTTTACCGATAGCGCCATCAGAACCATCGCTGGTCTGGGACAGTCAGTGCCTGAAGGCTTGTTCGAAATTACAGTTCAGGTTGGAGCGGAACGTGCCGTGGGTGGACAGCTAAGCCCAGGAGATAGGGTTGCAGTTATCGCCACCTCAGAAGTTGGAACAGATCCGTCGCTCGCTGTTCCAACAGAGACTCGTATCGTGCTGCGAGATGCTCTACTTGTAAATGTCCAATCTGCCGAGTTCACACTAACTGAAGGGGATTCAACCGAACGTGACCGTTCAGCTCCACAAAGTGACTTCCTGCTTACATTTGCTTTGAATCCAGCCGATACTCAAAAACTTACCTTTGCCGCTGAGAACACCTCACTGTGGATGGTTAGAGAACCTTCACTGGCTCCGGAGTCTCCAACTGAGCCCGCTAACTACGGAAACTTCTTTGGAATCCCAGCGCTTGCGGCGCAACCAGAAACACTCGCCGAAGTAGATGAAACAGAAACTGTAGAGTCTGAAGAACCTACAGATGAAGAAGTAATAGAACCAGCGGAAGGATAAGATTTGCGATGAAAGTACTTGTACTATCCAGAGAAGAAGAGCTCGCCGCTCTTGAACTTGATGGTGACCATAAGGTTTCTGTCATGTCTGAATTAGGTAAACGAGTTGAAGAAATTCATGAGCTTGTAGAGCATGTCTCAAAACAGCGAGCTGAAGTTCTTGTATTGGGTCCCGAACTACCTCAAGATCTGATTTTCGAAATATCTAAGCGAATGAGAGCAACTCACCCTGAGATCGATGTTGTAGCTTACTGCCCCGCAGACGGGTCGTTTCTGGCAAGGGCTATGAAGGAAGGCTTAAGAGACGTTGTTGCCCCAGAACAAGGGATAGAAGAACTTAAACGAAGCATCAGCCTCATCGCTGAAGCCAAACGACTCCTAACTCAACACATTCAACAAGCCACTGGTGATGCTAATGATCGAGGAATCATCACGGTCTTTGGGCCTAAAGGTGGCTCTGGTAAAACCACAATGGCAGTCAACATTGCATTTGAACTGGCTCGTCTAGCGCCGAATGAAGTAGTGCTTGTAGACCTGGATTTATTTGCAGGCGAAGTGGCTGATCTGCTACAGATTGACGCTGAGTCAAGCATTGCAAGTGTTGCTAATACTCAGTCGCTCAAAGATGCAACTGGTATGAAGTTAAGTCTCAGCCAACATCCTTCCGGCTTGCTAGTACTGCCAGCGCCGAACAGCATTTCTGAAATTGAACGAATTGAAGAAGGCGCAATAAAGGAAGTCATTGAAGTTCTTGGTGAGTCCTTCAAATACGTTGTGCTCGACACAGGCCCCGGATCAACTGATGCAACTATCGATGCTGTAGCAGCAGCCAGCGACTTGGTTGCTGTACTATCACCAGAAGTTGGAGCAATTCGGGCGATGCAACGGCACTTGGAGGCCTTTTCTGCCTTGAATCTTGTAAACCACAAGAAGCACATAGTGCTTAACAAGAATGACCCTAAGACTGGTATGGACACTGGCAGCGCTGAAGCTGTACTGATGATGCCCATTAGTTACACGGTCGCCTATGATCGCAGTATTCCAGTTGCAGGTAACCAGGGTATACCTTTTCTAGAAACTGCGGTTAAAGGACAAGCTCAGGCTGCAATACGCGAGCTTATAGACGCGGTTGCAGGCCTTCAAGCAGATGGCCCTAGTGTTCCTGAGAAGTCTTCTCGAAAACGACGAAAGTAACTAAATCAGCAGGCGTCGAAGCTTTTGGTGCCACATATAGCAACCTTGCTCTGGAGTACTTGGTCTTGGTACTGCACTAGTCCGCCTGCTTGAAGCTCGAGATCGATATATCGTCGATCGGAGGTGCCGTTCACCTTCACGTCTACTAATCTAGCCTTTGCAACAGCAATCATCTTCATATCAAAGTTGCTGCCGGTGCCGCCAGCATTGGAAAAAATTGGAAAGGTGAATTCTTCCCCTGAGTTCATTAGGTCTCGTAAGGCAGAGCCATTTGAGTTTGAGAATGTGCCTGGATCACCACTGTAACAGCCATAGCTATCCAGATCGCATGGCAGAGTGTTGTCAGCGGTTCTAATTGGATCGGAATAGCCATTGCGAATCCAATCATTAAACTCTGATGTCGAATTAGAACCACCGTTGAAGTCAACTGCTCCCCAGTTGCCTGGAGCGGAACCCGAGGCTACGCAGGCCTCAACTGTTTGTAGAAAATAGACTCTAAAGGTAACGGTATAGGTTGGATCATCAAGCCAGGCTTGAGGTGCTCCACCATCGGCTTCTGCGCAGACTCCGAATGGTCTCATGCCCCCTGAATCTGGCCGCCAATCAACTTTTGTGGTGGATTGCACGGCTGAAGAGTTCGCTCCGAGTATTCGCATGAAGGTTAGATCAACGTCAGATTCTGCTGCCACTTCTATTGAACCGACCTGACGGTCACCGTTTAGCAGGCAATCAAAGTCATCAGATTGCGGAGAGTTATCATCAACGAAATCCTCGGCCTCGTCACAGCCGTTAGTTCCATCGATGGATTCATAGGCTCCGGCCAAGGCTCCCGCATCAGTTGCTGTGACAAGATTGCGGCGTTCTACCCACAGTCTGCCGCCATCTATAGCCAATCCGGTAAACCCAATAATCATTGTTAGACAGATGGTGAAAAATATGAGCGAACCGCCACGCTCGCTATTGTCGTTGGCTACCGCTCGCATCTAAAGCTTCCCCTACCTTGAATATTCAGTGTTCGTCCGGCAACAAAGGGTACGACTAACTCATAGGTAGTGTCGAGTACGACTTCCACTGTTTCTCCTGCACGCCCAGCGCACGGACTATCGTCTTCATTATCAAGCTCTGGCGTTATTGTGATTGTTGGGTCGGCGCCTGTAGTGCCGATTAGAGCTAGTTCAACCGTTTCTTCAATGTCGAGATTTGTGGCGGCTGGAATGGCAGCTGTTCGAGCTCCTTCACGAGCTGCTGAATGTAAACCTTGGATCTGGTTGAGGACTAAACCGAACTGAACAATTCCGAGCAGAAGTGTAATCATGATCGGCGCAATTAGTCCAAATTCAACCAAAACTGCACCGCGTTCATTTTCTTCCGCTTGATACATACTTGATCCTCCTAAAAAGTTAACGGAAATATTTGGCCCTTTCCGTATAGGCCTCATGGACTAATAACTGCCTTATCAATTGAAGATTTGCTTGAAAGTACGACACTTCAGTCGATTGGAGTCCTACTGCTTTAAATGGAGTTTGTTTATGAGCTTGTCACGCATGTTGGCTGAATCAGATGGTTCAATTTCTAAAAAGAAACCTGAGCAACCTCACAACCGTCGTAAGACTGACCGTGAAGAGCCGCAAGAAGAACAAACCAAACCGGAGATCAGCCCAATAGAGTCCTTCAGCGACAAGATCCGTCTTAAGCTCGTTGAGAAGGTCGGAGACGCAATGTCGGATTCATCATTGGATGAGTCTGAAGCTGCGCAAAGCGATCTTCGTATCAAAGTTACAGCTGAGCTGAATAATCTAATCAGTTCTGACAACATCCCGTTGGATGATGACGAGCGCAAGCGCATCATCGGTGAAGTAACCAATGACGTTCTTGGCTACGGCCCTCTGGAAGCTCTACTCGACGATCCGAGTGTTTCGGAAATCATGGTAAATGGGCCGGATTCAATCTATGTCGAACGAAACGGTAAGTTAACTCTCACTGATATTCGAATGCGTTCAGAAAGCCAGCTTCGACAGATCATTGACAAGATCGTATCTTCAATTGGTCGTCGTGTGGATGAGTCATCCCCATTGGTGGATGCTCGCCTTGCTGATGGTTCTCGTGTTAATGCGGTTATTCCACCACTCGCCGTCGATGGATCTACCCTCACCATCCGTAAGTTCTCAAAAGATGGCCTCACAGCTTTTGACCTGTTAGAAAAGGGTGCATTTACAGCAGAAGCACTCAAGTTTTTGCAGGCTGCAACAAAAGGCCGCCTAAACACAATTGTGTCAGGCGGTACTGGTACCGGTAAGACAACGTTCTTAAACTGCTTGTCGTCCTTTATCCAAGACGGTGACCGCATCGTCACAATCGAGGATGCGGTGGAGCTTCAGCTTAAGCAGCATCACGTTATTCGCCTGGAGTGTCGTACAGCTAACATCGAAGGCAAAGGCGCCATTGGTACTCGTGAGCTCGTAAAAAACTCGCTTCGTATGCGCCCAGATCGTATCATCGTAGGTGAGTGTCGTGGCGCTGAGGCTCTAGACATGCTTCAGGCAATGAATACGGGTCACGAAGGATCACTGACGACACTTCACGCCAACACTCCAAGAGATGCTCTTTCTCGTATTGAAACCATGGTTTTGATGACGGGTTTCGATCTCCCAACTCGAGCAATCAAAGAGCAAATGGCTTCGGCAGTTGATTTGATCTGCCAGCTTACCCGTCTGCGTAACGGCCGAAGAGTTGTAAGTCATATTACTGAGGTGACTGGCATGGAAGGCGAAAAGTTAGCGCTCAACGACATCTTTACTCTGAACTATGACATGTTGGACGCCAATGGCGATCCAACTTTGCAGCCAAGTGGAATCGTTCCCTCAGTGGCTGAAAAGATTTCCCATCATGGTGGACATGTGGATGGCCAGTGGTTCGTTCCTACGGTTGAAGGTCTCTAGAAATGGCATTTCAAAGCGAGATTTCCTCAATCGAAATAATCAGCATTGATTCATCGCAACGAGATAATATCCAGCTTCGCTTTGGTGCGCCTAGTGGTAGTGACGTTTCTTCCGAAACAGTCCGTTTAGCAGTTGATGGACAACCTCTGGATTCAATCGAGGTTCAGAGAAGTGCTTCAGAAGACCTGAGCGTTTCGCTGGTTATGGACATTTCAGGAAGTATGCAAGGTGCACCGCTCGCAGCAGCTAAAGAGTCGGCCGTGAACTTCGTGAACAGCCTGCCGGACAGTGCCCAGATTTCGGTAGTGTCTTTCGGCAATACTGCCCAGGTTGTCCAACCTGCGACCGGAGACAACCAAGCTGTAATTTCAGCTATTCAAGCACTTGAAGCAGGAGGTGAAACTGCTCTCTATGATGGCATTACCACAGCGGTTGGGAATCAATCTGCTAGTTCACGTCAGGTGGTTGTTCTGCTCAGCGATGGCGGCGACACGGCCAGTCAAGGAACCATCGCTTCTGCTCAGTCCGCGCTAAACGGTTCATCAAGCCGTTTCTATGCCGTTGCACTTCAAACTGATGAGTCAAGTTCTGCGACACTATCTGAACTTGCAGGTGCTAACGGCGAGATCTTGGAAGCATCTAATGTTCAGGCTCTGAACGGCATTTATTCCACATTGGCAACCGACTTGTCAAGTGAGTTCGTAGTCAACATTCCAGTGACGGGGGCCGACAGCTATAACGTAAGCCTACAGATCCCTGGAGAAGGAGGACGCACCTATTCTTGGCAGCGTGATGTTGAAGTGGGTACTGAAGGCCTTTCGGCTCTTGCTGAACAACCTCAGGCTAGTGTCGAAATAGTAGCTGATCCGGCGTTTATTGGAGCTGGTGTAACACTTTGGGTGGGAGTCGGCCTAGTTCTAGCTGCAGTCATAGCCGCAGTCGTGGCTGCGATGTCGGGTGATGACAATGCTCCATCTCGTGCGGCCAGGTCCTTTCAAGGTGGTGGACGTTCACAGATTGATGCCTTTAACGATTTACGTATGGGCGCCACACAGGCGGTTGAGGCAGCGCTAACAGGAGCGGGTAAAAAGGCTGGTCTCTCGGACAAGCTTGAGGCCGCATCAATCAAGCTGCGCGTAGGTGAGTTTGTACTAATAAGTGCATCCGCCGCCTTTGTTGGCTTTGTTCTTGGCCTAGCGATGGGTGGCACTTTCAGAGGGGTCCTATTCGCTCTTGTTGGAGGATTCGCTCCAAGAATGTTTATCGCATTTAAAATAAAACGCCGCCGAAAAAAGATGGGGGATCAACTACCTGATTTGTTGACGCTCCTGGCGAATGCTTTGAAAGCTGGCTATTCGCTTCAGCAAGCTGTTGTGGCAACAGCAAATGAGCTTGAAGAGCCACTTGGTCCAGAGCTACAACGTGTACTCATTGAATCACGAATTAGTGGTGATTTGGTTGGAGCTATGCGAGCCTTGGTCGATAGGGCAGAGAGCGAGGATCTTCGATGGGTTGTAGACGCAATTGATATTAACCGCGCTATTGGTGGTGACCTTGTCGAAGTTTTAGAAAGCGTTGGAGAAACAATCCGTTCTCGAATAACTCTTGCCGCCCAGGTAAGTGCGCTAGCTGCGGAAGGAAAGATGTCGGCAGGAGTTCTGTTTGCTCTACCTCCTGGTTTGGGTCTTGTAATTCTTGTAGTCAACCCTGCATATTTCCAAGGAATTTGGGGCGGTAGCATGGCCTACTACCTATCTGGCCTTGAGTTGATTCTTCTTGGTGGCGGAGCAGCATGGCTTAAGAAGATGGTCAGTGGGGTGTCCTTATGATTCTTGTTATCGCAGCTTCAACAGCGGTAGTCGCCTCATTTTTTGTTGTAGTTTATGCCTTCTGGCCTGACGAGGGAATTTCGGCTCGCCGTCGAGCGCGCAAGCCGCAGTTATCTGAGTATCGATCTAAGCAGTTAAGCACATCAACAACTGATCGCATGATCGCTCCATTAATGCGTTCCCTAACAGCACGCGGACAGAAGATTACTCCGGCTGGAATGATCAATGACAACGTTCGTAAGCTCGCAATAGCTGGTATGTCTTCAAAGATTTCGATCGAAGCATTTCTTGGTGTCAAAATGATGGCAGGTCTGCTCGGCCTGATGATGGCCTTTGCTTGGGCTCCTGTTGAAAGTTTTGTTAACCGCATTGGCTTCACACTCGTAGCAGCAGGTGTAGGTTTTATTCTTCCAGACACCTACGTCAGCCGTAAGGCAGAGGATCGACAGAAGGAGATTAAAGCGTCTCTGCCTGAAGTTCTCGACCAGCTAACTATTGTGGTTGAAGCTGGACTGGGTTTCGACAGTGCGCTTAAGCGTGTGGTGTCGATGTCTGAAGGGCCGCTGATCGATGAGTTTGCTCGTTCTCTGCGGGCGATGAGGCTTGGGTTGAAGCGCTCTGAAGCTTTGGAACAGATAGTGCAACGAACTGACGTAGCTGAAGTTCGACAGTTTGTGTCTGCCCTAAAACAGGCTGACAAACTTGGTGTGCCAATCGCAACTGTGCTTAGGACTCAATCCACCCACATGCGTGAGATCAAACGTCTAAAAGCAGAAGAAGCTGCCATGCGTCTTCCGGTCAAGCTGACATTCCCGATGGTGTTCTGTATGTTGCCAGCCCTATTTGTGCTCACCCTTGGTCCAGTAGTGGTCCGTATCGCCGAATCAGGCCTTACCCAATAAGACAAGAGGGACGCGTCAACTTGCCGCGCTTGGTGCCCTGCAAACCAATGCTTAGTCCACGTGGGGCGACCAAAGGTCGAGCCAGGACCTCGGTGCTTGATTACTCGGCCAGAAAGTTAACTATCCATTCTCGGATTACTTCATTGTCAAGCTTGGCCTCTTCGGTCCGGGAGGCGACATTATCAAGCCATTGTTGATCATCTGAGTAGGTAAATTTCTGGACCCTTTCCAACATCACGGATCTAGAGAATTCGGGATGAAACTGCATTGCCAAGACTTGGTCACCAACGACATACATTCCGTTGGGACAATCACTTGACCCTGCAACAAGAGTCGCTTGGTCAGGCAGATCTTTAATCTGATCTTGGTTACTGAATGTGAAGGTGCCTTTGGTAAGTTCGGGTTTCATGAAGCCAAGAGTTTGTTCAAACTCAAGTTTGTGCGGCCCAAGAAGCCAGCCAACGGACGCTGGTTTCACTTCGCCTCCAAGTGTTTGAGCTAGCAGCTGATGCCCGAAGCAAATAGCGACGATCTTCTTTCCTGATGCAAGGAGTCGTTTCAAGAATCTGCCATAGGTGGCAATCCATTCGAGCTCTTCGTAGGCGCCAAATGAACTTCCAGAAAGAACGTATGCGTCTTCTGAGAAGGTTTCGGGCAGCTCCCTTTCTGTAACTCGATATTCAACAAGCTCAACGTGGGGGGTAGTAGCGAAAAAGCCCTGAAAGCTCTCAAGACAACTTGTCGATCTTGTCGCCTCGTTTTCTCGAGAGTATGCGTTTAGTAGTCCAAGTCTCATGTGCTATCACTTACCTTATATATAGGTATCGGTTAGTACGGCGCTGGGTTTAACTCGTTTGGTTGACACTAAATTCCAGATTTGCTGCGAGACCTGGATGATTTCATGTATTGTGCTAAGGATCATTTAAGTCGCCTAAGCGAGGTGCTGCGTGAAAATAGTTCTTGTTGAAACATATTTTGAAGCTAAGGACTGGCGTACTCCCGCGACCTACAAGATGATTCGCGACGCTATTTCAGAGAATTGGGAAACGGTATCAGTAGTTACATACTCAGCAGACGAGCTAAAAGACTTCGTTGATTCTCAAGCTGAGCAGGGCGAAGTTTTTGTAGTGAATGTTGCTGAGTATCTTAATGAAGAAGACATGGAAGGCTTTCTCCCAGAAATACTAGACTCCATAGGTCATCCGTTTCTCGGCTCTGGCAACGCTCCCAGTTTGATGGAACGTCACAAAGCTCACACCAAAGAGATTTTGATTGATCGGAAGATCCCAACTCCAGATTACCTTGTAGCTGGAATTGATAAGCCAGTTAATAGGAGTCAAGCAGACGCTATTGGCTATCCGTTGTTTGCTAAGCCTGAGTTCTCGGGTGGGCACTTTGGAATTAGTGAAAACTCAATTGTCGAGTCTTATGAAGAACTCGTAGAGCGAGTGTCGTACCTATCATTAAAGTACCGCCAGGATGTGCTGGTAGAAAAGTATTTGACAGGCCCTGAGATGCGCGAGTTTACGGTCGGCGTAATAGACGCTCGGCCAAGAATCTATACGCCTCGGGAAATCAATTTCGACAAAATGGATGTTAAGGTTCCTATCCTCACAACTAACCTTCCAAAAGCAATCGAACGAGTCACAGATCCGGAGCTCGTCGCCCAGCTCAATGCCCTAGCTGGGGCAACTCATGATGCTATTGATGCAGTTGATTATTCCCGTGTTGATATTCGCTCTGACGAGACAGGGTTGTATGTCCTTGAAATCCAAACCATGCCTGGACATTCAACTTCAGTTCCTAAGGGTGCAGAGCTGCTCGGTATAAGTTATGCCGACAAATTGAAGTTGATCATCACCGCCAGCATGGAGCGGCAAAAGCTGATCCCGAAAGGCTCTTCTGAGGCAGTCACAGCTGAGCTCGGGTTAGCGTAAGTACGACAGTACGGTAGGGACGGTCCTATTCGATCGTTCGAATCCCTGGGTTTAAGGTTGGAAGCTGTCAGACCTAGTTGCTATGATTAGCAGTCATAGCCGCCGAGTGCTAATTGAAGTTCTCGGTTGTAGTTAATCTATAGGAAAAAGGAAGCTATTGATGAACCTAAAACCTCTCGACGATCGTATCGTCGTTAAGCCAAAAGATGCAGAAGCAACAACTGCTTCTGGTCTTGTGATCCCAGACACAGCCAAAGAAAAGCCACAACAGGGTGATGTTCTTGCTGTAGGAGTTGGCCGTCGTTCTGAGAACGGCGAATTGATCCCAATGGACGTAGCTGAAGGTGATGTAGTCGTCTACTCAAAGTATGGCGGAACCGAAATCACAATCGAAGGCGATGACCTTCTGATTCTTTCAGCTCGTGATGTTCTAGCGGTAGTTAAGTAAAGGAAATAACAATGCCAAAGATGATTAAATTTGATGATGAAGCACGGCGTGCGCTTGAGTCTGGTGTCAACCAACTTGCTGATGCAGTTAAGGTGACACTTGGGCCCAAAGGCCGCAACGTGGTGTTAGAGAAGAAGTTTGGTGCGCCAACCATTACAAACGATGGTGTTTCAATCGCTCGTGAGATTGAGCTTGAAGATCCGTTTGAGAACATGGGTGCTCAGCTGGTTAAAGAAGTGGCGACAAAGACAAACGATGTTGCTGGTGACGGAACTACAACAGCAACCGTACTGGCACAGGCTCTCATTCGTGAAGGTCTCCGCAACGTTGCTGCAGGCGCTAACCCAATGAGCCTCAAGCGTGGTATCGAAGCTGCTGTTACAGCGGCTGTTGCTGAGATAGCGAAGATGTCAAAAGAAATTGACACCAAAGAAGAGATTGCACAAGTTGCTGCTATCTCTGCTGCAGATCAGTCTGTTGGTGATGTTCTTGCGGACGCAATCGACAAAGTTGGTAAAGACGGCGTAGTAACCATTGAAGAATCAAACACTTTTGGACTTGAGCTTGAGTTCACCGAAGGTATGCAGTTCGACAAGGGCTATGTATCTCCATATTTTGTAACCGATCCAGAACGTCAAGAAGCAGTAATCGAAGATCCATACATTCTGTTCAACCAGGGCAAGATCACCTCAGTGCAGGACATGCTTCCAGTGCTCGAGAAGGTTATGCAGTCTGGTAAGCAGCTTGTAATCATCGCAGAAGATATCGAAGGTGAAGCTCTTGCAACTCTCGTAGTTAACAAGATCCGTGGAACGTTCGTTTCTGCTGCTGTTAAGGCTCCAGGCTTCGGTGAGCGTCGTAAGGCAATGCTCGAAGACATGGCAGTTCTTACAGGTGGACAAGTAATTGCCGAAGAAGTCGGCCTCAAGCTAGATGCAGTTGACCTCGACATGCTTGGTAACGCACGTAAAGTTATCATCAACAAAGATAACACCACAATTGTTGAAGGTGCAGGAGCATCTGAGGCTGTTGAGGGTCGCATCAACCAGATCAAATCAGAGATTGAAAACACTGATTCTGACTGGGACCGTGAGAAGCTACAGGAGCGTCTTGCTAAGCTTGCCGGTGGTGTAGCCGTGCTTAAGGTTGGCGCTGCAACTGAGGTTGAGCTTAAAGAGAAGAAGCACAGAATTGAAGACGCTTTGTCAGCAACTCGTGCCGCTCTTGAAGAGGGTGTAGTCGCTGGTGGTGGTATTGCGCTGCTTCGTTCACGTCCAGTAGTTGAAGCCTCTCTCAAGAACCTTGAAGGTGATGAAGAGACAGGTGCTCGGTCAGTTTGGGCAGCACTTTCTGCTCCAGCTCGTCTTATCGCTGACAACGCTGGTCTTGAAGGCGCTGTTTGGGTTCAGAAGATGGAAGAAGAAACTGGGAATACAGGCCTTAACGCTCGCACAGGTGAGGTTGAAGACCTCATGGCTGCTGGCGTAACTGACCCAGCTAAGGTAACCAGAGCTGCCTTGCAGAATGCTGCTTCTATTGCTTCGCTCGTGTTGACAACCGAATCACTCATAGCTGATAAGCCAGAAGAGGCTCCAGCGGGTGGCGGTATGCCAGACATGGGCGGAATGGGTGGTATGGGCGGCATGATGTAATCATGTAGCTCAAGCACTTCGCTTAGTTATTGAAGGGTCGGTCCTATTGTAGGGCCGGCCCTTTCACCTTTTTGTAACCTTGGGCAACCTTGGGGACAGGTCTCGATGGTCGTTTTGCGGGGCTGGCCTTTATGCTTTTAGAAAACTCCGTCAGGATTAAAGAGCTAGATGCCGTCGGAGATGCCGAGAAGGCGCGATCGTTGAACTGATTTCATGCCACGCCAAAGCATGATCAATGCAGCAACCCAAACAATGGCCCCTATATAGTAGGCTGCGCTAGATGCACCAAATAGCGTACCTGTCGATTGGCTGTAAGCGATTCCTATCAAGGGCAAAGTTACCAGACCAGACGCTTGCTGCGCAGCAGCAGTCGACTTAACTTTGGCCGATAACCTTAGAATGATTGAAAGAGTGAGTGCTAGGAACGGTGGCACAACCCAGAGCATTAACACCCACCATTCTTTAGTGGGGAAGAACCAGCCACCGACTTCAGGTCCAACAATCGTGTTGACAATAAATGAGTAAACTGTGAAGCCAACTAGAGCCGTGCCATAACCGGGGATCATACTCGCTAGCAGCTTACCTAAGTAGATTTCGTGTACACCGGCTGGTGAATGGGCTAAGAATTCACCAGTGCCTTTTTCACGTTCTCCTACGATCGTTGCTGCGCCAACAGCTGTAGAAATTGTTAGTGGAACTACGATCGCCATTGGTGCGAACAAGAACACTGCAAGTGCATACATGGTTCGGCCTGATTCTGTGTCTCCCCGTATCTGCTCTTGCGCTGATTGTGGTAGTACGTCGATGGCGCCGGCAACCTTAGCTACGGTTTCGACATCGCCGAGGCTTGAGATGGCAAGTAGGAGCGTTATCGGTAAGACTGCGAAGAACATCCCACCCAGAATTAGCATTGGCATCCAAAAGTCCCTTGCATACAAGAGTTGCTTCAGATCAGTCCGGGTCACTGCTTTCACATGATTAAAATTCATGACGATTGGACTCCAACTAGATCTTGCTGGGGGATCCCACTGCTGTTTCTATCTTCGTGTTGTCCATTTGCGTGTCTGCGACGGACTTCAAAGTAAAGCTGTTCGAGGGTGTGATCTATGGGCTCGACTTTGGCTATCTGGATTCCTGAATTGACGAGATCTGCAACTACTCGGGGGACCAAGTCTTCAGATTCAATATTGAGCAACACAGAATGGTCTTGTTGTTCTCGAAGCGCGATTCCTTGCTTGAGGGTTTGTGCGATTGTTGAGATACTTGTTGTGAGCTCATCTTGGGTGTTGTTGGGTGAAGAGGTTATTCTGACTTGCTTAGTTGGCCAAAGCTGGCTGCTAAGTTCCTTTGGCCTTCCAGCTAGCAGCTGATGGCCTGACTCAAGCATGACGATGTTGTCGGCTAGTCCTTCTGCTTCGACCAAGTGATGGGTGCACATCAGGACTGTATTGCCGCGATCAGTTAGCGTTCGTATGAGTTCAAGTACAGCGGCCGCGGATTCTGGATCTAGGCCACTCGTTGGCTCATCGAATAGTAACAGCTCAGGTTCGTGCAGTATGGATCGAGCCAAAGCGAGGCGAGTCTTCATACCGGTTGAGTAACCGCCAACTTTGTTGTCGAGTGCGTCTAGTATGTCGAAACGATTAGCGGCCTCAGTAATTGTGACATCAACTTCTGAGTTTTTGCCAAGCCCATAGAGCTCGGCTGCGTAGCGTAAATTATCCCAACCTGAAAGTCGATCATACAGAGCAGGCTTGGCTGAGACTATCCCGCAGCGGGAGCGCACGCTCTCGCCATGTTCGGTTGGATCCATTCCAAACACTCGGGTGGTTCCGGCCTGTGTTGCTAAGGCCCCAGTGATGGTGCGAATTGCGGTTGTTTTGCCAGCTCCGTTAGGTCCTAAGAGAACGGTGATCTGGTTGTAAGGTATAGCTAGATCGAGGTTATCAAGCGCCACGTTATCGTTGAAGCTTCGGGATACCCCAGTCAGCTCAATCGCTAGGCGTTCAGAGTCTTTGTCTGTCTTTCGACGGTTTTTAGAGCCCACTAAGGTTTAATCGGTCGCTTTATTGATTCAATTTAGCTTATTCCGTGGCATTGGGTGCTTGGGCTCAGAGTGCACGAGCCTTATCCGAGCGATTGGAGCGGCTTGGCACGAACGGCCGGAATAAGAGTATTGAGTTGGTGGCAGTGCGCCAGATGTATAGTTGCATGCTCGCTATGGGTCGGGCTTAGCCCCGAATGGCATAGAAACTTTGAATTTTGGTGGGTGGCCGTTATTTCGGGCGTGCGATGCTACCTAGTTCTAGTTGGGCAGGTCAGCGTGCTCGATCTAGTCCCTGATCTATTTGATGGGTTTCTTTTACCTACGTCCGTCTTGCTACTTGGAGAGGTTTCAGGAGTCGGAAGCCCTGGCTGGTAGAGATTTCGAGCGGGACTATCGTATTCATCTGCCAAGCCATCGCAGACCTCGATGATATGCAGCGCTTTTTCCTGAAACTCTAGACGCTGTGTATTTGGGTGGGGGACGTTATTGAAATTGACTTTAAGCTCAGCTTCTTCCGTGAAACCAGCATTAGTTTTTTGTCTGACCTTGACTAGGCTCACCGGACCAGTCGATGGAATCTCAAAGACGTATTGGCGATGCACTCTAATTGTCTTGCCAAATTGATCTTCCGAGTTAACAAGCGTTCTGATACCAAAGGAGGTTCTGGTCCACTTGTAGTTGAGCTCGTCATTATCTGAGAGATACATGAACACAAAAACAGATTCGGAGTTCGCAGTCGCTTTCGCCTTTCCCATAACTTCAATTTTAAAGCACTAAGCGGCGCTTTTTACGTCGCCCTTGTTGCGTACTAGATCGCTTAGTTTGCCGCTTGAAAAGCGATGTTTTAGACCTAGACGTGGGTATTTGGAAATCAATGCGTCTAATTCTGCTGTGATAGTTTCGAGATTTGAGTCTTTGTTCTCAAGTTCATATACAAGGCTTTGCCCGGTATGCCAGTCAGCGCTGAGCTCTGATAGTACGCTGCGCCTTCGTCGGCGGCGGCTAGAGATTTGGATGCTTAGGTCTCTAAGCTTGACGTAGCGATTAGTATTGAACAAGAACCTTATGTGGCGCCGAGTTTTTTGCTCACGAGAGCGGCTGCGGTCCATTACAGCTACTCGCCTTTGTTGAATGCGGCGCACAACAGCGTTAGCTTCCCTCAATGCAATCTTACGTTGTGAAAGGTTTCCCATAGCGCCTACGACCATCGTATCGTACCAGCTGGACCTAGTGGGTAGAGGTAAATGTGCTCAAGATATTTCCTGGTTTGTGCGAGGGGTGGTTCAGGTTGGCTATATTTGCAGGAGTGTCAGCGCCTAAGTTTGTTCCCGATCAGAATGTGTCTAACTACTCATCCCCTCCACAGCGTCCTGGAGGCTGGTCGGCGGACCGGCCAGGAGACCTAGTTGGATCAGGCGGAGACGATGGACTTATGCAGGGATCGCCCGGACCTGATCAAGGCTATGCACTTTCGTTAGTTAAGCACTTTGAAGACAAACTCCAGACCGGTTCAGTGGATCATCACGACGCTGTCGCTGGTTGTATCGAGGTAGCGATGAAAAGAGCGTCACTCTTTGGTAGAGCTCCTATGATTCATGATCTTCAGGCCGCTTTCTGCCTTTACGGGTTTTTGAATTCAGCCGTTAACCCCTCTTTAGTAAAGTTGCGAGAACACGTATTCGCAGGAGTTGATCACGGCGTTCACTACAAAGAACGACGCAGGGTAGTAGACCTAGTGGATTCAGTTTTCTTGAAACAATCAATCCAGACAATCGAAGCCGAAGCTGCTAAGGATTGGCAAACAGCGTTTGATGTGGAGCTTGTTACTGAATACCTGTAGCTGCGGTTTGCTACAGACCGATGTCGATGATTTTTGGCCCAGAGTAGTTTCCATCGCCAACGCCGTTGGGGTAGCTTTCGCCGGGTCCTCTCAAAGCTAGCTGTTGAGGAGTCCCTGTTTGCCCCAACGAGCAGCCCTTCACCGACTTAATACAATTGTTGAACCAGGTGTCTTGAACTGTTTCATTCCAGCCGCCATACCAGTCAGCATGTAGTGAGCTTCCACGAGAGCCGCCCATTTCTTCATCTGATGAGATTTTCCAGCTTCGCAGATCCTCACCGCCAACGCTCCAATAAACGTTGATTGAGAACTCAACCAATCGTTGCGGGTGAGACGCAGGGCACTGCTCCGAGCCAGTTCCTGCAGTTGCATAAAGATGTGACATGTGGTCATCAGAATCCAATCGACCATCCCAACAGTCCGGAAAGATAACAGACATCTTCAACCGACTATTAGGGCAGTTGTCAGGAATTTGTTGTGCAGGGTAGCTGCCGCCTGTGCCATCTGAACATTGCCAACCAAGAGATCTTGAATTCGGAGCTCCAGCGATCATCTTTAACCCTTGTGGATATTTAACAACCTGATCAGCATTGCGGGTTTTGTAGTACATATCGATGTTGTCAGGAACTCGAACGTTGTTATCACCATCAAGCAGCGCTGGCATCCAGTAGCCTGTGCGGTTGAGTTCGAAGCCTTGACAGCTCCCACCACCCGAATTCACTAACGACTCATCAGTTGTGTTGCCATCGACTCCGGTGTTGCCGTAGAACATGTGCAGGTGCGATGCACCTGGCTGGCCAGGATGCACAATCGGATCATCATAGGCAAGATGCGAGAAATGACAGCGTGCTCGAAACTGTGCTTCACCACCAGGTCCGGGTCCGTTATCAGAGGGGCCGGAAACGGTTAGTGCGCTTATGCTGAGTTGGTTACTCGGAACGTTTGTAAACCTTGAGAATGCAGGATTGTCGTTTCTGAATGGCTCGAGGTTTGCATTGTTCACATCACCAGAATGGTTATGTCCGGAATGAGTGGAGTTGTCCAAATTCTGTGTGGTTGGCCCTGCGAGCAGGGTGGTAGCGCTAATTTGCGGCTGGTTTGAGCGAGATCCTTCTATTTGCTGGCCAGTTTGATCAGTAGTTGCCAGTTGATCGCCAGAGTTAGTGAAGGTCAACACAACTACCGTCACGAACAGGGCCATTGTGAATAATAAGACTGCAATTAGCTGGTGCTCACGTGAGATATTCAGTTTGTCCGCTAGAGATTTGATAATTTCCACCAACACCTAGTTTACGTGGTCTTTGGGTAATTTTCTAGGCGTAGTTGGATAGCAAAAGGTCATGTAGGAATGGGTCTATTGAGCTAGGAGAAGCCACCGAAGCATGCTGAATACAGCTAGATTGGATGATGTGACAAGCACTGATTCAAAGATCCGCGTTCGATTTTCCCCAGCTCCGACAGGTTTCCTTCATGTCGGTTCAGCCCGATCGGCCCTATTTAACTGGTTGTACGCCCGTGGTAAGGGGGGAACTATGATTTTGCGTATCGAAGATACCGACACGGATCGCTCCTCAGACGATCTGATTGAAGCTATTTATGGGAGCTTGGCATGGTTAGGTATGGATTGGGACGAAGAGTATCGCCAGTCTGACCGTTTCGATGATTACCGACGGGTAGCTCATGACATGTTGGAAGCAGGCAAAGCATACCGCTGCGACTGTTCCCAGGAAGCAGTTCAGGAACGAGCCAAAGAGCGTGGTGGAGCACCAGGCTACGATGGGCATTGTCGTGATCGAGCTATCGAGCCTGGTGATGGCGTAGTAGTGCGCTTTAGAACCCCAGATGAGGGGGTTATTTCTTGGGATGATGCCATTAGAGGAACCGTGGAGTTTGAAGCGCAACACCTTGAAGACTTCGTCATTGTCCGCTCTAACGGAGTTCCAATGTTTCACGTAGCGAATGCCTATGACGATTTAGACATGAACATTACCCACGTCATTAGGGGAGAGGACCTTGTCAACACTGTTCCTAGAGTTTTGCTGCTACGTGAGGCTATGGGTGCCACTTCGCATCCTGTTTATGCACACTTGCCTCTCATAGTTAATGAGAAGAGACAGAAACTGTCTAAGCGTCGAGACGACGTAGCAGTTGGTGATTACAAAGATAAGGGTTACCTGCCAGAAGCGATGGCTAATTATCTTGCAACGCTGGGTTGGGGCCCAAAAGATGGTCAAGAGATTCGACCCATCACAGAAATTTCAGAAATGTTTGAAATTGAAGATGTTGTAAAGTCGCCAGCATTTTTTGATGTGAAAAAGCTCGAGCATTTCAATGCTGAATATATCCGCAACCTGGAGACGTCTGATTTCTTACAACGTTCAGAACCACACATCCAACCACATCAGAAGGCTGTTTTCACTGAGCTAGCTAGCTTGGTGCAAGAGCGGGTCAAGTTCTTAGCAGAAGGACCTGAGTTGGTTGAGTGGGTGGTGGCAGATGCCCCAGAACCTTCGGACAAAGACTGGCGCAAAGTTATGGGCAAAGATGGTGTGAAGCAGGCGCTGGAAACTATTCTCAGCCGCATCGATGATGTCGATTGGACCCCAGCAGCTCTTGAGGAGTTAGTGTTTGGAGTAGGCAAAGAGCTAGACGTGAAAACCCAGCTGCCTGTTCGTCTGGCAGTTAGTGGTTCACGTTTTGGTTTGCCACTGTTTGAGCCTATGGCGTTAGCTGACAGAGCCGTGATGAAAGCCCGGCTAGAAAGCGCCTTAGAGAGACTGCCAAACTAAGGCAGGTTAGAAATCTCAAAGAAAGAGAATGTGTCGCTCTTTTGGTTTAGATCAGCGTTAAACACAACCATTCTTTGGAATGCGTTGCCACCGTTGGCCCATGCCCAAATATCTCTGTCGCCGGACCAGATGACTTTATGGTTGGCTCCGATTGTGTCGTAGAAGTCTTGAGCCTGTTGAGCATCATCAGTGGTGCCAACGGCAATAACTTCATACTCATCGCCCTTGGCTGCAACAAAGTCGTTGATTTCGCTAGCTGCGTGAGCTCGACACGTTGGACAGTGAGGAGCGTATCCATAGAGAACGACAGGCTTGCTGCCATCAACTAATTGAGCAATCGTTGTGGTTGATCCATCTTCAAGATCTAGCGCTGCGATATCTAAACCTGGGAAAGTAGCAGTAGCAACGGGTCCAATAGCGTCGCTGGGAACAGACTCGTCAGATGGTTCTGAAGCAGACTGCGTTGAGCCCTGTGTTTGTTGAACTTCGGCTACCTCTTCAGCCAGTGAGGTTTCCTCACCACTAGAGCAAGCAGCCAAAGCTAGGCCTGCCAGAAACGCAAACGAAAGCGAACCAATGAACTTCATAACCACTCTAACTGGCCATATTCGTCAGATATTCCACTAGCCGATCAAAAAATCTATGACGTCCAAACGTTCGGGACCAGGTCCCGATGGTACCTAAGGCTTATGGCTTGCTTTCTTCTCAAAGACATAATGGTCTAACATTGTCATATGGGTAAGCGCCAGATCTTTGTATCTATCTTTGTTCTAGGGTTTACTTACTTTGCGTTCAACTTCCTAAGTGTTTGGAACAGTTCAAGATCTAGCTTTGAAGGTTCGGCAGATGCTGCAATCATTCTTGGTGCTGCACAGTACAACGGTGAACCTTCGCCAGTGCTAAGGGCCCGGCTCGAGACTGGTGGTGATCTGTATCTGGATGACCGAGTACAGACGGTGGTTGTTACCGGTGGAGGGCAGCAAGGAGATCTTACAACTGAAGCAAAAACTGGTTATGACTTTCTTTCAGCTGGCCGTTGGACCATTCCGGAAACTAATCTGAAACTTGAGGTTCAAGGCACCTCAACATATGAGTCGATAGCTGCTTCTGCCAGGTTCTTGAAAGACGATGGCGTTGAATCTGTGATTGTCGTAACAGACCCGTACCACGCGAAACGATCTGAACTGATTGCTGAAGAGTTTGGTTTGAAAGCCGACGCTGTTGTAACAGATGGAGAAGCTGGCTTTTTTAGGCTGTTCAGAGAATCAGCAAGCGTTTCGGTGGGGCGAATCATCAGCTTCAGACGTCTAGATGCCTGGTTGTAGATAGCGTCGGGGGACATTGGGGACGGGGGTATTTGTCCCTACCGAGCTAGAGCCCAACTAGTTCGCTGGTTCTTCTGATCTGGTTTTTTCAACTTGAAATTCCAACAAACTAACCTGTCCCTTTTGCTTAACGAACCTGCTAGCCTGTAGAAGCTCGCTTATACGAGTGACATATTCGGAGGTGGTGTAATTGGCAACACATCTGGTTCTGGTCCAGACATTGAGGGTTCGAGTCCTTCCCTCCGAGCAAAGCTAATAGTCCAGCCCGCAGAATCTGACAGCTTCGTTGGTGTAGACAGGACTGAGATACATCAAAACTGCGCCGGTAGCAGAGTGTTACACTAAGCCACCCTTCGGTTGGTTAAACTAAGAGTCAAGTGAGTGAAATCGGAACGCTTAATGAGAGCCCATTGCATGCAGCTCTTAAAGAAATCTACCGCAGGCCAGGTGACGACGTAGAAGTTCCGACAGAAGGGTTCGTAGCAGATCTCCGAAACGGGACATCGATCATCGAGATTCAGACTTCCGGATTTTCAGCGATGCGAAAAAAGTTCGACACCCTTCTTGACCGCTACCAAATTCATCTTGTTCATCCAGTGACAGTTTCGAAGTGGATCGTCAAACTTGATTCACAGGGCCAGCAAGTCTCTCGCCGTAAATCTCCGAAAGCTGGTAGGGCTACCGATCTTTGTCGTGAACTTGCTTCGTTTCCAATGTTGCTAAGTCACCCGAACTTCACCCTCGATCTGGTCTTAACCAGCGAAGACGAAATTAGATCGCCTCATGCTAAGAAAAAGCGCCGTAGGGGAGGGCTCGCAGTTGAGTACAGAGAACTGAACGAAGTGCTTGAAGTTATTGAGTTTCGAGCAAACAGTGACTTGCTTCAACTGCTACCAACAGAGCTTGTTGCTAGGCAGTTCAACACAAAAGACGTAGCGGAGGCTGCAAGAATCTCTACTCGAGAAACGCGAGATCTCATCTACTGCCTCAAAACTGCTGAAGTCATCCAACAGATTCATAGAGACGCCAGCGGAATCATCTATGAGGTGATGGGCTAGCATTCTCAACTCTATAAGTTTCGGACTTTTCGTAAAGATCGCTTGAAAAGCCATTTGAAAGTGACTGAATTCTGCTAGTTTGAACGTTATGAAGTCTTTGTCTCTCGTCGTGGTCCTTATGTAGCGCACGAAGGACTCTCCTGCGTGCGCTGAACCTCCCCAAGTGGGAGGTTTTGTCGTTTTGGGAGGAAATTAATTTTTCAGCTTCTAAGAGGTAGTATTTGCAAGTTAGGTACTTTGAATGACAACAGAAAAAATCTCAGAAAAAAGAATTAATGGGGCTCAAGCAGTTATCAAGAGCCTTGAGATGGAAGGTGTTGAAGTTATCTTCGGCTATCCCGGTGGTGCGATCCTTCCCGTCTATGATCCGCTAATCGATACTCCCATCCGACACATTCTTGTAAGGCATGAACAGGGCGCCGGGCATATGGCAGAAGGCTACGCCCACGCAACTGGTAAACCAGGTGTTTGCATGGTTACATCGGGACCGGCTGCAACTAACGTTGTGACGGCATTAGCCGACGCATACTTGGATTCAGTCCCAATGGTTTGTATTACCGGCCAGGTTGCGCTTCCAAACATTGGTACCGATGCGTTTCAAGAAGTCGACACCACGGGCATAACGCGTTCGATCACCAAACATAACTACCTCGTAACTAAGGCTGAGGACATTCCTCGAATTATTCACGAAGCCTTTCATATAGCCACAACGGGGCGACCTGGCCCAGTCCTAGTTGATATACCAAAGAGCATCGTTGCGGCTAACAATCCTGACGCCCACTTCGATTGGTACTACCCAGACACTATTGATCTCCCTGGTTACAATCCCGAGTTTGAAATCAATGTAGAGCAGATCAATCAAGCCGTCGAGATGCTGCTCGAAGCAGAACGCCCCGTGCTGTACGTAGGTGGAGGTGTTCTGAAAGCTCGAGCTGCTGAAGTTCTTCTCGAGTTGGCAGAACTAGGCGACATACCAGTAGTCACAACCTTGATGGCACGTGGGGCGTTCCCTGATTCGCACGAACTTTGTCTGGGCATGCCTGGAATGCACGGCAACTATACAGCAATCACAGCAATTCAGAAATCAGATCTGCTCATAGCTATGGGATCTCGATTTGATGATCGTGTCACAGGCAAGGTTGACGCTTTCGCTCCAGAAGCCAAAGTGGTGCACGTCGACATAGACCCAGCGGAGCACGGCAAGATTAGAGCTCCTGAACTTGCAATTGCGGGAGATTGCAACGATGTTATGAAAGCCATTGTGGCGAAGATCGTGTCCGACTCCGCCAAGTTTGCTGACCATACAGCCTGGCGGGACACGATTCGAGGTTGGCAAGAGCGGTACCCACTTGTGTATGAACAATCTGAAGAGGGTGAATACCTTAAGCCTCAATTTGTGATTGAACAAATTGCGCAAAGCTGTCCGGCCGACACGATTGTCACAGCCGGCGTAGGTCAGCATCAGATGTGGGCATCACAGTTCTGGAAATTCGATCACCCGTACACCTGGATTAACTCAGGTGGTTTAGGCACGATGGGCTTCTCAATTCCCGCAGCAATCGGCGCTAAAGCCGCCATGCCAGACCGCATGGTGTGGGCCATCGATGGTGATGGTTGTTTCCAGATGACAGCTCAAGAGCTCATAACAGCGGCAGTCGATAAGATTCCTGTAAAGGTAGCGCTCATCAACAACGCCTACCTTGGCATGGTCCGTCAATGGCAAGAGCTCTTTTATGATGAACGATACTCAGAAGTTCATTTCGGCTATGACGTGCCAGATTATGTTAAGTGGTCAGAGTCGATGGGCTGTGCAGCGTTCAAGGTGGATAAAATTGACGACGTTCGTTCCACCATTGATAAAGCAAACGCTATCAATGACCGTCCAGTCGTTATTGACTTTAGATGCCTTAGCTCCGAAAAAGTTTACCCGATGGTGGTAGCTGGTGGCCCTAATGATGACGTAATTGTTCATCCATCACAAGCAGAGGAGAACTAGCCATGAGTGGAATAAACAGATCGTTACAAACCATCGCAGCGCTAGTTGAAAACAGGGCTGGTGTGCTTGCCAGAGTGTCAGATTTGTTCGCCCGCCGAGGTTATAACATTCACTCTCTGACCGTAGCACCTACCCCTGATCCGGCTTTTAGTCGAATCACAATCGTGGTTAATGTAGATTCTGCACCTTTGGAGCAGGTTGTAAAGCAGCTGTTCAAGCTTGTTAATGTCGTTGAGATTGAAGAACTAATTCACGAAGCGGCGTATGAACGTGAGCTGCTCATTGCGGTTGTAAATGTTGCTACCAATAAGCCAGAACTGATGTCGCTCATAACCAACCTAAACGGAAACGTGCTTACGGACTCAGATTCACAGTTGGCCTTCAGCGTCGAAGCTAATCCAAGCCAGATCAACCAATTAGAGAAACAGCTTGAGGGCTTCGACATCATTTCACAGCAACGTTCTGGCCGAATAGCGGCGCCAAAGATAGGTGTAACAGTACCTAAGACAACCGCTAAGGCGTAGCTAAGCCCGTTTCACAATTTCGTTTATAAGATCAACAAATAAGGAGAACCAACCAAATGGCAAACATCTACTACGAAAAGGATGTAGACAAATCAGTCTTGGCTGATAAGAAGGTAGCAGTACTCGGATACGGCTCGCAGGGTCACGCCCATGCGCTTAACCTGAAGGAGTCAGGCATCGATGTGCGAGTAGGCCTTCGAGAAGGGTCGAGTTCCGTAGCAAAAGCGGAAGCAGAAGGCCTGAAAGTCCTTTCGATGGGAGAAGCTGTTGCCGAAGCTGACCTTGTAATGGTTCTTATCCCTGACACCGAAATGGCTGACAACTACAAAGCTCACATTGAGCCAAACCTTAACGATGGTGATGCAATTTTCTTCGCTCATGGCTTTAACATCCGCTTCGGACTGATAGAAGCTCCAGCAGGAGTTGATGTGTGCATGGTTGCTCCAAAAGGGCCGGGCCATTTGGTTCGCAGAACTTATACGGAAGGGGGTGGCGTTCCAGCTCTAATTGCAGTTGAACAAGATGCGACAGGCAAGGCTAAAGACCTTGCTCTTGCATACGCTGATGCAATTGGTGGCGCACGTGCCGGAATCATCGAAACAACCTTCACTGAAGAGACCGAAACGGATCTATTCGGAGAACAGGCTGTGCTCTGTGGCGGCGCAACTGCCCTTGTACAAGCTGGGTTTGAAACACTCGTGGAAGCTGGGTACCAGCCAGAGGTCGCTTACTTTGAATGTCTTCATGAGCTCAAACTCATAGTAGACCTCATGTACGAAGAAGGCATCGCTGGGATGCGCTATTCAGTTTCAGATACAGCTGAGTATGGCGATCTCACTCGTGGCCCTCGGATCGTAAACGATGCAACTAAGGCTGAGATGAAAGCAATCCTGGATGAAATTCAAACAGGCAAATTTGCAGATGAATGGGTTTCAGAATCTCGATCTGGGCGAGCTAACTTTCATAAGCTCGAAGAAGCAGGTCATGCACACCCAATCGAGAAGGTGGGGGCTGAGTTGCGAGAGATGATGCCTTGGATAGGTGCTGGAAAGCAATCCGTTCGCTCATCTTCTGGTGGCCAAGGATAAAACTAATTACTGCTTAGAGTTGGGCTCTGGTGTTTGAGCCGGGCCCAACTTGAGAGCCTTCTTGAGATCCTCTTCTGACATGATTTCGAACAACTTGTCTCCGGCGAGTCTGCCTAAGAGCGTTCTTCGGAGTAAGAAGTCATCCAAACAAGTGACCATTTCCGTGGCTCGAATCGTTGCTAACTCAGCCCAGATGTAATCAAAGCCACCGACCATAGGTTTGGCTAGAGCAGGATTGGACTCTAGCGTATCTAGCAGTTTGAAGCTAGCTCGCCGGTGCCGTCGCCAAAGAATTTCCGCCATCTGCGGATAGTCTTTGAAGAGTTCAGCCCTGTGTGCTAGTTGAAGAAAATAGCGGTGCTCTTTAGCGCTTTCAAGACTTGATGGCTTGGTTTTGAAAACTATGCCCATCCGCTCAACAGCTTTACAGACCTGGTCGCACAAATATGTAGTTGTAGCTAAACGTGCCCCAATGAGATTGATGACTCGTTGATTTGCGTCAATCTGTATCTGTTCTTTGGGCCTAAAGAGGGGAAGAGAATCGATTGAGGTGTCTTTGCTGTTTCGAGGGTTTCGCAGCGAGTAAGTTGTCCAAGCGTGCTTTACATCATCAGTCGAGAGATCTCGTTCCAACTTAAGATGTTGGTTGATATCTCTCAGAATGTTGCTGATCTCTTGTGGGTCTACCTGGTTGAAGTGAGTTGCCGAACCTTCGCACAGTTCAGTTGAGGTCACAATTGAACGCCCTTTAACCGGGCTGATGACTAGCCGTTTAGATTTAGAGTTAACAATTCGAATGAATCGTTTGTTCGACACGAGCGAGGGTAGCGTTACGTTGATGTTGCGTAACACTTTGGTGGGTTGCACATGTAAGGACAGCTCTGGAAAAGCAGCAACTTCAGACCCTGCAGAGTCAACAACTACTTTGGCGAGAAGCGATATACATTTGCCGGTGAATGAATCTTTGAGTTCTATCTCCCAACCTTTGTCGCCCTTCTTATATGCGTGTATCACACGCATATAGTTCACTGCAACGGCTGCGTTAGCTTCGTGCCCCCAAGCGTCATGGAGGTAGTTGATGGCCATTCGGCCAGCCCCTTCAGGACAGTGGACAGTTGTGTAACTTATTGCACCCCTGACAGCATTTGTTCGGAGCGCTGGCTCTTTGTCGCGTAACGGTTCGGCTCTGACCAGGTTTGGTTTATCTGCTCGAGCAACCATTGTGTTTGTCACGATGCGCCGGCTGGTTTTTGCGAGACTATCTTTGTCACTTGAATTGATAATGGACAAGAAAGGAGTTTTCTCGATATTGCGGTTGCCCGATTCAACTAACCTGTTGATAGCTGAGTTAATGAGGTGCACATCAACCGCTGCTGATTTGCCAGTGGTGTCAAGACCATCGTTAAGTAGCGTCGGAACATCTTGGTTGGGATGGGCCCCAAAGTCTCGAGGGGAAGTTAGAGCGACTGAAATTCCTCGGGCAGCGAGGCTCTCGAAAACGGCCGCTTCAACAACTCCAGCGCCAATCACCAGCACGTCAAAGATGCCGCCATTAAGTGCCTTTATTTGGCTTGAGCGGGAACGTGCAGCTTGCATCTACCCAATTTAGATCACAGGGGATCCCAAGTGGTGCACGGTTCTTCAAGATTTTAACGATTGAGGTTGAATCGGTCCCCAACTTGGGTCGACGTGCAGCAAAGACAAAAGGGGTGTAAAATCATGAAGTGGAAACTTCAGAAAAGTCTTACCAGTTAGGCAAGACCCTCCTAGAGGCGTCTGAGATACAGGAGCGAGTTCGAGAACTCGGTGAGAAAATCTCATCTGATTACTCTGATGAAGTGCCATTAGTTATCACGGTACTGAGAGGAAGCGCAATATTTTCTTCTGATCTTGTCAGGCATATGAGCTGTGATGTGGAGATGGAATACCTTGCGGTCTCCTCTTACGGAGACGGAACTAAGAGCACCGGTGCGGTAAAAATTGTTAAAGATTTAGACACTGATGTCGCTGGTCGTGAAGTGCTCATCATTGAAGACATTATCGATTCTGGTTTAACGCTCAACTTTTTGGTTAATCATCTTGCGTCTCGCTACCCAGCCTCGATTCGAACTTGCTCGCTTCTGCTGCGAGAGATCGATCAAGATAACGAGCCACCACTTGACTACTACGGTTTTAAGATCAAGAACGATGACTTCGTTGTGGGCTACGGGCTCGATTACGCCCAGATTTACCGCAACCTGCCATACATTGCTGTTCTAAACGAGTGCAGCTAGATTTCGTAATCGCATTTAACCCGACCTCCCGGTAAGGGTTCAAAGCTTGTCAATTTGAGCTTCTTGAAGTCAGTGATTTCGGCGATGGTCATTCCGGCCCCGATCATCAAAGGCTCGATTTCTACTGTTAAAGTATTTGCCAAGCTTGCGTTGATAAAACTTGCCCAAGTCTGTGCCCCTCCAACAACCACGACTTTGTCATAACCTTTTGCTTCTAGAAGTTGTAGAGCCTCTTGTGGTGATCTGCTGGTGGTTTCGGCAAGACTCGAATCTGCTGTAACAACCACTTGCCGTAGGCCTTCAATGGGGAACAGATCGGGGCTGTACTGGCGGTAGGTTTGACCACCGACTATGTAGCAGCCCGCTTGCTCTAAGGTTGAGTCGAAATTTTCAGAGTCAGACACCCAATCAGAATCACCACTCTGGGTGGCAATGAATCCGTCTACTGACATTGCCACATAGAGTTGGACGTTTATTTTCATGAACACATCGTAGCTTGGGCCACCAAATTGTAAAGTGTTGATATCGAAAGCAACGCCCAGATCGAAGAACTTAACAGGGAAGCAGAATATCTGAGTCTAGTAGTCGGAGTACATGAAAGTCAGGTTGAAAAGGCCCGCCAGCTTGCTCAGATGCTTGCTAACGAAGCTGCCGAAATGACAACTGATGGAATTCGAGATCTAGTTGATGAAGACGCTGAGGTTGATGCAGCTGCCTCGGCTGCCATTGTGCGTCAAGCGTCTAACAGGGCCATATTTGCCTTAAAGCGTTTACGTCAGCTAGAGGATCTTGGTTCTTCCTTGGCCTTCGGTAAGGTGACCAAAGAATCTGGCGAGAAACTCTATGTTGGACGTCACAGCGTGATCGACGATGAAGACGCTCTATTGGTTGATTGGCGAGCGGAGGCGGCAACTCCGTTTTATCGAGCGACCTATTCTGAGCCGCTGGGATGCCTAAGTCGTCGACACTTCTTTTATTCCGATAGCAATGAAGCACTACTTGAAGATTTTTCAGACGAAGTGTTTGGGGTGGATTATCTCACCACTTCAGATGTTGCCAGCTTGAGAGGCGAAGCTGCGGTGTTGGCTAGCGTCGAAAGTCCAACTGTTGACTCTATGAAGTCAGTTGTCGCAACCATACAAGCTGAACAAGACGAGGTTGTTAGAGCCCCAGCTAATAGGCCGCTCGTCGTTCAAGGCGGTCCCGGAACAGGCAAGACAGTAGTAGCGCTACACCGTGCGGCCTATTTGCTCTATCACTATCGAGTGGACCTTGAAGACACAGGCATCTTAGTAGTAGGACCAACTGCGGAATTTCTAAACTATATTGCTCGGGTTATTCCATCTTTGGGTGAGTCAGGTGTAGTTTCTTTAACCCCAGAGAAGCTATACCAGGGAGTTCGGTTAGGTCACATTGAGGCACAGGCTGTTGCTCAGTTGAAAGGGTCGGCTGTGATGGCTGAGCTTCTTCGCAAAGCAGTAGAGCTACGGCAGATACAACCAGACCAGGATTGGGATGTTTGGTATGGAGCCTCCAAACAGAGGCTCTCAGAGGAGTTCCTGCAGGAGATTTTTCAAAAGGCAAAGAACTTCGCTGTCCACAACGAAGGCGCTGCGTTCTTTAAAAGCGCTATTGTGAATGAGCTAGTAACCCAGACTTACAGCCCTTCGTTTGACTCCAAGGAAGAGCTAAAGGGTTTTTTCAAATCAGCTGAGGAAGTGAGGGAGATATCTCTCCGTTACTGGCCCGACCTTTCTCCGGAGCAAGCCTTGAATGACTTACTTGGTTCCAAAGCCATGCTGTTAAAAGCGGGTAAGGAGCTTTTGAAAGAAGCTGATTTGCTTTCACTTCACCGCAAGCGCAGTAACGAGGCTAGCTTGGCTAAGAGGCGTTGGTCAGAGGCAGACGTGCCATTGCTAGATGAAATGGCTTACCTGCTAGATGGTTTAGTGGGGGAGATCGATTCGGAGCGTTTGAGTTTGAGGGATCGAATGGATGAGTTCGAACGTGCAATGTCTCAAGACGAAGCAGATTCTGAAGTTGAGTTGGCCGAATACGACGATGCCGACCCTTCAATAGATCCAATTGATCCGACTGATTTTTGGAAATCATCAGATCCTGATCTCGAGCTCTTTCCCATAATGTATGACCAGGCTGAAGGGGACACATGATGGCTGATGATCGCCTAACTGGTTGGCGCAAGGGTCAGGTTGAAGACTTTTATGACCTAATCGACGAAGAACTAGTTCGTGAAGATGAGCTTAACGCCGACTACATTGATGGACTAGGCGAACAGACAACAACTGTTGCTGATCTGGCTCAGGATACAAAATCTTGGCGGTTTGGTCATGTGATTGTAGATGAAGCTCAAGAGTTAAGCCCGATGCAATGGCGCATGGTTAAGCGTCGTTCGCTCAATGGGGCGGTCACCATTGTAGGAGATCTGGCACAAAGGTCTCTTGGGGCGGAGCGCAGCTGGCAAGAGTTGCTATTGGATAACTTTGACGATTATTCCTACCGCGAGCTGACTGTTAACTACCGTTCTCCGCTTGAAGTCAATGAAGTGGCTGAGCGGGTCTTGAAACGAATCAACCCGGATTTTCAACAAGCAAAATCTATCCGGTCATCTGGTGAGCCAGTTGCCTTTACTCAAACCTCTGAACCTGCTTCGCTTGTTAGATTGCTTGATGTAGTGAATGGGGAGTCACTGCAAGGTGAACGCATTGCTGTTGTAGGCCCTGAGACAACCTTAGATACGCTAAGGCATCTTGAAACCCTTCACCTCTTCACCCCTGAACAGGTGAAGGGTTTGGAATACGATGTTGTTGTTGTCGCTAATGTAGATCTTTGGCATCTCGACGAACAGCTGACTGATCTGTATGTGGCCGTTACCCGAGCGACAAGGGCATTAACCGTAACTTTTTCTGAAAAGTTGCCTAGCTTTCTTTCTCCAAACAGCTGATTTGGTTGCAATTAGAACAGACTTTTGGGCATCATTGGCACACAACTAATAGGTTTGGAGAAAACAATGGCAGAGTGTCCTGCAGTAGATGGTTCATCTGAAAGACAAACTCGGTTTGATGCAAGTTTCGAAATGTGCATTGACACCTCAAAGCGATACGAAGCAGTGATGAGCACTAATCATGGTGAAATCGTGATAGCTCTTGATGCTCTCAAGGCTCCAAAGACTGTCAACAACTTCGTTTGTTTGGCTCGTTATCACTACTACGATTCTCTTACTTTCCACAGGGTCATCGAAGGCTTTATGATTCAAGGTGGCTGCCCCGAGGGGTCTGGCTGTGGGGGACCTGGCTACAAGTTCGAAGATGAACTTCCTAACCCAGGTGAATATAAGCTGGGTTCTCTCGCTATGGCAAATGCGGGACCTAACACAAACGGTTCGCAGTTCTTTATCGTGAGTGGCCCTAACGGAGTTGGATTACCACCGGCTTACTCTCTCTTCGGGCAAGTTGTTAAAGGCCAGGAAGTGGTTGACAAGATCGAGAAGTCAGCAACTGATGGAATGGACAAGCCTTTCGACGATGTTGTCATCAACTCAGTTGAAATCGT
>JAHDFH010000052.1 GCA_020628305.1 Acidimicrobiales bacterium | reverse complement strand
CACTACACACGATTGATAATACCATCCCACCCGCAATGGGCTAGGACTCGTCGTCTGTAATTCTCAAAATTCCTATAACCATACGCACGTTTGGCTGCCTCCAATAGATGTGAAAGTTCGGCAGCCGAATAGTGCATTGTAATTCGGCCTGAGCGATGGCCGAGTAAATCTTGTCTGTCCTCGAAGCTGACACCTGCGGATCGAAGCCTTATGCCGAACGTGTGTTTTAGATCGTGCACCCGAACTTGAGGTAAGCTCACGGACTTCCTCGCTCGAAGCCAAGCGCTATTTAGCATCCGAGTCATTGGCTTTCCGTTGAATGTAAATACGTGTGTTGGGTTGATGCCCCGCTGCTGCATTACTACGTTTAACGCAACTGTGTTCAATACAACTAGGCGGTCGTCTCCGTTCTTCACTTGTTGGCCAGGAATGATAAATACTGCTGTTATAAGCTGTGGTACATCCAGCAGCCATTCCCATTGTAGGTTACAGATTTCTGCATCTCTGCATCCAGTATTCGCAGCAAATAAAGCCATGTCTGCGAGGTGGGCGGGTAGTGCATCGAACAGCGGTGTTTGTTCTGCCCAGCTAAGTGGGGAAGGTTTTCGTTTGTTGATATCGCTGAATAGTTTGATACGTGGTGCGGTTTGTAATCAGGTCATGCCGTATTCATCTACCCATTCGGTGCTGGCTAGATTTAGGATACGCCGTACAATTTTAAGGCCGTGGTTAATTGTGCCAATGGCTGCCCCCTCTTTTCTTCTATGGTCTATCCAAGTTTGCAAGGTGCCAGTGAGTATCTTATCAATGGCTGTATTGCCAATCCATGGCATCAGTAATTTCAATCTAGCTATATCACTGCTCGAGTTGCGCTTGTGCTGATTCTCCAGCACAAATTTAGTTGCGGCTTGTTCAAACCTTCGTGACGGTCTAACACCATAGACAGATGCTTGCCGTGCTTCCTCAGTTAATCGGTCTAAGGATCGTTCCGCTTCTTCGAGTTGACTAGTTCCAGTGCTTTGGCAAACTCGCCTTCCGTTAATGCGTTTGTCGATGTGCCAGATGCCTGCGCGTTTGACGAGGTCTGGTGTTTTCTTCCTTGCCATTGCGATGCTCCATTCGAACGAATTTTTCGCCCGCTTAGCGAAATGTATTCATCAATCCAGGCATCAAGTTCGAAACGATCGAATGCGATGCCTTGTTCGCCTATTGGGATTTCAGTAAGACTAGGCCTTGTCTCGGAATTGAATCTGTTTCGATCCATGCCGAGGTAAGCGGGTACGTCACGCAACCGCAGTATTCTCGGAAGGAATACAACGTTGCTTGTCTTCCCGGTTTTCATTTTCTTTCGGCTTACATTTCAGGGAAGCGGTTTACGGTGTTACGAAAGTTTTGCTCTAACTTAGGGAGGAAGGATTTGGCTGGTACGGTTGCAGAGTCTCCTAGTTGATTTGTAACCCACTTAGAGATTTCGTCGAAGCTGTCTTTGGTGGTCCTAACATTCAGCAGGCCAACAATCGAATGGCTCTGAGGAATCCAAAGGCGATTCATCAGCGCTCAGGTCAGCTATCTAATTGTTTTAGGTCCTACCTTTTGGCATTGGGCGCTCAATAACTTTTCGAGCCCAAGGCTAATGCCGCTGCCCGCAACCAGTTTGAGGTAATGTGTCGAATTTTGTGTGTTTTGCTTCAATGTTTCCGGTTTATGCATCATAATCTCGATGTGAGTAGAATTTTGTCATTCTGAATAATATTATAACGTTCAAAATATTGCTTTGTGATTGGTAATGTGATTTTAGAGGTAATTATTTGATGCTGAGTGATAATTGGAGGCAGCGATGATTCGATGTCATTTATCACGGCTCATGGGGGAGCAGAAGATGAATATTGCGGATGTGGCGCGGGAGACAGGTTTGAATAGAAACACCGTCACCTTGCTGTATAAGGAAACGGCCACTCGCGTTGATTTGGATTCGATAGAAAAGCTGTGTTTGTTATTCGGGTGCGAAGTTGGGGACTTGTTTGAATTGGTTAAGATGAATGGCGGCAATTCACAAACAGCAGTACGAACCAAGACAAAGCGGCAACAGTAAAGTGGTGGCCCAATTAATTCCCGATTATCAGACATTGATTTTGCCAGTGTTGAAGCTAGCCGGCGACAAGGTAATTGACACAAGGTATGCGATGCAGGTTCGAGCAGATCAATACGATTTGAAAGGAACGAAAGAGAACACATGCTGGCTAACGGCAAGCAGCGCGCTTTTAACGTTCGTGCCCACTTGCTCTACTGTATGGCGTTATGAACGAAGCTGACACCTGCCGAAAATATGTCGTCCCAAAGCTGCAGGATGTAGGGTGGGATGACGCGCCCTTCAGCATCGCCGAACAGCGCCACATCACCAATCCAAATGGACGGATTCGAATTGTTGGTGGAAAGATAATTCGCGGAAAACCAAAGAAACCTGATTATCTACTCCGTTATCGTCGAGACTTTACTATCGCTGTTGTTGAGGCAAAGGCAGACTATAAGTCTCCGGGCGCTGGTATGAGCCAAGCAAAGGAATATGCTGAAATTCTCGATCTGAAGTTTGCCTACTCCACGAACGGTAAAGGAATTATTGAGTTCGACTACACAACCGGTATTGAGCGGTCAGTCGATACTTTCCCAACACCTGAGGAGCTCTGGGTACGTCTCAACGCCCAACACCCACTCAGCGACGCTGGTAAAGAGAAGCTTCTTACTCCTTATCATCAAGATCCAGATCGCCCACCTCGCTACTACCAGCAAATTGCCATCAACCGTGCTGTTGACTCAATTATGCATGGCAACAAACGCATTCTGATCACAATGGCAACGGGTACCGGTAAAACAGTTGTTGCGTTTCAAGTGTCTTATAAACTTTGGGCTGCTCGATGGAATCGCGACGACGATCCCGTCAAGCGTCCAAAAATCCTTTTCCTGGCTGATCGCAACATCCTTGTCGACGACCCGAAGGACAAAACCTTCGTTCCTTTCGGCGATGCTCGTTACAAGATAGAGAACGGTGAAGTCGTAAAAAGTCGTGAGATGTATTTCGCAATTTATCAGGCAATTGCGGAGGACGAACGCCGTCCCGGACTTTATAAGGAATATGCGCCTGACTTTTTCGACCTAATTATCATTGACGAGTGTCACCGAGGTAGCGCGCGAACGGGCAGCAGTTGGCGGGAGATTCTTGATTATTTCAAACCGGCCGTACAGCTAGGAATGACCGCAACCCCTCTTCGGCAGGACAACCGAGACACTTACCTTTACTTTGGCAATCCGATTTACCAATACAGTCTGCGGCAAGGGCTTGACGACGGATTCCTTGCGCCCTATCGGGTGCATCGAATCGTCACCTCTGCTGATGCAACGGGTTGGCGCCCAACCAAGGGAGAACGGGATAAGCTTGGCCGCGAGATTCCGGACGAGGAATACCACACTGCAGATTTTGAAAACCGCGTCTCTCTTCGCCCACGATCGGAGGCTATCGCTAAGCATCTTACCGAATTCCTCTCCCGCACCAACCGCTATGACAAGACCATAGTCTTTTGTGTCGATCAAGAACACGCCGACGAAATGCGTGGGCTCCTAAACAACTTCAATGGAGATCTGGTCAAGAAGCATCCTGATTACGTTTGTCGTGTCACTTCAGATGAGGGCGGCATCGGAAAAGGTCACCTCAGTCGATTCCAAGAATTAGAATCTGACACACCAGTCATCCTCACTACTTCCCAACTTCTCAGCACTGGTGTCGACGCCCCAATGGTTAAAAACGTCGTGCTCATC
Organism: Acidimicrobiales bacterium; assembly: GCA_020628305.1. Lineage (GTDB taxonomy): Bacteria > Actinomycetota > Acidimicrobiia > Acidimicrobiales > SZUA-35 > JAHDDW01. The sequence continues at coordinate 10,145 of JAHDFH010000052.1, read as the reverse complement.
CGGATGATAGGCACCATGACAGAGTTCAAACAGATAATTGGACGCGGTACGCGCTTGCGTGAAGACTACGGAAAATACTACTTTAATATCCTCGACTACACCGGCACAGCCACACGACACTTTTCTGATACTGAATTCGACGGTGACCCAGAGTTCATTTCTGAAGAAGAGATAGATGACGAAGGGAATACCACCGGCACAACGATCATTGACCCTGGCGACACGAACGATGAGGTGGCTGTCGATGATGAAGGCAACGAGGATCCTCCCGTGCCGCCAATCATCATCGACCCACCGGAACCACCAGAGCCACGAAAATACTATGTCGAGCAGGGGAAGGTCGGCATCGCCACACACCTGATTCAAGACATTGGTCCCGATGGGCGTCAGCTTCGGGTCTCCGAACTCCGTGACTACACAGGGGGAGTTGTCCGCTCTCTCTTTGCCGACGTCTCTGAGTTTCGACACCGCTGGGCAGACCCCGAACGTCGCACAGAAATCCTTGCGGAGTTGGGTGCGAACGGAATTAACGCAAATGAAGCAAGTGAATCCTTTGGCAATCCCGAAGCTGACCCCTTCGACATTCTGTGCAACATAGCTTGGAACGCCCCGGTCCAAACTCGGGCGGAACGTGCGAAGAGACTTCGCGAAAACGATGCTAGTTTCTTTGATGAGTATGGCGAGCCTGCTCGGCTCATTCTCCATGCACTCCTCACGAAATATGCTGAGCTCGGGCCAGCCGAGTTCACCATTCCGGATTCCCTAAAAGTTCCGCCCATTTCTGACGTTGGCAATGTGTCCGAAATAATCCAACGCTTCGGAAGTGCTCAAGACCTTAAAAACGCAGTAACCAAACTTCAAGAGCTTCTTTACGCTGCCTAACTCATAATCAATATGCCCGCTAAAAAAATATCGAAGAAGAAAACCGCTCGTAAGAAAAAAGTGGCTAAACCCATGACCACAGCGCAGCGGCTTGGCGCGTTGATCAAGTCGGCTCGGCAGATCATGCGTAAAGACAAGGGCCTAAACGGAGATCTTGACCGTCTCCCTCTCTTTACCTGGATCATGTTCCTCAAATTTCTCGATGACATGGAGATTGCGGCTGAAGAGGAGGCCAAGCTCTCTGAAGCGATATGCGAGGTCGCCATCGAACCACCCTATAGGTGGCGAGACTGGGCAAGCGAAGCTGACGGTATCACTGGCGACGAACTGCTCAAGTTTATAACTCAGGATGAAACCATGCGCCCTGATGGCACCAAGGGGCTGGGTCTCTTCGCTTACCTGCGCAATCTCGAATCAGAGAGTGGCCGAAAGCGGCAGGATGTCATAGCCAATGTGTTCAAAGGCATATCCAACCGGATGGAGTCTGGCTATCTGCTCCGTGATGTCATCAACAAAGTCGACGGTATCCACTTCACCGCTAGTGAGGAGATGCACACGCTCAGTCGCTTATACGAAAACATGCTACGTGAGATGCGTGACGCCGCTGGAGACAGCGGAGAGTTCTACACACCCCGACCCGTCGTAAAATTTATGGTTGATGTCATTGATCCCCGGCTTGGCGAGACTGTTCTTGACCCCGCCTGTGGAACAGGTGGATTTCTCGTTGAGGCTTTCGATCATATGGCAACTTCATGCAAATCGGTCGAGGACCGCAACACGCTCCAGCACGAAACTCTATTTGGACAGGAGGCAAAGCCTCTTCCCTACATGTTGGTGCAGATGAATCTCCTACTTCATGGGCTGGAGTATCCAAACATTAGCTATGGCAACACATTAGCTCAGAAGGTAACCGAAATCGGTGATTCCGACCGCGTCGATATCATTCTCACTAACCCTCCGTTTGGTGGAGAAGAAGAGCGCGGTATCCTCAACAACTTCCCGGCTGATAAACAAACTGCCGAGACTGCGCTTCTTTTTCTGCAGCTCATTATGCGTAAGCTCAAACGTCTGTCACAAGAAGGTAGCGGAGGCCGCGCGGCGGTTGTTGTACCGAATGGCATGCTATTCGGAGACGGTGTCTGTGCCCGTATCAAAGAGGAGATGCTCAAAAACTACAACCTTCACACTGTTGTGCGTCTTCCAGAGGGCACATTCGCGCCGTATACCGACATTCCAGCCAATCTGCTTTTCTTTGATTGCAGTGGGCCGACCGAGTCAATTTGGTTTTACCAGGTGCCTCTACCCGAAGGGCGAAAAAAGTTCACTAAAACCATGGCCATGCAGCCCGAAGATATGGCTGGTTGTCGCGATTGGTATTTTGAGGAGGAGCGTCGCGAGAATGACTATGCTTGGAAAATCGATTTTAAAGAGCAGCTTGAAAAAGCGCTCATAAAAGCTGAGCCTCTTTGGGAAGTCGCAAAGGAAGCGGGATTGCGGGCACAGAAACTAGAGCACCAAGCCAAAGATGTGCAAGCGGAGATTCGTGTGAATGGAAAGGACGCAGCGAAAAAGGCTCAGCTCAAAGCCAAACTTGAAAGCTTGCGCGAGACAGCAAAGAACGAGCGGAAGCTACAGACAGAGGAGCAGATGGCGGGCGATGCCGCCTATTGGCCAATATACAATCTTGACCATAAGAACCCAAACAGTGCGGATGCGCTCGTGCATCGCCCACCTAAGGAATTAGTTAAGAGTGTCTTGACCAAAGAGCGGGAAATTCTTCGTTTGGTGGAAGAGATACAGCAAGAAGTCAACGCGCTGTCATGAAGAACGAATGGACAAACGTAGCGTTGGGCGAGGTTATCGAACGCAGAGAGAACTTTTGCACGATTTTTCCAGAGATCCAATACAAAGAGGTTACGGTGAGTCTTTGGGGGCGCGGAGTTCGACTTCGTAAGCGGATACTTGGCTCTGAAATTTCTGCGGCTAAGAGAAACCAAGCCTCATCAGGAGACTTTATTATCTCAAAGATCGATGCTCGCCATGGTGCATACGGATTCATTCCTAACGAGCTTGAAGGAGCAGTAGTATCCAACGATTTTCCGCTCTTCAGAGTAAACTCTGAGGTGTTGTGCCCTCGTTGGCTTTACTGGGTTAGTAAGTCCAGATTTTTTATCGATCTATGTGTGAGAGCCAGTAAAGGAACAACTAATCGCGTTAGGCTTAAAGAATCTCTGTTCCTAAATCTGGTTATCCCTCTCCCCCCCTTGTTCGAGCAGCAACGCTTAGTGGCTGGTCTAGATTCTATTGAGGTTAGACTCAACAGCATCCAAAAATTACGGGACGATTCGGAACTGGAGTTGCTGGCTGCACTCCGTTCTGCTTTCCACAAACTCGAGGCAGAGTCAGAGCTCTTGCCCATGGGTGAAGTCGCTCCATTGGTAAGGCGAGAGGTTCCAGTTGAATCTGATGTCAACTATCCTGAATTAGGCATTCGCTCTTTTGGCAAGGGAACCTTTCACAAGCCACCGGTTCTTGGGATTGAAACTACTAAACGCCTATTTGAAATCCACGAAGGAGATTTGGTTTTTAATAATGTATTCGCGTGGGAAGGTGCTGTCGCTGTTGCTCAAACGGTGGATAATGGACGTGTAGGATCACACCGATTTATCACATGTGTGTGCAACAGTGAGCTAGTTTTACCAGAGATCCTTCAATTTTATTTTCTGACGGCAGCTGGACTCGAAAAAATCAGTCAAGCATCACCTGGCGGTGCCGGAAGAAACCGCACGCTCGGTATAAAAAAGTTGGAGCGGATCTTGGTTCCAATTCCTCCGATCGAACAACAATATGACTTCCTGAGACTGTTGAAACTTCGACAAAGTATTCTGAAACATAGGGCCAAAGCGCACTTCCACACCGAAGCTGTAATACCGTCCATCCTGGACAGAATCTTAAACTGCTAATCGAATGGCAGATCTCGATCAGCTGCGTCATCTGGATAACCTCCGCCGTGCATGGCGTTGGATCCGGTCGAACCCAGATGCGAGTTACAAATCCTACTTCCGTCCGCTCTATCAGCACTTTGCCGTTGCTGAGGAGGCGCTACTTGATGATCTGAGTATTCGATTGAGGCGAGGTTTCTATGAGCCGGAACCAGCCTGTAAAATCTATCAACCCAAAGCTTCAGGCATACTTCGGCCAATTTCACTTCTTAGTGTTGAGGACCAAATTGTCTATCAGGCCGCAGTGAATCTGATCGCAGAGAAGCTTCGGCCTCGGACGGTCCGACGTTACAACAAACAGGTGTTCGGGCATCTCTACGCGGGGAAATCATCTGTCTGGTTTTACCGCAAATGGAGCGATGGCTATAAGGCGTTTAATGAAGCCGCTCGGGAAGCTTACGCTGATGGTTACATCTATACAGCCAGTTTCGATCTCACTGCCTGTTACGATAGCCTTGATCATCGTGTGTTGCGGCATTTCCTCAATAAGCTTGGGCTAGATCCGGATTTTTGCGGCAAGTTATCAGAGTGGCTGGAGAAGTGGACGGCCACTGAGCGCGGTATATTCCACAACCACGGAATCCCACAAGGTCCACTCTCTTCTGGTCTGTTATCTGAGGTCGTGCTGGCTCACTTCGATGAGATAAAACTCAAAGGTGTCGAATTTTGCTACTTCCGATACGTTGATGATATCCGGCTATTCGCTAAGAACGAGCATGACCTAAGGCAACTACTTGTTTTTCTTGACATTCTAAGTAAAGACGTCGGTTTATTCCCTCAAAGCGGCAAAATTAGCATCCATCGGGTTTACGATATTGAGGACGAACTTAAGACGATCTCGAATCCGCCGGAGACAGCCATCACAAGAATGTTCACCGATCAAGAAAAGCTTTTGAAGCGAATTATTGAGCTGACGCCGCGTTACGAGATCACCAATAACACACGGTTCAAATATCTTTTGGCGCACGCCAATCCCTCCGCAAAGCTGACCAGTCGCCTTTGGCGCATACTCGAAAAGCAACCCGAAATCTATCGCAGTGTCTGTAATTATCTTCGCCGTTATCCGAAACTTCCGCGGGTGCCCGCAGAAAAGCTCGTAGAGCTTGTCAAAACCAATACGCTCTACCAAACCGTGCGAGCAGAATTTATCAGTGCCGCTGATGATCGACTACCTGATTTGCAGGATAAAGCCATGGCTGTGATACTTAAAAAGGCATGGTCACCGAAGGACATGCATGCCGACCTGCAGGTTGCCACGGGCAGATTTCTCATTCGAACTGGAAACCTCTCCCCAAATCAGATCAAGTATGCTTGCAAGGTTGCACCATCTTGGTGGGTGCGAGCTTCCCTGATCAACGCCCTCGATCCCGCTCGGGTCGGCAGCAGCACACTTCAACAGATTATCAATGTCGGGGTAAAGGATTCCTGCGCTGACGCCGCATTGGCCGCGGGCTGGGAGGGTTATGAGCAAACTTACCTTCCTCCAGGAAGAAGGACAGGATGGAATAAGTCTGCAGAGCTCCTGATGCGCGAAGTCGGAGTAATCAAGCGGTCAAGCGCAACCCATTGTGGGATTAATCATGCGCTGAAAAAACTCGATTCTCGTATTTCGGAGGCAAATTGGAAGAAACTATTTGGGGCTCGATATACACAAGCCGAGAAGCAAATAATCGAAACGGTTGCAGCATCGGGTGTGAACATTACCGGCTTTGTCAATTTGTTGGATGTGTTTGATGACCTGCTCATTGACGCTGTCTACCAAAAAGACAGGACAATAGGCTCCTATAGCCTTGGGAAAATTGGAAGCGTGCTGCACGCTCCCACGGGTCGTTTTGCAACGAAGTTTCCAAGGGTTTTTGAGCTGGCAAAAGAAGTTCATGATCGACGCTATGAAAGTATGGCTTCGCATCCGCTGATTAAAACTACCGGCAAGCCTACGAAGCGAATTACCTACAAGTTTTTGCCAAAAGTGAAGAAGCTCCTCCGGGCCGCGCTAGGAGAGTTATCCACGCATGGCATGGTTTAGCTGGGTTGACGAATGCAGATTAGTATCGGTCGCACCAGACAAACAGTTGCGATAGATGCACGCAAATAAGGCTAAGGATGACAATCAAATCGGCCCAATGTCGAGATACGTTGCTGAGAGTAAGATTGGTTCGATGCGCTGTACAATTTCGATCTGAGCTATTCTGCCATCTGCATAGCGAAAGGCTTGAGCGTTTTATTCTTACACCAACTGTGCGACCAAACTGCTCTGATCGAGTGTTGATGTGAGCGAGTACACAAGCTGCTAATTGCCTTAATATTGTGAAGTAACAGAGTATAAAATTAAGGCAAAAGGAATATAGACCCTCGTTTCTTGGAAGAAAAAAATCAGCCAGTTTTCATAGCTCGAACGTTTGCGTGAATTTTGCGTAGTTGAGTTATGCACCAATGGCTGCAGCTGTGCATCGAAAGGCGAAAACGAATGATATCTACCTGATTTTTATGTGCGTGGGATTGGGTCAAACGGACTGAAAATCCCCGTGTCGGCACCCTGGCCGGGCCCCAACGCGGTTGCCGGTTCGATTCTGTCCCTGGCCACCATGGCCCTACCCAATTAACGAAGGAATGAGCATTCACTACACACGACTGATAATACCATCCCACCTGCAATGGGCTAGGAATCGTCGTCGGTAGTTTTCAAAATTCCTAAACCCATACGCACGCCTGGACATCATCTCCATTTTGGTGTGGAAGCCTACTGTGATGCCGTTGCTTTTGTTAAATCGCCACATGGCGACTATGGGTTGTAGCCAGGACTCAAGGTTTTGGCTAATGCTCGTAGTGAGCTTTCATGTAGCTGTTCAATGAGCTTTAAGAAACCTGGCAGGTTGCTCACCATTCTGTGTGCTGTGAGCGTTTTGAGTAGTAAGTAACGGATGAGTTTTTGTTTGGCCTCGTACAATTCAATTTACAATTGCACCACGCGTTGTAACCGGATCTTGAAACGTTGAGGGCTTCGCAAAGTATAGATAACCGATAGTGGGCCTTCTGCGCTGAGATAAACTCAAACCTTACAGAGAATTCTTGGCGAAGAAGGCCGTCGAATTTTAAGATTTCGCGCCCCGTTTTTTAAGTGCCTGTTTTCTGACCGTAATCGCTCTAGCTCTTCCTGAGCGGTTTCAGATAAACTGTTCTGGGTCATGGTTCCGTTGAGTTCTTTTGAGTTCTTTTGAGTTCTTTGTCAGTCTTGATCCATATGGACTGGGGATTGGGTTAAGTCGAGCCCTCGCCAGATCTGGGAGATTGATTTATCGCCAGCACGCACCATCTCGAGTACATTCTGTTTGTACTCATAGGAGAATGTTCTGCGTTCTCAACGGGATTTACGTTTTGCCATGGGGCACAATCTGGGCGCGTTATCGCTCATTTCGAGGTGTCTACCAAACTTGGGGAACTCCAATAAAACGCTGAAAGGGATCGCACGCGAGCTGGCAGATAGGATTAAAGAAAATGCATCACTTGACTGGACTCAATGGGATGCCGTGAGAGCTGATATGAGGCGAACAGTTTGGAGAATGCTAACGAAGTATGGGTATCAACCGGATCTCCAAGAAGCTGCAACCACTTTAGTTATTCAACAAGCAGAGTTGATGGCGAGAAACATTACGACAGTTTTATAAGCAGGTGAGATAGCGGATGTGCGTCTTTTGCTGGAAATGCTGTGGATTTTGCTATTGATATATTATTGAGTTTTGCATGAAACAGCTGAGTTAGCATATTAATACTTAAAATAGAACCCTAGAAACTCTCGTTCAATCTGGAATTAGACCTATAACCGAATGAATTCTGCAAAGTATGATTGGAAAAAATATCACGCATACCGAGTGTTCGATGAATTTCTCGAAGGTTTCGTGTTGCAGCGCCAAAGCTATGTAACTAAGCACCAGCAACAGCTCGACTTAGAAACCGCATTCGATGACATACTTGACAGATTCGTCTCCGCTTTTGATGATTCGGAAGCGCAATTCGAAGACAAAGTTAGCCTTCAGTTTCAAGGTGCGTCTCAAAATACTAAAATCGTTTTTGCTAACGTAGAGTATTTGTGGGCGATGCCGATGATGAATATCAGCCCCCATAAAAAGCGTTCTTACGCTCAGCGGTGGTTTGATGACCCTGATCAAGTAGTAAATGGAGAGCAATATTTTTTTGGTTACCCTCACACTATTGCAAATCCAGGATCTTGGTACCTCCGGAACAAGTACTGGGAGCTTGTTGCCTTGTTACGCGTGATCAAGCTAATCACAAAGGATACTGAGCTTGCCGATCCAGTCGAGTTGAAGCAGAAAATTTGCAAGATCTGCAATTCGGCAATTTACAAAGGCGTTCCTGCTGAGGACGATTTCTCAGTTTCTAGGGTGTGCGGTGTTCATTCAGCCTTGATGCACCTTGCTGACCCCGAGCGCTACGAATCAATAATATCCGCATCGCACCGGAAAAGAATATGTGCTGTGTTCGGCCATGTTGTGAGGAGTCCGTCTGACGACAAGGAAGATCTACTGAAGCAAATTCGCACAACTTTATACGATTGCTGCGGTGCGACCGAAGACCCGGATCGTAAATATCGGTGGTTCTTCTATTCGAAAGACGTTCGACCCTTGTGGATCGACAAGAAGACCAAAAAGACGCAGCAAGTGAGCTCAGCTATTTTCGACGTCCGTCTTGAAGAAGAGGCAGTAGATCTTGAAGGGTCAAAAGAAGAAGCCACGGGATACCGGATTCGCCGTAGCACAAAGCTCGTGAAAAAAACTAAGGAACGCGATTGCTATACTTGCCGAGCCTGCGGCTTTCACTTTAAAGATCTGATAGTGCACGTCCATCATCTCGATCCCATCTGTGAATACAAACAACCACTGGAAACCAAGCTGGAAGATCTAATTACTCTTTGCCCAAATTGTCACTATCTAGCGCATTATTGGCTGCGGCAAAGTGATCGTTTCAAACAGCTCCCGGAGCTCCTTTCAAAACTCAGGAACTAGAATCTGCCGCAACTGTTCTAACGCAATTTTTATGGTTCATGGATTGAAGTTAGTGCGTAGATATTGCGTGGATGGCTCAAGCTTTGTCCTGCACTGTACTGCTATGAAGATTTGGTCTGAGTGTTAAATGATTTAAATTTATTGGGTTTTTTTTTACTGACAGGGGACTGAAAATCACTGTGTATGCAACCTTGTCGGCCTCGTCTGATTCTTTCCCAGTCCAACCCAACGGTGTTATCCGATTTAAACCCTCTTGGTTGCTTAGTGTATAAAAGGATTACCTGTGCCAACGCTTTTCTGAGGCGTGACCATTTTTAGATAGCTTAACGAATGCACGTTGCCTACTTTAGAGCAGGATCTGTGCGTATACTCATGCCTTCATATTGAAATGGATAAATTAATTCGATGGCGACGCCGCTATTAGAATCCCTTATGTTCAATGTGCGTCTAGGAGTGTCAATTTTTAATTATTACTTTGTCTGTTATTCCAGTCTTTTTCACATAAACCAATTTAGTCATTTCGGCCTTAGAAGAACGGATCAAGGCATGGAATGCTATGCGTACACGTGTTTTAGATAGTAATGTGAGGTGTTAACTTGCAACTAAGTAAAACTGATTTTATCCAGTATCTAAAGTGCCCAGAGTCACTTTGGATTAAAAAACACGAACCCGATCGTTACCCTCTAGTTGAATCATCAGTCTTATTACAAAAGATTGTTAGAGAAGGGTATGAGGTCGAAGATCAAGTAGCTCTATATTTTGAGAATGCGGGTATTGAAAATGTGGAATTTCAAAAAACGTTAGAAACAGACGACGGATTGCTGGCTAGAGCTGATGCATTAGTAGTTGCAGCAGAGGGTAGGGTCACTTTGTATGAGGTTAAGTCCTCTACCAGTATTAAGAATGATCCACGATACAACCATATTAAAGATGCTTGTTTTCAAAAAATATGCGCAGAGCGTACTGGAATAGTTGTAGATCGAGTAGTGCTCGTTCATTTGAACGGGCATTACGTCAGAAGTGGGGCGATTGATCCTTCTCAATTACTGGTCTTTGCAGATGTTACTGAGCAGGTCTCTGAGATACAAGACGAAACATCACGAGAAGTGGATAGCGCTTTAGAAATGTTACAGCAGGCAGAGTTGATGAATGAAGGGTGTGGGTGCTTGTATAAATCACGAAACAAGAGAGTGTAAGTAATTTTGTGTGTTGAGCCATACTATCCCCGAGTGGGAAGGAG
>JAHDFH010000051.1 GCA_020628305.1 Acidimicrobiales bacterium | reverse complement strand
AGTTAGTGAACTTAAGGCTCTATGGACTGCCAGATCTTCTTGGATTTCTTCAATAAGGTCAGCGGCGAAGGTGGCCCGGTAACTGTCATCAGTCAGTGAAGAAACAATAATGTTTAAGCCTGCTAGCAGAGCGACAGCTCCAGCGACCACAAAGTGGACGTCGTAAAGCACAAGATCAGGGCCGATCCATTCAAGGTCAGCTATCAGATTTGCTTGGGTTAACTGATCGCCTAGCCAGTTTTGCAACACCGGTTGCGACACAAGAACAACACCAAGAACCAAATAGACCACGCCTAGTAGGCCAGCAACGAGAGATGCCTGAACAGCCACCGAAACAACTAGCAAAAGACGCAAGTTTACTTTGGCTACTTTGCTTAGGCTGGCGGACTGAAGCTCAACACCTTCTGGAGCTTCAATGTTTGCTAAGGGAGAAGTAGAGCATCTCGCAACAACTTCGTCCCACTGCTTAGCTGAGGTTGCATCATCCAACAAATCATCTGCAGCGAACCAGAGAAACGCACCAGCAGTCAGCACCACAGTAGCAGCGATGAAAGGCCTGGCCGCTGGGATCATACCGTTCGCTACCTGCCAGGCTTCAGCATTAATAAACATAAACACTGTGAGTAGCAAAAGTAGTGGAACTGACTTAGCCAGCAACTTCGCAACATCGCTCACATGCTGAACGGCTGTTCTGAAAGCCCAGCGAATTATCCACCCAACTCCGACAGAAGTAAGAAGCCAGACCGATAACAAGATTGCCACATGAGTAACAAAGGTGATGATTGCACCAACCAGCGGGTTGGCCGATACTGCAGCAGCAAGCGCTGTTGGAAACAACACGAAGAAACTTAACTCTGGCCAAGCGAGTACTTCTGGTGCTTCGAACGGCCGTCTGCCCCGCAACAGGTTGAAAAGCCCGGTGACTATTAATGTTGAAACTATGGCTCCAATAAACACACCAAACTGTTCCCAACCTTCAAACCGATCGTTGAAAGCCACAAAGATCTCGAGCGAGATTATCGCAACTAGCCACCACCTGGCAGATGACCAGATTTCTTTGAACGCTCTACGGCTAGTAACGAGTGTTGGAACTCCCCTATGACGAAACCACTGTTCGGTTTCTGCAACCGTGCGGGGAGCGATCTGAAAACTACTCACTAAAAGATCTTACCGCACCAGGCTATTTAGCGTTTAACTTGGGTTGATTCTAAGTGGGGGCCGTACCCTGACTGGGGCAGCGACTCCAGGAGCCTTAGCTGATAATGAAGGTCTCGGTAGCGTTGTTTCAGCTGACCCGCCAGGCAGTCTCGCTGCAAAGGGAGTGGAAAACGTGATAGTTGGGCTTGGTGTTCTGGTTGCACCAGATCTTAATCGATAGACGATCAGATCTGTATCGGACCTTCCTGGGATGTGTGTCGGCAGCGTTGAAGTTGTTATAGCAAGCTGTGTCGCTACCAGTAGAGCCAGAGCTATCTGTTCTGCAACTTCATCTGGCAACTCACGGCTTGGCAGTGACGGCATACCAGAGGCGTTCGTAATGCGCACAGTCACGTCTGGAGCGACTGTAACAACAGAATCTTCTATCCGAATCATTGGCCCACCTTTCAACAGTTTTCAGTGTCGGAGGAGGGACTTGAACCCTCACGATCTTTCGATCACTGGTCCCTTAAACCAGCGCGTCTGCCAATTCCGCCACTCCGACAAAGTAGCAAATGTAACGATAGCGAACTTCTCAGCTTTTGCCATACACCTGGTTAAAAAGGCAAGCCAGATGCCGAATCTTTGTCGATAGACGCTTGGTGTAATGTGGAGGTAATGAACTTGGGAAAGAGTCTTGTGGCGTTGGTAGCTTGTCTTGTTGCAGGCGTTGGAATCTGGTTTGTTGTAACCTCAGCACGCAGCATTAACTCAACACTGCACCATGAGACCGACGGAGCTCTAGCCGTTTCTTCGGCTACCACACTAGAGGCTGATCTAGCTATAGAAGCCACGATGGATGAAGCGGTAACTGCTCCATTAGAACCCAACGTCCAGCTGAGCTCTTCCTTCATTCCAAGCTCACTCGAGGATTGGCAGCCAATGCCAAAGCGCACCTACGACCCGACAAATCGATCAATCTACGTATCATCAGAAGGGCCAAACGACGGTCAAGGAACCAAACAACAAGAACCTGTCAGTCTTGCCAGAGCGATCCAAATTGCTGCACCAGGTGATGTGGTAACGATACAGTCGGGAACCTATGAAGGCATGATCGAATTCGATAGCGTCAACGGCACTCCAGATGAACCGATCACATTCGTAGCTGAAGGCGAAGTGACTATTCAACGTGACGTGGCCGAAATAGTACGAGTCACCAACAGCAGTAACCTAGTTATCGATGGCGTGATCTTCGACGGACTGAATGGCTCTACTTGGGGTGTTCTGATTGGCTATGCCGGGAAAGAACCTAGGCAGGTTCATAACGCAAACATCACCTTGCGCAACTCAGTGATTAGAAACGTCGCTGGAGAGGCTGGTTTAGTAGTTCGCCAGATTGAGGGTTTCCTAGCGGAGGGAAATCTCATTGAAAACATCTTCACTCGCCCGATCACAGCGCAAGGGCATGGCGAAGGTATCTACGTCGGCTGCGGTGGATGTAAATGGGAAAACAATCTCGAAAAAGACATCCGGCTTAGCCAAAACAAAATTGTAGATGTTGGAGCTGAAGGTATAGAGGTTAAGCCCGGCGTGCGTGACGTAGTAGTTGAAGATAACCTCGTGCTCCGCTCTGGTTACCGGCAGCTTTACAGCAACGCTTCAGGGCAAGTGTGTTGCTATGGGGGCGGGATTGCTATTCACCCTGTCACAGCGAGCGGTCCAACAGACTATGACACGAACGCAGTGGTGAGGCGTAACCGAGTTGGCGAAGTGTCTTACCATGGCTATGTGGCAGGAGCGGGCAACAGCACGTTTGAAGCAAACCTAGCGTGGGATACTGGAGTTAAGCACTCAAAAGGTATCAATAACACAGCCGTTCGTGAACCATACATTTCCCTAAAACAGTTCATAGGTGTCTTCGATGAGATAGCGCTTGTAGATAATCATGCTTTCAATATCGGGACTGAAACAGATTTCACATCAGAAGGCAACTATGGGCAACCAGCGCGGGACTATCCAAACCTTATCGCTCAAGAAATCACCCGTCATTCAGACTCAGAAGCAGCTTTCAGCGCCTGGCTTGCAGCTGCTTATGGCTGATAGGCATTTCGAACCATTGATTGGGAATTTAACCCTTCAAAGAATACGAATTTGTGCCGATGATATAGCTGTATGGATTATCAAGTCGATGTAGAGACTTCGGAACAGGTAGTTGATGGTGGTCAGGTTTTGCCGTTGACGGCTTTGTTGTTGTTGCCACTTTTGTTTCTCTCAGCCTTCGCCATAGATTTGGGTGCGTTTTATTTGCGGGCTTCTGAGTTGCAGACTGTGTCTGATGTTGCTGCTTTGTCAGGGGCAGAGTTGCTTGGTACAGGCTCTTCTGAGAGTGAAGTTAGAGCTGCGGTAGAGCAGCTTGTTATCGACAACGGAATTGACTTAGCCGATGTTAATCTTCAGATCTCCATCAATGGTGATGAGGTTTCTGTTTCGTTGTTTGATGATGCGATTCCTCAGTATTTTTCTACGTTGATGGTTGATCAGATCGATGTTGGTAGGGACGCTACAGCAACCACGGGCGGCTGTTTCGACTGCTCAACGCCAATAGAGCTTGCAAGCACCGGCGGAACTTTGCCATCGGGTGGAGAAGGAGATGGCTACAAACCTCTCATCGTTGAGGTTGGTGGTGACGTCAGATTTTACGCTCTAAACCACCATACCTACTCAACAGGAGCTGCCGCAGCTGCAGGAGGAGCCCCAACTCCCACACGGTTGGTCTGTGTCTCGGGCAACGCTAACGGTATCTGTCCAGGTTTCAATCCAACACGAATGGATACAGCAACTGTTGCTGAGTCAACACTGACCTACACGCCATCCACTCAACAGATCTGGTTCTACGCGAGCCGAATCGATACCGCTACTAATAGGACCAACTGGGGAATCGGTTGTTTCAATCTGGATGGAACCATATGCGCTGGTCTGAACGGCGGCATGGTGAGGATGGGAACCCAGAACCAGATCCTAACCTATGGTGGCATGGCCCCTAACACTATTGTGAACGGTAGCGCCAGGCCACTAGGTGGGGACATAATCCCGTACGCGTCTAACCCATCTGCAAACGGCGATCGTGTTTACATGATCGACTACCGCGGTCGTGTGCACTGCTGGGACGCTGTAACTTCAGCAATGTGCTGGGGCTCTCCACAAGGAAATGCCTTTGGAGCCGAGGCGACGGACACCTGGCAAGCCTCTGTGGGATTCTATGATTGGCGATTTGGGGTTGTCCCAAGTTTCACCCAAGGATCAAAGTTGTATGTTGGCTTCACCCAAGGTAGCCGAAATTCATCAGTGATCTTATGTTACGACATGGCCAACGAAGCTCCATGCTCAGACAGTTGGAGCACCTGGACCCCGTCGACTCCCGATGGCCTTTACTGGCTATTCGGTGCCTACAGTACAGGTGTAGGTGAATCAGGAGCTTGCGTTTCTAGCACCGCTAGCTTTACTGCTGTTTGTCGAACGGGAGATGGTGCAACCTCGACAAGCGCTGGTTTGAACAATATGGTAGCGACTGCCAGGGCAGGGACAGTTCTGCCTGGTTTTCAGGCAAACCCAGAAGGAAATCCACTTAGACACGGCGAGTTAATATTCATCCCTGAGTTCTCTTACGATACTGCAAGCGCCGATACGTTGTGCTACAACACCGTGACCAACTCGACCTGTGGCAGTAGACGCGCCAACGATAACATTGGCAGCCACACGCCATACGAATACACACAGCTCCCCAACCAAGATTGTTTCGCTGCTTTCGGTGATCAGCAGGTGTGGGACCTTTTTGATTCAAACATGCAGACTTGTTCCGCTGGTTCATCGCAGAATCGCATTACACCGTGTGACTGTGGCGGTGGCGACTTCAGATGGGGAACTTTAACATTCTCCCAACAGGTTCGAGATAACTTCACTAGCTTTGAAGTTACGCTGGTGGCGCCAAATGGTGACGTCATTCTTGGGCCAGTTGACGTGCTCGCAGAGGACTTGAGAATCCAGATCCCTGAAACAGCGGATGGCCTAGCCTACCTCGAACTAGAGATCGACTCAGAAGCGAACACGGGCGTTGATGTAAGCGTAATTGATCTTGGTGAGGTAACGATCACCGAGCGTGCTGTACTAATCGACTGAAGGCCTACTCGCCCAGCTGAAACACAAGCAGGATGGTCAAGAAAACGAAAAGAAGACTGAAGAAGATTGTCATGCGGTCTAGGTTGCGCTCTACAGAAGTTGATCCGGCCGCCGATGCTCCGATGCCGCCACCAAACATGTCAGAGATTCCTCCGCCGCGTCCAGAATGAAGAAGAATCAGAACCAAATCGATTGCTCCGACGATCAAATATGCAACGATTAATGCAATAGTCATTTCAGTGCTCCTTAGCGTCCTTGAGTGTAGCAGAAACAGCTAGTTAAGCGTGTAATTAGAAGGATTAATGAACGGACCAGCGGATGGATAATCAATGATCTCTGGAACTGTTATAAGAGTAGCGTTGTAGGCAAAAAATGAAGGCTTCTGCGAAATAGGAATGATGAATGATCCTGATTCTCCAGTATTAGTGGTGGCGAAAGCGTCTAGTTCGGCGAAACAGGCAAAGTAGATTGCTCGATCGTATTCAGAGCTGCATTCTTTGGCTGCGGCATCAAAGTCTGTTCTGGAGTAGCCGTAAATGTTGTTGACGTTGTTGGCCGAAGCTTTACCACCATAGGTTCCTACTTGTCCCCCTGGCCATGGACCACCAGACCATGCAAACATAACAAGGTCCCAGTTAGCTTTAGATGCAAACGGTCCCTCAGCGTTTTGTGAAGTTGTGAAGAAATCCGCGCCTCCAAAGTTGTTTGCTTCAGTAGCGAAACCAGCTGCAGTGAGTTGCTCAATTACAAGCTGCTGCTGAGCCAACCTGAATGAATCAGCAGCTGTTGTTGCAAGCCTCAGGCCGACCGCTCCCCGCTCTGGATGTTCCCAAACACCGTCTAAGTTCTTGGTATAGCCTTCAGCCAACATGTTTGATTCAATGATAGCTGCATCCACCCCACTGGTCTGATTAGAAACATAACCAGGTTGGTTAGGCATAACAAAGGAATTGCCCAACCCCTCAGCTGCGAGAGTTTCACCGAAAAGCGGAGTGTAAAGCTGTTCAACGATCTCGACCTTGTCGACTGCTGCCGCCAGAGCCTCACGAACCAGAACATTCTCTAGATGATCGTTAGCAAGGTTCATGCCGACGTGTTCCCAAACGGCTCCTCCGGTCGCAGCTAACACAATCCCATCATTGTCGAAATCTGCCAACAGTGTGTCGACATCAGTAAGAGCAAAGTGTCCGTTACCTGCTTCTAGGTTTGCCTTGACAGAAGACACATTAGGCACAAACTCGATAACAAAATCGTGTCGAGCTACAGAGCCATGATAGTTATCGTTCGGTTCTAAGGTAAGGGTCGCTCCCCTGTCCCAGCTTTGAAGCTTAAGCGGCCCCGACACTGGCAGCTCACCGCCTTGTAAGTCTTCCAGAGCAGCGTTGATATCTAGAGCGTTGTCGCCGTAGGCGTGCTCAGCGAACACGACCTCAAACAAGCTGCGCCAGTCTGGGTAAGCAGATTCAAAGCTCACTTTAAATTCTGTGTCAGAGACAATTTCAAAGTCAGAGATCTGGGAATAGCCGCGCCGAGAGTTAATCTTGAAAAAGCAGCCATCGTTGGTGTTATCTTTAATTGTTCCGTCAGATTCGGTTTCACAGCCTTCAACAATTGCGTTGAAAGTAAATTCAACGTCTGCCGTAGTGATGGGCTCGCCATCAGACCAGAAAATATTGTCACGCAATATGTAGCTGACCGAAAAGTTGTCTCCGTCGCCCTCAGTGACAGAACCATCTTCTGCTAGCAGCTCTGGATAGTAGTCGAGATCACTTCCTACCCCGTACAAACCCTCTAGTAGGCCCTGTTGGATCCAGAACGCAGAATTTGATCCAAGATTGTCAGGGTCACTAGCGTGTAGCGAAACTGGTTCTTGATCATGAACCCAAACGATCGAGCCTTCTTGTGGGGCGTCAATGAGAACAACATTTTCAACTTCAGAGCGCTGCTCAGGGTCCAACACTCGGGGCAAGACCTCGTCTGGTGAAGCCGCTTCGTCGCCTCCAAACACTGCACTAACAACGAGAAAGGCCACTAGCAGCAGCGCCACAGCGCCACCGACGATTATGAAACGATTCTCAGAGAGCCTCAAAGTCATGCAATCTGAATTGTACAATCTGAGCAAAAGATTGCGCCTCCAGGCTTGCACCGCCAACCAAAGCCCCATCAATATCGGGCTTGTTCAACAACTCAGCAGCATTTGTTGGCTTCACAGACCCTCCGTACTGGATCCGGGTAACATCAGCAACTTCGCTTGAGAACTCGGAAGCAACAACACTCCGTACTAGAGCGCACATTTCCTGAGCATCGTCTGCAGAAGCTGTGTTGCCAGTTCCGATCGCCCAAATCGGCTCATAGGCAAGAGTTAGGTGCTCCAGCTGATCTTCTTTCAATCCCTTCAAACAAGCTTGAAGCTGCTGAGTGACAACTGATTCAGCTTCACCGCTGTCTCGTTGCTCTTGTGTCTCGCCAACACAAAGGATTGGCCGCATCTCGTTCTTTACAACTGCTTTAACCTTCTTGTTGATGACAGCATCAGTTTCACCAAAGATTTGCCGTCTCTCAGAATGGCCAACGATTACATATCTAACGTTGAGCTTTGAGAGCATGGGCGCTGAAACCTCGCCTGTGAAAGCTCCTGACTCGGCTTCGTGAACATTCTGAGCGCCAAGGTAGAAAGGTATTTTGTCAGACTCTAAAGCCGTCTGGACTGTGCGAAGATCGGTGAAAGGAGGATGTATTGTTATGTCCACTTCATCAACATCATCTTTGCTAACAAGATAACTCAACTCTTGTACAACTTTGAGTGCTTCAAGATGGTTGAGATTCATTTTCCAATTCGCGCTAATAAGCGGTCGGCGAGTTGATTCGGCCATAGTTACTTCATTCCGTTTCGTAAAGCTTTTAATCCCACCAAGTCGCCGTCTTCAATGTATTTCAAGCACGCCCCGCCACCCAAAGAGACATGATCTACTTCTTCAAGAATGTCTGCTTCTTTAGCTGCAGCTGCAGAGTCTCCGCCGCCAACCACAGTGAAGGCTTCGCTCTCAGCCATAGCGTCCGCAACAGCGGAGGTACCTGCTGCAAAACGAGGATCTTCAAATGCGCCAACAGGCCCGTTCCAAAACACTGTCGTGGCTTCAAGAATCAGTTGTGAAAATTCTGCTCCCGTGTCGGGTCCGACATCAGCTGCCATCCAACCATTTGGAATCTCACCCTGACAAACCTGTACAGGAGTATCGTCGGGTGAGCCTAATGTTCCGGTTGAGGCCATTGCAACGAAATCGCTAGGGAGGTGAATCGGCGTGTCAGATTCTAAAAACTCACGACACTTGTCGATCATGGACTCTTCAACCAGAGAATCGCCAACGTTGATACCTTGTGCGGCTAGAAAAGTGAAGGCCATAGCGCCACCGATGCAGAGCCCATCGACTTTGCTTAGTAACGCTTCAACCACGGGTAGCTTGTCTGAGATTTTGAGCCCTCCCAGAACCGCAATAAAGTTGTCCCCCGAGTTGGATAGCATTTGATCTAGCAATTCAACTTCGCCACCAACTGAGCGGCCAGCTGCGCTTGGCAGTACCTCAGCAAGTCCAACAATCGACGCTGCAGCACGATGACAGAAGGCAAACGCATCGTTAACGTAACCGTCGTGCCCGTCGGCGAGCGACCGGACGAATTCGGGGTCGTTAGCGTCTTCACCTGGGCTAAATCGTAGATTGTCTAACAAGTTAGCTGTGATGCCAAGTTCTTTAAGCCGGGCAGCTACCGGTTCTAAAGAGAACTCAGGATCCGGCCCTTTAGGTCTTCCAAGGTGAGAGCATAGCGTCAACTCAGCGCCGCGTTCCTGGAGCCATTCAATAGATGGCAGAGTAGCTCTGATGCGCAAATCATCAGTAATCTGGCCATCTTTAAGGGGAACATTGTAGTCGCCGCGAAAAATTACTCGCTTGCCTGCAAGACCGCCGAGCTCGTGTTCTAAATCCTCGAGACTCGGAAGATTCACGAACCAGCTCCGGCCACAACTTGGGTAAGATCGATGAGGCGGTTAGAGTAGCCCCATTCGTTATCGTACCAGCCAGCAATCTTCACCAGTGTGCCTTGTGACATTGTGATCTGAGCGTCAAAGGTGCATGAAGCTGGCGAGGTGACAATGTCCGAAGACACAATTGGGTCCTCGGTGTAGTCAAGAACGTTCGACAGGCGACCTTCACTCGCAGCAGCGGCGAACGCAGCATTGATTTCATCAACAGAAGCTTCGCTATTAAGAACTGCGGTGAAATCAGTGATCGAACCAGTCGGAACAGGCACACGCAATGCAGATCCATCCAGCTTGCCCTGCATAGATTGCATGACAAGTCCTGTGGCACGGGCAGCGCCAGTTGAGGTTGGGATGATATTGATCGCAGCTGCTCTGGCTCGACGCAGGTCAGAGTGTGGTCCATCAACTGTTGACTGATCACCTGTGTAAGCGTGCACAGTTGTCATTAGACCCTGTTGAACTCCAAAAGCGTCATCGAGGACTTTAACCATTGGTACGAAACAGTTAGTGGTGCAAGACGCATTAGAGACAACTTTGTGATTCTCAGCGTCAAAGGTATCCTCGTTTGCTCCAACAACGAAAGTGGCGTCAGCGTCCCCGCAAGGCGCAGAAATAATCACATATGGAGCGCCCGCTTCAAGATGCTGAGCCGCTAGCTCTCTAGTGTTGAAAATGCCGGTTGATTCTATTACAACATCTACACCAAGATCTCCCCATGCAAGATCCTTAGGAGAGCGCTCGTTCAGAACCTTGAGTGTGTCGCCGTCGACAGAAATGCCACCATCGACGCCCTTGATATCGTTTGGTAGTTGGCCAAGAACCGAATCATACTTCAGCAGATGCGCCATCGTGTTGACATCACCAAGGTCGTTGACAGCTACGAAATCAATGTCGGCATTTGCTGCCTTAGCAGCACGAAAGAAGTTACGTCCAATCCGACCGAAGCCGTTAATTCCTACTCTAATCGTCACTTTGACTACGACCTTTCACTCAAGTTCTCTTATGAGACTAGTCGTAAGTGGGTTGCAGAGCCAGTGTTGAGCTATAAATCGACTAGGATCTGCCTAAGAGCTTGAGCAAGCAGATCCTCTGAGTGGGCCAGCTGATTTTCTTGCAGTAGCCCTACAGTCTTGACTGAGTCGCTTTCAAACCCTGTAGCCACTTCGCTCGGTGCGAGAACTAGATCAACGTCCACGCCATGTTGCTTTAGGCAGTCAACCTGCACGGTTGGGTCATGGGTCAACGCCCCGCCATGTTCAGTTGAGATATTGGCTATCAGCACCGTCTTAGCAGCAGCCGAGGTCAGAGCAGCCACAAGATTTGGTGCGCTGAGAGCGCCGAGGGTGGATGTGTAGAAGGAGCCTGGAGCGATAAGCACAACTTCAGATCCATCAATTGCTTCGAGCACTTCATCGGAGGCTTTAGCCTCAGCGCTAGTAGTAACGGAATCAACATGGCAGCCAGCATCAAGTTGCATCTCAATTTCGACCTGACCACAAAGCTTGCCCAATGAGCTGCTAGCGACTAATTCAACTGGCTCTTGAGCGGCTGGAAAGACGCGACCCTGGACCTCAAGGACTCTACAAACTTCATCGATAGCGGTTTGAAGATCAGCAACTTGGAGAAGTGACGTTAGCAGCAGATTGCCTAAAGGATGGCCCTGAAGGCTCCCTTTTGTAAACCTCTCACCAAGCGCTTTGGTCAGTAGTTTTTGCTCATCAGCAAGTGCTTCGATGCAGCGTCGTAAATCGCCAACCGCAGGAACCCCGTAGTCGGCAAGCAGCTTGCCCGAAGAGCCCCCGTTGTCAGCTACCGAAACAATGGCAGTAGGAACAACATCTAGCCGCCTCAACGCTCGCAGAACCGTCGCTAAGCCGTGCCCTCCCCCGACTGCAAGAACGTTACTTGGCAACATCACGATGCCTTACGGTATGCTCGAAACCTTCGGCTTCGAGAAACTTATGAATCAGTTCAACCACTGAAACTGATCGGTGTTTGCCGCCGGTGCAGCCAAACGCAATTGTTAAATAGGCTTTTCCCTCTTGCCGATAAGCGGGAAGAAGATTGGCCAGCATGTCTTGAAGCTGGGCAAAGAACTTTTGGCTCACCTCAGGGGCCATTACGTATTCTTGAATCACTTCGTCTTGGCCGGTTAGCGAACGCAGCTCAGGAACCCAGTGAGGGTTTGGCATGAAACGAACATCAAACATCACATCAACGTCCCTTGGAAGCCCGTTCTTGAACCCAAATGAAAGCAGAGTGATCTGTATGTCGTTTGATTCACTCTCTGAAGAACCAATGACTTTTTCGTTGAGGCGATCCTTTAGCTGATATGGGGTCAGCTTAGATGTGTCGATAACCAAATCTGCTTTGGTGCGAGCGGCTTTAAGTAGCTCTCGTTCCTCAAGAATCGCAGACGACAGTGAACCTGCACCAGCCAACGGATGTCGACGCTTAGTTGTTTTAAATCTTGTTATCAGAGTCTCTTCGGTAGCTTCAAGGAAAATCAGTGAGAAGTCCTTTACCGCATCTTTAAGCAGGTTGAGCTGAGTGTTGGTTTCTTCTGAGTAGCCACCAATCACAAGAGCGATCTTTTCATAATCCCCGCCAGCAGACAGAGCCATGTTGCCGATCGTTCCAATCAACTCTGGAGGCAGGTTATCTACAACAAACCAGCCAGAGTCTTCAAATGCCGCAGCTGCAACGCTCCGTCCGGCACCTGACATGCCTGCTATTACTACAACTCGAGCCACAGGTCTACTCCTTTGCCTTGTTGCTAGTGGAATTTAGCATATATGGCCTCTGCTACTTCATCGGGTAGCCAAGTAATAGCCTTTAGCTGTTCCAGATCAGTCTTCTTGATTTTGTTAACGGATCCGATTTCTTTCTTTAGGCGCTCTTGACGTTTAGGCCCCAATCCTTTGATGCCGTCGAGAGCGGACGCCTTCATAGCTTTGTCCCGGAGTTGCCGATGATACGTTATAGCAAAGCGATGAGACTCGTCCCTGAGGCGCTGCATCAGGTACAAGGCCTCTGACTGTCTTGGAATCATTACCGACTCGGATTTGCCAGGTAGGAAAATCTCTTCGAAACGCTTCGCTATGGCACAGACTGCGATTTCGTCGGTTAAGCCTTGTTCTTCGAGTGCTTTGACAGCCATAGAGAGCTGACCTTTGCCTCCATCTACAACTAACAACTTTGGAGGGTAAGCAAACTTTTTTTGGTTATCCGATGGGAGCTCTCGTTCGTTCAAGTAGTTCTGCAAGCGCCGAGTTACCACCTCATACATAGCACCGTAATCATCGTTGCCTTCAACTGATTCAACTTTAAACCTACGGTAGTCAGAATTTTTGGCTAGGCCGTCTTCAAAGACGACCATAGATCCAACATAGTTTGTTCCTTGAAGGTGACTCATGTCAAAGCACTCGATGCGGAGCGGAGCCTCTTTCAACCCAAGATGTTTCTGCAGCTCATTGAGTGCTCGAGATCGGGAGTTATGGTCCGATGCTCTTTTCAGCCGGTGTTTGGTTAACTCTTCAGTAGCGTTCTTCGTAACTGTGCCTAGGAGCTCAACTTTAGATCCTCGTTGTGGGACCTTGATCTCTACTTTGCTTTCTCGCAGCAGACTAAGCCACTCTGAGTACAGGTCAAGGTCTGTGGGAGTGTGTGGAAGTAAGATGGTTTTAGCAGGTGGTTGTGCATCTACGTCGCCGTAGAGAAGCTCTAAAACCTTGTCGCCGATGAAAGCATCAGAGATGTCTTCAGTTAGATCAAAAATGAAAGACCGTTGACCCACCACTCTGCCGGAGCGAACATAAAAAACATAGATTGCAGCTTCTATTTCATCTGATGTGATGCCAATAACATCGATCTCCTCGTCTGCTTGTCCAACCATAGATTGACGCTCAGACGACTTGGTGATTGAGCGAATCTGGTCACGTATTCGGGCAGCAAGTTCAAAGTCGTGCTCTTTGGCAGCAAAGGCCATTTTGTCCTCGAGAGCTTTAACAACATCTCCACGATCTCCGTTTAAGAAACGCGCCAAGCTCTCAACCATTTTGTCGTATTCAGCGCTTGTTACAGCATCAATGCAGGGCCCGGAGCACTTGTCGATATGAAACAGCAGGCAAGGCTTGCCAAGTTTTTGGTGGCGTTCTAGCTTGGCATTAGAACAACTGCGAAGTGGAAAAGTTTTGAGAAGTTCATCCAAGGTGTTGCGAATCGCATATGCATGAGCATAAGGGCCGAAGTATTTTGTGCCCTTGCGCTTCTTGCCTCTGGTAACTATTGGGCGTGGCCACTCTTCAGACATTGTTAGGGCCAGGTATGGGTACGACTTGTCATCAACGAGGCGGACGTTGAACTTTGGCCGGTGCTTCTTGATTAGGTTGTATTCGAGCATTAAAGCTTCGACGTCGTTCTCAACCTGAATCCACTCCACTTTTGCCGCCGTGGCAACCATTTGGGCTGTCCTGGGGTGAATCACTGATTTCGTGAAGTAGCTACTGACCCTCGACCGTAGCGATTTTGCCTTACCAACATAGATGATCTGGCCGTGGGCATCAAAAAATTGATAAGAGCCCGGTGTATCTGGGATTGATTGAGGGGACGGTTTAGCTACCACTTCTGACAACTCTAGCAACCTAGCGCTATTGTTTAGAGGTGGATGAAAAGCTTGCTCAGCTTGTTGATGCCTGGATAGTTGACAACAGGGTGCGCTCCCGTCGCGGTTTCTCAGCTAGAACCGAACGTGCCTATCGAGGCGACCTAACCCAGTTTGTCCGCACGTTGGCAGATCTTCAGAACCGTGAAGAGCAAGATATAGCAGTAGAAGAATTCACTGACGGCAACCTAGCCTTAGTCTTCCGGCATCTTGTTGATAAAGGCCTGACCTCAGCAAGTCGAGGCCGTCTGTTGAGCGCTATGAGAGGTTTCTGTAAATGGCTTGTTAAGAACGGTGCTCTTGTTGCTGACCCGACTGAAGACTTTCAAACTCCACAAGTGCCAGACAAACTCCCAGTG
>JAHDFH010000130.1 GCA_020628305.1 Acidimicrobiales bacterium | reverse complement strand
GACGACGATGCTTCTGAAGAAGAAGTTATGGACGACGATGCTTCTGAAGAAGAAGCTTCTGAAGAAGAGACAACCGAAGAAGGTTAATTCTTCAACTATTCAGATAGTTTTTCTAAGTGTGCCTGCATCGCTAGATGTGGGCACACTTTTTTTGTGCGTCCGATATCATAATTGCTCGAGGTGGTATTGATGCCGATCTATGAATACAAGTGTCAACTTTGCAGTGACCTGCTTGAGGTTAAGCAGTCTTTTGAGGACGACCCACTAACAGAAGCCGAAGGCTGCGAAGAGTCAAAGTCGGGCTTGCATCAGCTAAAGAAGAAATTTGGCTCACCTGCCATAGCCTTTAAAGGCCAAGGGTTCTACAAAAATGATACTCGTGGGACTGATTCTGTGTCTTCTAGCTCCTCTGACACTAGTGCGCAAACTAGCTCTGAGGCCAGCTAAAGTTCTTCAGACACCTGCCATGGGTACATCGTCGATAACAAGCGAAGGCATAACCGCGCCAGAGTAAAGCGATTCAGCCGAAGCACCAATCCGAGAGATTGATAGCAGCATTCTCTGAATTGTTGAAGTAACAGTGCATTCATTCACCGACTCGGCTAGTTCGCCATTTCTGATCATGCGACCTTCAACTCCAAGTGATAAATCACCTGAAATCAGATTAACTCCAGAATGCAAGCCCGCAAAGTCATACACGTACAGGCCGCTCTTAATGTCTTCAAAAGACTTAGCTACAGAGCTCCCTCCAGCTTCGGCGTGAAGCGCCATCACGCCGGGTGAGGGCAAGCTTCTAGCAGAGCGGACCGCCGAGCCTGTTCTCAGCTCGCCAGACCGCTTGGCCGTATAACTGTCGTGATAGAATCCTTCTAAAACACCAGCGCCAATGAGCCCAACTTTCTTCGTTGGCATTCCTTCGCCATCGAAAGAAACAGCAGAAGAACTAGTCGAATCAGTTGGATCGTCAAACAGCGTTAGCTCTTTAGAGGCAATTTGTTCTCCAACTCGACTGGCGAAAGGCGTCCGCCCTTTCACCATTGCTTCTCCGTTAAGCATGGCAGCTACAAGTCCTAGGAAAGTATCGGCATTGTCTGAGTCTAGAAATAGCGCCACAGGTTGGCTTGATGGCTTCACCGAGCCGAGCATAGAAAGCGCCCGGTTTACGCTTCGGTCTAGTATCTTGCCCAGTTCAATCTCTGATACATTTTTGCCACCATCGAAACCGTAACCTGATTTGGTTTCAGAACCGTCAGATGCCAAGACTTGAATTGCCGCTCCTGCATAGGTGGCTCGATCTGCCGAAGAAACCCCTTTACTGCTAGCCAACGCACTATAGGAATATCCGTCGGTATAGCTAGTTGTACGGGCTCCCACGATGCGGGCATCAGCAGCTAAGGCTCGACGTTCTAGATCTAGGGCAAATTCAATCTTTGACTTCGTTTCAACCTCCAGCACTGAAGGATCCCACGATTCAATCTCAACAACGGGCGCTTCAACCTTTTCAGCAATTGCCACATACTCATCAGCTTCGGCACAAGCCGCATTTTGACGAGCTTGATCAAGAGCTTCTTTCAGAGCAGCTTCCGTAAGAGTGCCGGTACTAGCAAAGCCTTGCTTGTTGTCCATGACAACTCTGACGCCTACAGCATCTGAGGTTGAGTTTGTCAGGGACTCTACAGCCGCTTCGTGTACCCGCACGTTCGTCGATACTGATCTAGCTAGGGCAACTTCAATGTCTTCCCCAGAGCTAGCCTGGTTGGCCGTTTTTGTTGCCAGATCTAGCAAATCTTGAGAGTTCATGCTGCTCCTCCAACTGTAAGTTCGCTCACTTTAAGCGTGGGCACACCATCTCCAACAGGTACGCCTTGCCCATCTTTGCCGCACGTTCCGGGAGGACCCATTTCAAAATCGTTGCCAACTTGTTCAATCATGGTTAACACATGAGGTCCATTGCCAATGAGCTGACCATCTCTCAGAGGTGAAGTGAGTTGACCATCTTCAATCAGATAGGACTCAACCATCCCGAACACAAAGTCGCCGCTGGCTGTGTCGACTTGACCGCCGCCGAGCTGTGCCACGTAGACACCATAATCGACGCCAGCAATTATTTCCTCTGGAGACAGCTCCCCCGGAGCAAGATAGGTATTAGTCATGCGAGTCATAGGCAGGTGCTTGTAGCTCTCGCGCCGCCCACTACCTGAAGGAGAACGGCCATGTTCACGGGCTGTTGTGGCGTCCCACATATAATCACGCAGTACACCATCTTTTATAAGTACGTTTTCTTGACCCGCATTCATCGTCCACGCCGTAGGTTCCCCACTCGCCCGTCATTGTTC
>JAHDFH010000004.1 GCA_020628305.1 Acidimicrobiales bacterium | reverse complement strand
TTCACTGCGCCTAAACCAATCGCCATTTCACAGCCCAGCTCGGCAGCAAACTCTGCCAGCAACTCAGCGGAGGTTCGCCAACGATACTGGGGCTCCTCGCCAGATATGAGCACCAAATCACGGTCAGAGAACGTTGCGACCCTCACATCTATCCCTGGCCAATCAATGACCATCGACCCATTTCCGTCCATACGGGTAAGGGGTCTAACTCTAGAAAAGTTGTATAAATGCTCTGGATCTAGCATTGCTATCTCAGAAGCGAGAGTTCTTTTCGCTAAATGACCGACAGTCGAGGTGGAAACTGCAGCCATGTCAAAAGTGCCCGAAAAGCCCATAATAAGCACTGGAGAGTTAAGTTCTGGCTGCGAAAACCTGATTAATTCCGTCATTGGAGATTGATTCTAGTTGGTCCAGATGGACTATGGACGGAAAGGGGTGGGAGGTACCACAAACTATCGCTAAATGCAGGAACCGCGGTTAAATTCCCTATGGGGTAAGTTAGACTTGGAAAAAGCAAGCAAAGGACCAATCGTGTCAAATACCCAGGTGGACGCAACAACTAAATCATCAACTCAGGCGATACTGCAAAAATGCGACGCTATCAACTACCAAGGTGGCATTGACTCCCAGCCATTTAATCCATTTCACACAGCAGTGGATTCATTCCACGATGGTAAGGCCAGTGTCGATGGCAAGATGATGCTGATGTCCGGCTCCTACTCCTACCTAGGGCTTGGCAAGAGCGCACGAATAAAGGCAGCTATTGATTCTGCATTCGAACGGTACGGGTGTGCTAACCAAGGTTCAAGGGCCCTAACAGGCTCAACGGTTCTACACGAAGAACTGGAATCATCAATTGCGAAGTTTTTAGGTTCTGACAGTGGTGTCATTTTCACTAACGGCTACTTGACAAACTACACAACAATCTCCACCCTGATCGGCCCCGGGGACTCAGTCATAACCGAATTGACTAACCACAACAGCATTCAGGCAGGCGTTAGGGCTTCAGGAGCCAAGGTATATTCATTCAGCGCCTCTAACCTAGCTACACTTCGAAAGGCGCTAGAGAAAGCTCAAGGAACCACAAGCTTTGTCGTAGCCGATGCAATCTTCTCAATGGATGGCACAATCTTAGATCTCCCCACAGTGGTAGGGCTATGTAAAGAGTTTGGCGCGTTTCTCATGCTCGATGAAGCACATTCACTAGGGGTTCTGGGAAGTACCGGCCGTGGCATCGTTGAACACTTTGGAATGGATCCACAAGATGTTGACCTACGTATGGCCACGCTATCAAAGGGACTAACAGGCGTCGGAGGCGCCGTGGTAGGCGATACAACCATCACCAAGGCCTTATCTCGCGGGGCCCACGGGTACTTATTTACCGGAGCACCTCCTGTGCTAGAGACTGCAGCAGCGCTCGAAAGTCTTAGAATCCTTGATGAAGAGCCGGAAATCGTAGTCGCCTTACAGAAGAAGGCGCAGTACCTTCGAGATGGATTCAGTGCAAAAGGATTACCGGTTTGGGGCCATGACGGGGTTCCCATCATTCCCGTAGTCTACGACAACGTCGAGATCGTCTACGAAATGACCGCTCGTCTCTTCAAGGAAGGCGTATTTGTGGTTCCGGCAATTTACCCAGCTGTTTCTAAGAAAACACCACGAGTTAGGTTCAGCGTCACCAACGCTCACTCTTTAGCCGACCTCGATTCAATCGTTGACATCTTTGGGCAGATTAATGATGAAGTCGACGCCCATAGACACGCTGTAATATCGCTTTCTTAAGCTAAAAACCCAGACTCAACAGCCGAATAGTTACAGGTGAACCGCAATTTACTTGTAGCCCTTGTTGGGACATGCGCCATCATTGCTAGCATCCCCTTCGGAGATGCAGGAGGCCTGGCTGCCTTCATTTTTTGCTGCACCATTGTTGTTTACTTCTGTATCGCTCGGCTGCGTCAGAACTTCACCACTCTCGGCCTGGCATTCATCTTCTTTGCCCTGAATAACACCTCTGTCTTCATCAACAATCAAACGCTTTTTGAGTTGACCGCCATAATAGGTTACCTTCTTGCTGTCGCCTTCGGGCTGCAGACTTTTCGGTCTCGAGTACAACGACTTGAAGTTGCTTCCATACTGGAGACGGCGAGCGTTGGGCTAATAATTGGAATGCTTGTTGTAGCTGGCCAGCCGATCCTAGATTCTTCAGCTACCGAACTCGTTATTCAAACCATCGTTGCGCTAGCTGTATTGTTTGCTGCTTCTACGTTACTCGGACGTAGCCAGAAGAGTATCGTAGCCACTTCAAATGCAATAGCAATTGCAATAGCAACAGTGCTTCAACTCTTTGACGCTCAAATACCTGCCGACCAATGGCAAAGGCTATGGGCTGTACCAGTTGTCCCAATACTATTCATGGTTTCTTCAAAGCCAGATAGCCTTAAGCTTCAGGTAGCTGCACTTAAAGCACGTCGCCAATTTGGTCTCACCCAACAGATCTCTTTCTCGGCGCTACTAGTACTCAACTTTGCCTTTCTAATAACCACAATCGTACTGGGGAGCGAGTTTCTTATCATTACGCAAGTGAGCCTCGGCTTAACTCTCTTGGCAACCATTTCCGCTCGTTTCCACCTTTTGATCAAGCAGCGAGACTGGTCATACAATCAGGAGCAGATTCTTCGATCTTACAGTGTCGACATCATCTCCAGCAGTGATCCCAGAGAACTCAATGGTCAAACCCTGCAAGCTTTGACGGACCTCACCGAAGGCAAGGCCACTGTAGCTCTCGTTAAGACCTCGGCCAAGGGCAATCAAGTCGCTCAACAGACCGAAGGAAAACCCTCCTTCAAACCCACCCGCTTTAAGCCGCTGCGCCTCGGACCTGAACAGACTCCGGTTGAGGCATGGTTTGCTAACTATCCAAACGCAAGAACAACTATTGCCACACAAGTTCCTTCTCACTTGACAAGCTCCGGCCAGGAAACCTGGTTTGTTGCCGCTTTACCAAAGTTTGTGGAAGCAGATATGGAGCAGCACTTTCAAGCTGCTGCTACTCAGTATGGAATGGCGAAACGTTCCCAAGAGCTAGCTGCTGAGATTCAAGAGCAGCGTGCTAACCAGCGTTACAACACCCTTGCGCAAGACTCGAATGATCTTGTAGCGATTGTCGACATAGAGAGCCACAACATCACTTTCATTGGCGCTAACGTAGAGAAGCTCATAGGTCTAACTCGAGA
The DNA here is from genome assembly GCA_020628305.1 of Acidimicrobiales bacterium. Lineage (GTDB taxonomy): Bacteria > Actinomycetota > Acidimicrobiia > Acidimicrobiales > SZUA-35 > JAHDDW01. The sequence goes on along the minus strand of JAHDFH010000004.1, from coordinate 63,632 downwards.
GGCCTACCTAGGTACAAACATTGTCGACCTCATAAACGCAAACGACAAATCAAAAGCCGAGAAAGAGCTATCCAACCCACCGCTACGCAACGATGAGCGAACAGTCGACGTACGCCTGCGCATCTCGAAAGGCGAAACACGCTGGTTTGAAATGTCTGTACGCAACGCCCAGGAATCTGGCTTGGAAGGCTTGATCGTCAACTTCTCCGACATTAATGACCGCAAACTCGCAGCCTTCAACATGCGAAACTCAGAAGCACGCTTTAGGGCATTAGTTGCCAACTCCTATGACGTATCAATACTCGCTGACGCTGATCTGAATATTGAATACGTAAGCCCCAACGTTGAATCCATGTTCGATTTCAAAACCCAAGACCTTGTAGGAACCTCCCTGCATGGTTTTGTCGCGGAGAACTCTCATCTGACTCTTGAAGGACTGTTTGAGGAATCCCATAACCTTGACACTCCCGCATCTGCTGACCTGCAAGTGAGAAGCCCAATTGCGGAGCATCGTTTGGCCGAAGTATCGGTTGCACCCTCAAACCTAGAAGGCACCAACACCTACGTTGTAATTGTTAGAGACGTATCAGCCCAACGTGAACTGGAGCGCTCTTTGCAACAAAAGCAAATGAACGACGAACTAACTGGGCTGCTGAAACGCTCAGCCTTCGTCTATGAAACAAAAAATGCTCTGCACGACATGGCCGATCGTCAACTGATGGCAGTATTTAGCATCAGCCTCCGCAACTTCGGTCAAATCAACGACTCTGCAGGCTTTGAAGTTGGAGACACAGCATTGCGTCAAGTAGCGGAAAGGTTAAAGTCACGACTTCGAGATGACGACAAGCTAGCCCGACCATCTGGAGATGAGTTCGCCGTGGCATCCTATGTCGCTAACCAAGACGAAGCGGCCCTGCTAGCGGAGCGCTTGTCCGGAGCTTTCGTAGACCCCTACGAAGTTGAGTTACGACGCATTGGCATAGATGCATCGATTGGATACACGTTAACGTCTGATCGCAACAAAAACGCCGACTCCCTTCTGCAGCAGGCAACAGTTGCCATGCACCACGGGAAAAAAGAGAAATCTGCCAACCCAACACGATTTGAAAAAGCCATGCTTGAAGAAACCGCAGAACGGTTTGAGCTGGCAAGTGAATTACAAGGCGCTCTCGACAACAACGACTTCTACCTGGTGTATCAGCCGTTGATCAACCTCTCTGACAACTCAGTGCGAGGATTCGAAGCGCTGATGCGTTGGAATCATCCAGAAAAGGGTGCCATCTCGCCAGGAACTTTCATTCCGTTAGCAGAACAAAACGGCATGATCGTCGAAATGGGGCGCTGGGTGCTACGTCAAGCAACAACCAAACTAAAAGCCTGGCAAGACAACGCCGAGAGCTATCTGAACCTCACAATGAGCGTCAACCTTTCAGCAAGACAGCTAGAAGACGTAACCGAGATGAATCGCCTAGTTGCCATCGTTGAAGAGTCAGGGATCAACAAAAAGAACCTTGTGCTTGAACTTACCGAAACAGCTATGGTCGCTGATGCTGCACAAATTAGCAACCAGCTCGCAGCCCTGCGCAACATGGGAATCAAGATTGCAATTGATGACTTCGGTGCCGGTAACCAGGGTTTCGGAAACCTGAAAGACATGCCATTCGACTCTGTAAAAATCGACAAGAAATACATCGACGACATTGCAGAAGACCCTGCTCTAGTTACAACAATCATGGAATTCACCCAAGCCATGGGCGGCTACGCTGTCGCCGAAGGCATCGAAACCCCAGAACAGATTGACGTGCTAACCGCCCTAGGGTGTGACGTTGGCCAAGGCTTTTACCTTGCTCGACCAATGCCCGAAGAGAAACTACTGACCTGGATGTCAGAGCGAGCCCTCGGCAACTTGGTTCCAGGGTAAAGCGCTGCAGCTGTAGGGCCTTGGTTTTGGCCGGCAGATGAAAGCTTGCGCGAGATAAGCAAAATAGCCGTACCGTAAACAGATCAGCTGTTTTAGCCGTGTTACTAAGCGACTAAACCCCTGCCTGGCGCTGCGGTACAATATCAGGATGGACTTAAACGGCCAAAGAGTGTTAATTACAGGCGCAACGGGTGGAATCGGTGAAGCGATCTGCAAGATGCTAGTGGAACGTGGAGCGCTTCTTACGGCTATTTCAAGCTCGACAGAACGCCTGGAGGGTCTTGCTGCCAAGCTCGGAACGGCAATTACTCCAATCGTTGCCGACCTATCAGATGCAGCGTCAGTTGAAACTCTTTCACAAGGGCTGACTCAGATGGAGGCGTTTGACTATGTTGTTCTCAACGCTGGTGTAGTGATGCCCGCTCCTTTAGCCGAGGCAAATACACATGACTTAGATCGCCAAGTTTCGATCAACCTGAGCAGCAACCTCCACATCATTAGCGCAGTTCTGAAAAGAATGATTCCAGCTAATAGAGGTCACATCATCGCCACCGTTTCTACCGGAGGGCTAATCGCTCTCGAGAACTACACCGCCTACAGCGCCACGAAGTTTGGCATGCGAGGAGCTCTATGGTCGCTACATGGCGAAGTTAAGCGCCACGGTATTGACGTTAGCGGGTTGTATCTGTCAGCGATCGACACCGAGATGCTGCACGATGAAGCACGAGATCCGAACGGTTCACCTCTTAACTTTATGGGAAGCATCACCTCACCTGAGAAAGTTGCGGCGAAAGTACTTAGCGTTATCAAGCGTCCACGTCTAGAAGCGTACCTGCCATACTCCGATGGACTATCTGCAAGACTGGCTGCCCTGAAACCATCTTTTGTACAGCGCCTGCTGCCTGCGATGAACTGGCTAGGCGAACGAGGACGACGTAAATTTGTGGCAAAGTCAGGATTGGAACCCGAAATCGACTTACGGGACGAAGCTTCGACCAGTTCGAAAACCGAAGTCAAGCTATAACTGGCAAGCTCGTCGAAAACTTAAAGTTTAACTTTAAGTTTCAGCCCTTAAACCTTGAAGTTCTGGCAAGCCGTCATGACTAGCTTTGCCTCCGTAAGCGTTCAACAATAACTAGCGGACTGCCAATCCTCAGGGACTGCGGGTATACGGCAACAGAGTAGCCCCTGGTCGGCGGACGGAGCAATCCGAGTCTTGGGGCTAAACAACTTCCACCGTTAGTTAGATGTGTTTTTAAAACCAGTAGTGTCACTCGTCGTCCTGGGACGACCGGAGGTCGAGCCCGGGACCTCGGCAACTGAAGACACTAAATTGTTGAGATCCCGGCACGAAGGCCGGGATGACAGATTGGCAGGTTGGTGTTGGGTTCGGGTATGGCTCAAGGGATTACAGGCGGGAGATCGAGAGGCTGAGTTACGTTCCATACCAACCAATGTTGCGTTAAGTACCACCAAGTGACACTAAAACCGGACTGAGGGGTCAGACCCCTCAGTCCGCTGACCCCGGTGTCCGCCCCTACCTCTCCGCTAGCAGCTCTACTGAGCTGTTGATCAGAATGCTAAGTTCGTCGACTTCGTCAGTATCGATCGCATCTGCAAGATCGTTCACTTCTGATACGAGGGTCTCCAAGTCCACTGCTGAATCACCAGTTGCGTACGGTGACTCTCTCAGCACTTCAGCCCAGGTGGCTACCACTGTTGCTAGCTTGAACTCGTCTTCGGTGTCGTCCCAGCTACCAGCCAGCGCTACAGCCGTAGCTGAGGTGACCAGACGCTGATCTTCATCGGCCTCAATGCTCTTCCATCTAAGATCAACATCAAACACCTCATCACTACCCTCTACGGTGTCAGCCAAACGCACTTCATATACCGCAGTCACACTATGTCCCGCACCAATCTCGCCAGCGTCAACATCTTTTTCGAAATCGTCATCGTTAATCGCTCGGTTCTCAAACCCGATCAACCTGTAGCGTTCAACTGTCTCAGGGTTGAAAGAGATCTGCACCTTTGCATCCTTGGCAATTGTCAGAAGTGTTCCCGTTAAATCTTCAGAAAAGACACGCTCGGCCTCTTTTGCAGAATCAACATACACGTAGAAACCATCACCGTCGTTGGCTAAACGCTCCATCATGACATCGTTGTAATTGCCAGAGCCAAAACCAACTGTCAGCAGCTGCACGTCATCAGCCGCATCAGAGATTGTCTCAAGAATAGAACCAGAATCGGTAGCGCCGACGTTCGCTACGCCGTCCGATAGTAGAATAACTCTGTTAACTCGCTCGCCATCTAACTGCTGATTTGCTAGCTCGTAGCCCAGTCGAAGACCCTCTTCGGCATTGGTGGAACCGTCAACCTGAAGTTGTCTCAGGGCACGCACAATCTCCGCCTCTTGCGAAACAGCAGTTGGCTCTAGAAGAACGCTCGCCTTAGAACCGTAGGTCACAATCGCAACCTGATCCTGGGGCTCAAGCTCCTTGAGCATGGTCACCATGGCTTGCTGTACCTTTGGCAATTCCTGTTCCATCGAACCCGAAACATCAACCACGAAAGTTAGGTTGGCGAGCGGCCGCTCTTCATCTGCAACGACACGGCTTTGAATACCCACTCTCACCAGCTGATAGCTGTCATTTTCCACAAATGGCGTTGGACCACCATCTATGTAAACGGCAAAATCATTATCTGTTGGAGCGGCATAGTCATAGTCAAATGAGTTGATGAATTCTTCAACACGAACGGCATCGTTATCAATCAAGTAGCCGTCGTTTATCCAGGCTCTAGTGATACTGAACGAAGCAGTATCAACATCGAGGGCAAATGTGGACTCGAAATCATCACGAGTGTCGATTCGTTGATTGACGCCCGGATTGTCGAAAAATACATCTGCGTACGGAGCTCCGTTAGGCGCCTGTAACGACTCCTCAGCGTAGACACCAACGAAGTCAGACGACTCAGCGAAATTGACTGCCCTCTCGCTTTCTGCAGTCGTGTCTTCATCGACGGTGCAAGCACCCGCCATCAGTGCCAACGCTGTTGCCGCCGCTATTGCCTTAATCCGTATTCTGTCCTTCGCCATCTTCGCTTCTTTCTGCCATATTTATGCTGACAAGACTTGAGACGCACCAGGGAACATGACATATCCGGCCAAACTAGGCTTTCACGAAACCGCAATAAAAGATGCTGAACAAGCTCTGGGAGCGACTATTTGCACTGAAATAGTACTAACTGCCAACAACTGCGGACGGGTAGTACCGTCCCCAGTGTCCTAACGGGTAGGGCCTTGCCCCTGATCAGGAGGCTCTAGCTTAAAGCCACTAATCGCTTGGGGGTTACTGAACGGGGCGTTGAACTTGATTCTGAAGTTTCTGAACTGTACGAGACCAATTCGGGCGTCTCTAACATCACAACCCGCCTGTGCAAGGTTAGCTATTTGTATTCTGGCTAGCAGCTCAAAGCGTTCGAGAAGCTCCGGCAGCGACTCAGTCATTGGTAGCTCAAAATCCCACTCGCACGAATCTGAAAACACATGGTCTCTTTTAACTCCCAAACTTTTCTCGGCAGTAATAAGCTTCTCTTGGATTACGGCACGTTGTTGAATTATCTCGTACGTTCTCAATTCTGTTGGCGGTGTAATTTGAGTAATGTGATTGATGATCATCGGATGCAAAGAATGAAGTAACTCTGAGTACGCTGCAATCTGAGGCTCGCTACCATGTGACCTAGCCTCGGAATGACCCTTGGCTTCAACTATCCACTCACCCAAAGCTGCGCTTCTTGGTCCTCTTCGAGTAAAGCGATAAACCCGACTGCTTCAATAATCTCTGCAAGTTCGAACTCAGGGTTGACTAGTGAGAGCAGCTCCTCAATAGGTAGATTCTTAACTCCTCTTCGGAGCCCCTTGGAAATCCCAAAGTTAGGCTTTGAAATATCAAGGGTGTCATAAATGCGGTCTAACAACTCTTTGCTACTAGCGAGCCAGGTGAGAAAGGCAGTGTCACCCTCTCTATCAGATGAAGCACGAATGTGTACAATCTCTGTACTGAAAGCCCAAGAAGCGAGCAGATCGGCGAATACTAATTGATCGGCCTCACCAGACTTTGCTAAATTTCCTCGTATCTCATCTACAGCATTACTGATAAAGCCTAAAAGCATATTGGCCTCTTGGGCTGTCTCATTGGAATCAGAATCAGAATAGAAGTATTCACGGTGCGACACTACGGTTAGGCCACCCAATGTCTTGTAAATCCGGTCGAAAACACTCGAAACCGATTCCACACTCTCACCATAAATTGGCCACGGTTCACCAGGCTTCACTAGCTGCTCAGCTGATATCAACCTAAGTGCCGGAGATGACTCGATCTGAGCTCTCGGCCAAAGACCTTCAGCTAACGGCAGCTTGATCACTTCATCAAAAGTGACTGAACATCCAATTGAAGCCCTGCCAATTGGTTGACGTCCTGCAACAGTAAAACAATTAACCTGCTGTACTCGGTTTCAACGTCAGGCAACGAACTCTCCGCCATATCACAACTTTACATCCACAATGGTGGAAATAATGCTCGAGCTATACCGTTGGAGGACCTTGTTCAGGCCTGTTTGGATTCGATGTTTGGGGTGGTGGGATTACCCTTGGCTGCTGAACAATGCCTCGCCAAGTTTGCCCAATGAGCTCTTGAATGGCCAGCGCTGTCTCGTCTAAAGACCCACGCTCCCGCTCAAGTTCATCTAGTGCTGCCACCTCATATCTAATCGCCAAGTGGAGAGCCGCCAAAGAGTCTCGAAAGGACGGTTCAATCGCCTCACTCACCTCGAACGGTTCACGGTAGAGGGTTCTGACACCGTAGCGCTCCTCAACAAGGTTTAGCTCTTCCAGCTCTGCACCCAAACTCTTTAACAATAGCTCTGCCGTTGCATCCCTTGGGCAAGATGAACTGAACCGCTGCACATGTTGCCAAAGTTCATCACGTTGTTCGCGTGCTGCCTCCAACTTATCTGCGGCCGGTGTCCGGTTGTGTAACTGCAGCTCGATAGTGCCTCTTTTCGCTTCACACAATGCGTCCTCGACCTCTAAGAGCCTTTCTAGTTCCGGTTCAGACAGGGCGGGTCCTGCCTCCCGCTCAATCTCCTGGATCCTCACGATCACATCTAAAGCCGAACCAGTGGGGTTAATCAGCCACCACAAATCATCAAAGTCTAACGACGCAGCAACATCGGAGCTAAGCATAGGGACACGTCGCAGCTTCCCTTGAGGAACAAGAAGTAGATAGAGGTCTTCTAGCCGAGCGATGACCTCTGCGACCCATTCACTCGTTTGTTCATTGAGTGAGTTTTGGCAGTTTGATTCTAGCCAGTGAAGTACAATCTTATAGTCAGCCCAAGTCTGCTCGATCTTCGCCACGAACCTTTCCGCTAGGGTAGTGTAAGCGGCTTTAAAGACACTATGGCTCGCCATCCGCTCTCTAAGCCCCCGCTGCAGGGTTCCCATCTCGAAACAAAAAGCTTCAAATGGTGGGATCTTCGATTCAGCAAGGCTTAGATACTCAATGTAATCGAAACACTCCGCAGCCAGACCAGCCATAACTTCTTGCAAGTATCCAACTAGCTCAGAAGATCTACGAAGCAAGTCTTCAAAATCTGGTGGCGCAAGTTCTTCTGCCGGCCATTGGGTGTGCTGTCGAACTTCGCCACCCTTATCAGCACAAACAGGCAGGACGTTGATTTCAGGCAATTGTTGCTTCGTCACCTCTTCAGGAGAATGCAGTAGATCTAGGTGCGTCGAAACATCGAAACCTAACTTCTGAGCAAACCTAAGAGTGGCAATGAGCTCGTTCAAAACCTCTCTGTAACTCTTCCACCGCTCCGCCAGCTCGTCATTGTCCACCATCACTTTTAGTGTAACGGAGGCCGCCCCACGCCGGACACTGGGGACGGTACTACCCGTCCGAACTTAACGTCATTTGTTATCACTTAACACTAATCGGGTCTTGTGTTGCAGAGCGCCCAACCTTACTTGTACCTCCTGGATATTTCACCACTATTCTCCCTAGAATGCTGGCCGAAGTTGGCTTGCGACTCATTCCCAAGAGCCTATTCTGTGTCTACATTTCGACACCAGGGAATCACCCCTACATGCTTTTCGTTTCGCATTGGTACGACCCCTATCGCCAACAGATTACCGATAAGATGATTAAGTTATGAACTTCGCCGGAAGCATCAATGACTAGTTTGTTCACATTGCTAGATGGTGGAATGGGTCGAGAGCTCAAATCCATGGGAGCACCCTTTCGAGACCCTGAATGGTCTGCACTTGCCCTGATGAAGGCGCCTGAGTTCGTGGCTCAGGCTCACGCAAATTTCATCTGCGCCGGAGCCGATGTGATTACAACCAACGCCTACAGCATTGTTCCAGACACGCTTGAGGAGCGTTTCGACAAAGAAGGTTACGAACTCACAGAACTAGCGGCTCAGATTGCCCTTGCCGCTGCTGAAGAAGCAGACACCGTTGTGCGTGTAGCTGGCTGTTTACCGCCGCTGTTTGGCTCATACGAACCGCAAAAATTCAATCCCGCAACTGCCCCGGGGTACTGGCAGACCCTGGTTCGAGCACAAGATGAGTACTGCGACTTATGGTTACAAGAGACGATCGGCAGCATTGAAGAGTTTGAAGTGTGCTATGACTCCACAAAACGCTTTCAAAACTCCACAAAGCCATACTGGGCAAGTTTCTCTCTTTCTGATGAACTGGTGGATGGCAAAGCCGTATTGCACAGCGGTGAATCTATCTCCCAAGTTTGTCGAGCAGTTAGCGGCAAAGTTGATGCCGTGCTCATCAACTGTTCAAAACCAGAAGTTGCGACCGTAGCTCTGGCTGGCTTGGCTAAACGATTTCAACACACTTCGACTAGGTTTGGCGCTTATGCTAACGCTTTTGACAACTCACTTCCTGATGACGATGAAGGTTTGACTCCAATGCGTCAAGATGTCACCGCTCGTGGCTACGTTGAGCATGCAAGAATCTGGTCAGAACTCGGCGCCTCAATCATCGGTGGCTGCTGCGGCATAGGCCCAGACCACATTCAGCTACTCAAAGAGTGGCGTGATCAAGTGGAGACGCTGGCCGAGGCCGACTAAGCTGGTGATGTGATTCTTTCTGATAGAGAAATAAAGACCCAGATCAAACGGGGACTCATAGAGATCGACCCCTATGAGCCAAAGGCGGTTCAACCATCATCGGTTGATGTTCACCTCGATCATCGCTTCATCGTCTTCAAAAATCACACAATGAGTCACATTGATGTCAAGAAGGACTTGAGTTCACTCACTACTAATGTTGAAGCGTCCGAGATGGATCCATTCATCCTCCATCCCGGCGAGTTTGTTCTTGGATCAACCCTAGAACGGGTTGCGCTTCCCGATGACTTAGTTGGCCGCATAGAGGGCAAGTCAAGCTTGGGACGCCTAGGTCTACTCATTCACTCAACCGCAGGCTTCGTCGACGCCGGCTGGAATGGGCAGCTAACTCTAGAGTTCTCTAACGTTGCCAGCCTGCCAATAACTCTTTACCCAGGTATGCGAATTGGCCAGATCAGCTTTATGCAAATGAGCTCCCCAGCGGAGAACCCATACGGCGCTGAGCTTCTTGGTTCAAAGTACCAAGGCCAACAAGGTCCTCGTCCCTCCCGCTACTGGGAAAACTTCTAATCCACAAAAGGAACGTTCGGGGACAGGTCTAGGTGGTCCCCCCTGTTGAAGGGGCAGGACTAGCCAGCTAACCCAAACTGAGTTAGTAACACCGACTGGGTGGACGAGTAGTACGGTCCCTAGTGTTCATGATGGTCTCCACAAAAATCGGATAGGACCGTCCCTACCGTATTAGAAACACTTATTCTTGGAGTGGAGCCGCCGAAGTAGAAGATAGATATGTCTAGCAAACACAATGCCCAGAAGAGCGGTTCTATGGCCCTGGCGATCACGGCTTTAGGCGTGGTCTTCGGTGACATTGGAACAAGCCCTCTGTATGCGCTTAGAGAAACCTTTCATTTCTCCGAAGTTGCACCTAGCGAAGAGAACGTTCTTGGTATCCTTTCGCTGGTCACTTGGGCACTAATCATCGTTATATGCATCAAATACTTGTTGTTCATTCTTCGAGCCAATAACAACGGCGAAGGCGGAGAGCTTGCCCTTACTGCACTATTAGGCAACCCGAAACAGTATGGAAAAATCGGCATGCTGCTAGTTGGTCTTGGCATCTTCGGAACAGCTCTCATCTACGGTGATGGCATGATCACACCGGCTATTTCAGTTCTGGCCGCCGCCGAAGGCATGGGTGACCAAGCTGAAACTCTAGAGAATTACACCGTGCCAATTGCTGTTGCTATTCTCGTCGGATTGTTTAGTGTCCAACGGAAAGGCACCGCCAAGATTGGTGGAATCTTCGGCCCAGTAATGGTGCTATGGTTCTCAACCCTCGGCCTGCTTGGCGTGCTACAAATCCTTGACTCGCCTGAAATTCTCCGAGCTGTCAGTCCAACATATGCTGTTGAGTTCTTCTTAGAGAACCAGTGGACAGGCTATATTGCTCTCGGCTCGATCTTCCTGGTGGTTACCGGCGGCGAAGCCTTGTACGCCGACCTTGGCCACTTCGGACGCAAACCTATTGGCCAGAGCTGGTTTATGTTCGTGATGCCAGGACTACTTCTGAACTACTTTGGCCAAGGTGCCTACATCATCAATAACGCTCTAACCCTTCAGAATATTGAAGATGAGAACCCCTTCTTCCTTCTGGCACCTGAATGGGGCAGATGGCCGCTCGTCATCCTGGCTACTGTGGCCACAATCATTGCCTCGCAAGCGCTCATTTCTGGAGCATTTTCAATGACGCTCCAAGCTGTTCGTTTGCAATACCTGCCAAGGCTCAGAATTATTCACACTTCAGATCAAGAGCAAGGCCAAATCTATGTTCCTGCTGTGAACTGGGCTCTTATGGTCGCAAGTGTCGGCCTAGTTATCGGCTTCCAGAAAGCTTCAAACCTCGCTGCTGCCTATGGAATTGCAGTAACTATCTCAATGATCGTCTCCAGCACATTGTTCTTTGTAGTTTCCCAGAAGATACTTGGCTGGAGCTTGCCGAAAGCTATTGCAATTATGCTTCCAATCTTCGTAGTCGATGTTGCTTTCTTTGGAGCGAACGTTCCAAAGATCCCATCAGGTGGTTGGTTCCCACTAATTGTTGGAACAGCGCTGCTGATCCTGATGCTGACATGGCATCGAGGCAGAGAGCTCATTCGTGAACGACTTCGCCAAGGCGCAGTGCCCCTAGACAAATTTATCGAGACTCTGGACACTAAGGATGTGCAACGGACCGAAGGCACCTACGGCGTTTACCTGTCCGGTGAAGCTGAAATTATCCCGCCAGCCCTTATCTCAGACTTGCGTCACCATAAGGTCCTTCCCGAACATGTCTATCTACTAACCATTGTCGTTGAAGGAACTCCGACAGTTCTCGAAGCTGCAAGGTTGCGCCAAGAAGAGCTACGCCACGGATTCCACAAAATGAATTTGCATTATGGATACCGCGAAAAGATCGATGTGGCGAAAGCGATCGGCGAACACTCAACCCTGAACGTCGATTATCTTGACTACTTCATTGGTCGGGAAGCTATTGTTGTGACCGATAAACCAGGTATGGCTAAATGGCGTGAGAAGCTGTTCGTTTTCACCTACCGCAACACCACTTCCGCCAGCCGCTACTTTGGTCTACCTATCGACAAGACAACCCAATCTGGTCAGCATATAGAGCTATAAGTTAGTGATCTGCTGAGACCTGTCGCTGCGAGACCTCAACCAACTCGCCTGAACGAATCTCATAAGAGATGACTTTGTCCATTGAATGCTGTCCCGCCCTAGCTTTAGCCGTTACAGCATCAACCTGCATGCCTTGAATCACAGGCACTAACGCAACAGCTCTGAACCCGTCTTTCGTTCCGGTGATAGATCTTTTGTCTTCCCGAATGAGTTCGTGGCAGTCCCAAACCCAAGTGTTATTGATACTGACAAAACGGCAGTTGTGGCTCATCTTTGACTTCCACACCAGTCCACCTGGACAAACAAGTACATCTTCATGAATCCAGGGTAAATGAGCCAAGTTGTCTTTGCCGAAGCCAGTCTCGAAGGCTTGGGCAATAATTTCATCCAGATCACCACGAGCAACTGCCCGCTCTGACTGAAGCTGAGCAGCTACGGCGGCTATGTTTACCAATTCATCTGAATCAAGACGATCAAGCACGCTATATGCCGACATCGGACCTGCGAGTAACTTGGCGGCATTAGAAATAGACCGCTTTGATGGCTGTTTAACTTCGCCGGTTTCTTCAACTACTCCGCTTGTCATAGCTCCTATAGCTTAGCCGCTAGCTCCGACGCTGACGGGCCACCGCCGCTGGTGGCCATATGGCGCACCATTAGAACCTGTCCCCCAACATTCCTTGGCGCACCATTGGGACCTGTCCCCCAAGGTGCCTCTGACTAGCCGTGGTTTTGTCCTGCTGGGGTGCAGTAGGCCGCCGTGGCTGAATTGCCAAAGTCATAAGAATGCTTAGCCTGAGGACAGAGTGCCTCGAAAAGCTCCGCTGCTGGCACCTTGTTTGGCCCCTCATATTGTGGGCGATACTGCAGAGCTGGACCATCTTCACCATTCGCACCACTAGTCAAGAAACCAAAACCGCAGCCGCTGTATGAGTTATTGTTAACGCAGTTATCGATAAAGAGCTGATTGGTCTCTTTGTGCCAGCCACCCCACCAGTCAGCATGTACCGTGCCACCTTTGGCGCCAACATTGAAATTCATCGGATCAACATCCGAAGACAGGAACCAATCTGCAGTGTTCTCCCCTGGCTCAACGACGTAGTTTATGAAGTACTCAAGGTTAACTAGCGTACGATCCTCTTCGCACTCGCTAAAGTACCAGCCGCCGACTCTGGGAATACGGAAGTTGCTAGGATCGCTCGGATCTTCACCGTTCCAGCACTGAGGAAACTTAACATTCATCTCTAGGACAGTTCGATTTACTGCGTTACCAATCGTGTAACGATTCCCATCGCAGCTGATCATTGTGTTAGAAACAGGGCTCTCAGGACCCGAGAAATTGTCAGAACATTTAAAAGATGATTTTCCGGCAGCGCCCCCAACATTCGGGGCAATCGCGTTGATATCGCCTTCTAGAGTCATTGCAGGGTTAGCAATCATTGCAGCACGCTCAGGAAAAACTTCAGCTCGACCGTTTGCTAACCCCTCACCTTTGTAATAGACCACTATTCGTTCAGGAATTCGAACGTTACCTTGCCCATCAAACATTGCTGGGGCCCAGTAGCCAGTTCTGTTCAGTTCCTGGCCATTACACGTTGAGCTTCCTGAGTTGATGAGAGTCTCATAGGTTGAATACGCGTTTACGTCGGTGTTGCCAAAGAACATGTGAAGGTGAGCTGCCCCTGGCTGATCTGGGAACACTATTGGATCGTCGTAGCCAAAGTGTGAAAACTCACAACCGGCACGAAACTGGCCGCCGGAAGCTACTGGAAATGTTTGCTCTGGGTTATCCCCAGGGTCGTTTAGATACTCTGACCGAGGACCATAATGATCCTCCGGATTGAGTTGATCCGATGGAACATCAGCGTAAGGGCTGTCGTCATGGTTAGTGTTGCGATATGGCCCAGCTTTAAGAAGCGCAAGGTTGGTTCTGTAATCGGTTGAGACAATCACCTGACTTGCCGACTGACTTTCCCGCGAACTTCCTCGAAACGTCGTGGCAGATCCATTCAGGCCGTTCTCAAGTCCATCACTTGAGCGATCTACTTCGACCCCATCCGGACTGGTGCCTAAATCGTCGGAACCGCCACAGGCGTAAACAAAAACAGCGAAAAAAGCGAGCACAGCAAGCAAGATCACTACCTTGCCAACACCATTCCGGAAGAACACTTCCACCACCCCAATAGATACTTGAGTCTGACTATATTGTACAGCAGTACAGCTTTGCTGTTAAGTGCACACGCTTACTTGAGCCGCTATAGAAGCACAACGGCTACTGCCTGTATAGTTTTACAACACATTGAAGGCGATTCTAAGTATGAGCGATAGCAAGAGATACACCAGCCAACTTCAGCTGAATGATTTCGACACAGATAGCCAAGCACGGCTCGCTAGATCACATGCTTTGATAGTTGGTGTTGGTGGCCTCGGATGCATTGCGGCGCAATTGCTCACCATTGCCGGAGTTGGCAGGTTAACGCTTGTCGACCCAGACGTAGTTGAACTCGAGAATCTCCACCGTCAAATTCTGTTCAACGAAGATCAAGTAGGCATAAGTAAAGTCGCCGCTGCAAAGGAACGCCTTCAGAGACTTAACTCAGAAGTCAGGGTCGAAGCCAAGCAACAGAACTTTATCTATCAGCTAATTCAAGATGAAGAGTTTGGTACCCCGACAATCATTTTGGATTGTGCTGACAACCCTGAAGCAACCGAAAGCTCTAACTTGTTTTCTGTGATGAACTCGGTACCGCTAATAACTGCAAGTGTTTACCGACACGAGGGTCGAATCAGTTTCTTCAATGGGCAAGGGCAACCTTGCAACAGCTGCTTAGCGAACAGTAATTTAGGCGCTACCTGTGAAGCCGCTGGCACCTTAGGAACAGTGCCGAATATGATGGGGGCATTGCAGGCGGACGCTGCGCTACGGTACCTAAGCGGATACAAACCGCCTCACAAAAACCAGCTAGTTATCTTTGACTTTGAAACATTGAGCACGTCAGGGTTTTCGATCGAATCAGATCAGCGCTGCACAGTATGTAACTCGACCGTGCTAGAGTCGGGAGCTGTATCAAGCTATGACACACTCAAAGGCAGGATTTCGATGGATATCAATCAAATGCAACCAACTGAGCTGAAAGCAGCAGTGGATGCAGGCGAAGCTTTACAAATAGTCGATGTTCGTGAACAAGACGAGTGGGATGCCAGCAACCTGGAATCAGTCGGCGCAAAGCATGTGCCAATGGGTGATGTCTTGGACAGAATATCAGAGCTAGATCCTGACGCAAAGACTGTAGTCCACTGCCGTAGTGGAGGGCGCAGCGCAAAAGTGGTTGAAGCACTACAAGAAAAAGGTTTCGCCGACATCTACAACCTCGATGGCGGCATCCATCGCTGGATCGACGACATCGACCCAAGTTTGACAAAGGTCTAGTTCGGACACGAGGAACGGTACTATCCGAACGCGATAATTGCCAGCTATATAGCTAATCGGCAGTACATAAATCGAATCACCAAGATCCACATTTTGTCCCATGGATACACACGGTAGCCCGCTTCCAGTTAGCAGAAAAACTGACCTTGGGTTATAAAATTCTCAGGCTAGTTTCTCCGATCTATTCGAATGCAACCGTTGCTACCTCACCGAGCTCCAGTTCGGATGCCTATCAGGGATACCCCAATCAGTACAACTAATTCCCTGAATCCAACCACTTGATTGACCAAAGCCAACACTACAACACCCAGTGAAAATCAGTGAAAATCGAATAGGACCGTCCCTAACGTCAACATGACCCAAGGTCTAGTTTGGACACCTAGTACCGTCCCCAACGTCCAGACCTAAGTCGTGTTCTCGTAGCCAGTTTTTGGCGTCTATGGGGTCGACTAGCTGACTGGGGTGGAAGCCTGGGAGTGCCGAAACTGTAAGAGTTGGGAGAAGTTCAAAAGCAAATGTGATGGCCCACTTGAAGAGCCTGAACCAAGCAAGAGGGCTGAGGATTCTGCGTTCATAGAACATCATCGCTAATGATGCTGATGTGACAAAAGCAGCCATCGTAAGAACGGTAACAATGCAAGCCACAATGTATTTAAACCGGCTGCGTTCCTGATACTTATCGAGAAGCTCATACACCACATCTTTGTGTTCAACTTCTTCAGCCATATGCCACTGAAATAGACGTGCCACTTCTGGATCGGCACCCGTGAAGATCTCGGAACGGTTTTGCGAACACCACCTAGCGACCGAATAAGCAAAGGCTTCTGAAGAAGCAGATTGAGCAAGGTTGTACTCAACGCTACGGCGCTTCAACAACCACTTCGCAAGTCGACTAGCACTAGCCTCCCACCATCTCAGTTTGGGATAGCGTGCCACCAGTAGGTCATTAAACTTCTGATGCTGAATATGGTGCTGTGTCTCTTGACTTAAATAGTCACGGACACGCTTATCTTCCTCATCACCCAGACTGCCATCGGCACGCAACTCAGCTCGGGCTGCTGCTACCGATTTAACAACATATGGCTCCAGGTAGGGCATTAGCAAAGAGATGCTGTTGGCCACACAAGCGAACTCTTTCAGCGAACTCCAACAAACCTCCATCGAATCTGGATACTCAAAGACAGGTTTGCGGACTTTGATTTCATCATGCGCCTGAGCCTGCGGAAGGAGAGTGTCCATACATACCTATCGGCGCATATGACGAAAATGATAAGGGGTCGAGCTTGCTTCAAATCTTGAATAAACCTGACTTGCGCTGCGGGTTGGGTTAATCTACACAGATGGTTCCAAGACTATTCATAACAGCAGCGGTAGCCTCCGTGGCACTGACTGGCTGTGGAGGCACGGAAAACGATACCTCTGAAGAGGAAACAACCTCAGTCGTAACTGAGGATACCAACCTTGATTTCAACCAGCCCGCAGAGGACGGCGCTGAAGCGGCCGAGGCTGAGTAATTTCTATTTCTTCAGCAGGCTCGCCGGATTACTCACAGCCTCTAATGCTTTCTTAGCGAAACTAAATGCGAGCTTCGCTACATCCATTGCGCTAGGTGTTTCTTCATGGTTGAAAGCTTGATTTGATAATTCTTGTGGACTTTGCTTGGATTGCGAAAACGACTTGCCTTGTTGAGCGTTAGGTTGAGCACTTTTCAAAGGCTTTCCGCCGGAGCTTAACTTCATCATGCCTTGCGAGAAAGAAGACCCTGCTTTAGCCGCACTCATCGCAGCCGTGCCCTTAGTAATCACAGTTCCAGCTAGTGCTGCTACCTGAACCGCCATTATAAACCCCTTCCTTCAGCGGGACTCTGGGGTACAGGTCGGTGTGAAGCAGCATCGGCCAAAACCTTATCTCCTAGCTCGCGCCCTGCCTTGTTGCGTAACTCCCTCTGAGCCTGCTCAAAAGCAATCGTGGCTGCAGCCTCAAAGATGTTTTCGAACTTGAGGTTATCGCCATAGGTTACTCCGGGCCCCAGCTCAGCTACTGGCTGCTTCTGAACGTCACGATCTCTACGGGGCTGTGGCCGTAACTGAGAATCTTGGATTTGTTCAAAATTTTCTCGCCCGGCCTCGACGCTGTCTCGCCTACGCCCGGAGGTTTGAGCAGGAGCATCACCCATCTGATTTGACTGATTGTCTGGAGCTCGTAGATCTTCGCGTTTTGCCGCTAAAAGCTCGCCAAACTTCGCATCCACGACAGACGCCTCTTTCTGATTTGCGATCTTACTCTCTATGTCAATCACATTCGGTTGAGCAGGCGAAACGGCAAGCTGGCTTACCTGTGGCTGTCCCGGATCAAATGTGTAAGGAACGTCAAGCGCTAAGCCGCCGCCGTTGAGATCTGGGCCCACAGGCCCTTGTGGATAGTTTCCTGATGGACCACCTGTTGCCGGCCCATCAGGACCATCTCCGCTCGACCCCAGAATCTTTCCATTAGCCTTGTAGGTGGGCGTGGAGAGAGCACTGGCAACATCACCAGCATTCTCAATCACTTCCTTTAGCGCCCAGAGCTTAACAATGTCTTGTATGAGCTCCGCTGCTGCAGAAACAGGATTGGGTGTCTCGTCTGGCGTAAACATACCTTCGAGCAGATCTTCGAGCCGCTTAATGACAAACCCAATGATGGCAGCCTTCTTTAATAGGTCGACCGAGAGCTTGCCCTTGAGGCTTTGCAACCTGTCAGGATTTGGAACGTGAGGCGGCGGAGGCATATCCGCTAGATCTTTTAAACGGCCTGATTCTTCTCTCAAACGCTCCAACAGGCGTTCAATATCTGTTCTGACACCAGCGTAAAGAGCTTCAAGCCGTTGCCGATTTTCGGGGGTAAACTCCACGTTATGGCGATCAAACTCTTGGACTCTTGATAAGTAATCGTTCAAACGCGATTTTGCCTGCTGAACCTCTTCATCGTTCTGGTTGTCCAACGCCAGATTCTCCACTATGCGCAGAAGAACCCTAAGTTTGTTGACATATTCCCCAACCTCGGGATCTGGATTTGGGCCGCCTGTTGTATGTTCCGCCATTAGTACCTAACCAACCTTTCTGGGTCTAGTACCTCTCCTAGTTTAACTGCACCTGCGCAGTTTGATGGTGTGCAGCGTTTGAAAGGACCGTAACTTCCAGAAATTCTGTCCATCATTGGGTAGAAATGCCCTACCAGGTAGTTCATTGTTGACTGTCCACCAGCATTGACCATGTCAGCAGCGCGTGCCTCTTCATAACTTCTCCACAGACCTTCAAATATGAGAACTGCTTGCGGATGTCCTTCCCAGTTGTTGCACCAACGGATTGAACCTTCGGTGTCAAGAATTGGTGTCTCGTAGTGAACCCTTATAAAGGTTTCCACAAACTCACCCACAGACTGGGCATAAAGTGACCCACCCTGATCTTGTTCTGTATCTGCTAGAAAATCATCCATCATGATTCAACACACTCCTAGAGCTAATTAGATTGTACATCATTAGGTCAAACGATTTATGTCGCCCCTGGTGGAGGAGGGGGTGGCATCTTTCGATTTGGGTTGACTTCTTCTTCTCGCATACCGTAAGTTCCGTCGCTCATTGGAGGTTCTACCATGTCTATAAGATCGACGTTGGTTGCGGCTTGCGTTCTGTTTGCGATCATATCCTCAGGGATAATGACGCTTGCCCTTGGATTGACAGAATTGTGAAGATCTCCTTGCCAACCGGAGTTTGTTTGGTGCGATGGTCTATCCCTATGGTGATAACGCTGGGCCTTTAAAGCTTCTTCTCGTTCGCCATTGATGCGAGCCTTCTCAGTAATGAAGTCCGCAATTCGTTTCTCATCGGCATTCAACTCTTTAGCATGCTCACCCTGGTAGTAACGAACCTGATCCAACATCGCTGGCTTTGTTGCAGTAGCCAGCATCAACATTTTGGATTTCTCGATGGTACGAATATCAGATGCGCCAAGGATAGATTCTTGTCTAACTGTTACCGAATAGCTGGAACCCTGCTGAGACGTTGAATGGGTTCCCACGTCCTGGTCAGTTGATCCAACAAGCTTAGAAAGCTCTTCGGCAAATGTTGGATCGTCAATACCTGGGCCAATCAACTTCACTGTCGCTGCCGACCACATCTCTTGCCATGCGTTCTTACCCCACACCCTCACAGGCTGATGCGAGTTCTGGAAGATTGTCGTTACACAGATACCACGAGAACCATAGTGAGAATAACCACCCGGCAAACCTGGAATCTTACAAATATTCGCAGCCTCATCCAGAACAGCAACTAGTGGTGGATCGAGACGCATCTTGTAACGTCGAGAAGCTTGTTCTGTACCCACATCAAAGATACGAGAGGCAAAAGCGGCAATCAACGGAGCCGCAGCAGATGCAGACTTCTCATTCGACATCAAATACAACGTGTCTTTAGAATCAATGAATGCCTCAGGTGAAAATTCTGGTCGACCCTCCCCTGGTGTTACCCAGCGAATAATCTTCTCCGACTTCAGCGCCACAGCAGCATCTCGAGCGGTTGCGATGATACCTCCGACAGTTTCTGGCGGTCCATCAACAGTTGATTTCAAAGCTTTAGCATGTGCCGGTTGGCCCGCCGCCTGCAGTCTAAAGATCGCATCCATTGGGTCTGATGTATCTAACCATGCGTCAACTTCTCGAAGTGTTGCTGGAGGTGCTGTTTTTGTGGGCAGCGCCGCAGCTAAGAATAAGTAAGCCAAATAGTTACGACCAGCTGACTGGAAGAACTCAGCATTACCCGAGCTCTGATCATCAGCTTCTTTGCGATTGACGAACATGAGAGCGAGTTCCATAGCTGTGTCGAAGTCTTCGACGTGAGCTAGTGGATTCCAGTACCAGTTTGATTCCGCCTGCACTACACCCTGTGGGTCGAACGCCCAAATAGTTGAATCAGGGTTATCACGTTGACGTTTCTCAACGGTGATGGAGAAAATATCCGACTTGTTTGAGGTAACAACTACTGGGCCAGGTGCAGCAATGATCTGCGGCACACCAATGGCTGATGTCTTACCAGAACGTGGCGCCATGATGGCAATCGAAACATCCTCCCAGCCGCCGTATAGTTTGTGTCCGTGCCACTCCCCAATTGGGACCCCAACCTCGCGGGGATGCAGCGAATTAGGACTCACGCCCTTCAACGTGTTGGGGCGGAGTCGAATGGCCTGAGCTGCACGCTCTTTTAAGGTGAACATTGATAGTTCTTCGAGACCTGCGAGACCAGGCTTTTGATAGCCAACTCGATCACTTATCAGCACGATAACTGCAACAAGTACACCAACTAGGACCGCAGCAATGATTGCAGCACAAACATAGATGAGAATCGGCGAAACTCCAGGCCATTGCTCTGCCACACCTCCGCTGAATATTGAAGTGAAAATGTCGAATGAAAAGTCAGGCCCAACTGCTGAGTCTGAGATCATTGCGGCTACCCAACCGCCCACCCAGAGACAAAGCGTTACGACAAAGCATGCACACGCAACGAATATCAAGAGCCAAGGCAGAAACTGTGGCCCTGTCATGTCAATGCCGCCACGCGGACCTCTTCTTACAAACTTAACATCATGTCCTTGACCGGCCATTAGTAACCTCCTGAGGCTGGGGGTAACGGTGGTACCGCTGGTAACGTAGCTTGATTTCGAACCGCTCTAAGATGTCTATCTTTTTCGAGTTGGGCCTGAGCCACGTGAGTTGTTTCATACAATCTTAGTTCAGTCGGAGTCAATGCTACAGACACTGGCAGGCCTGTTCTTTCGCCAGCCTTAATGAGCATTCGACCCATTCCAGGATGGATCGATTCACCACTCCAGTCAGCGGGAGCTGTCCAACTAGCAACGATATCTCTTTCAGCCTTTGTCAGACCACCAACATGTTCGGCAATCACATCTAACTCGTTAGATGGCACAGCACCAATTAGCTTCGTACCTGAACGGTCGATCAAACCTCTAGCTTTTGCTCTGTCTTTTTCGTTTGGAAGCGCTTCAAGGTCTGCAAGCGAGTGAGTGACCATTATCTGGGCCATACTCTTCTGTCTGTTCACACGAGTTAGGGAGTCAATACGATCCACTAATCCAGACGAGCCTCTAAGCGCTCGCCACAACTCATCAAGTACGGCAACGTAGTTGCGCCTTGGGATGAGTCCAGCATCAGACAGCTCTAGCGCTGCATCCACAGTTGAGAATGCATAACTCCACACAGCCAACATGGAGGCTGCAATCCCTTGGTCGTCATCAACTGAAGAGATAGAAGATATATCGATCTCGATTGCTGGGGCATCTAGATCCATTGGGTTAGTTGTTGGACCGTCAAAGATTCCGCGGAGAGAACCTCGCAACATTAGTTCGAGTGTGTGGAATAAGGGCTGAGCTGCGTGTAGGAATCCTTCAAGTCCACGCATCTGTAGTGCGGTCATCCCAGAGTTACGGGAAGCCATTTGGCGTTCGGCTTCTGAGGTGAGTCGCTGATAACCAGCAACAATAAAGCCACACTCTTCAACCAGTTCGATGGGAGGGTCTCGCAATAGATTCACTACATCGCTAAGTAAGGGCGATTCTACGTTTCTACGATCTAAATAGGCAATGCAATTGGCCAGCATTACTTCTTCGTGAGGCTCAACAGGCGCCCCCTTGCGTCCTACCTGACACAAACCAACAAGTAGCGAAAGTCTACGACCCGCAGCTTCTTCATTGAGACGTGCAGCTTCAGCATGAAGCCCAGCTGCGGTAAGACGGCTCGCTGCGTACGAGATTGGACCCTTGTCTAATGGGTTGATCTTGTCTTTACCGCGGCCTAGAGAAATGACCTGGCCGCCAAGGGCTTTGATGACTCCAGGATAATCAGGCTTAACGTCACCGAGAATTAATGGACGATGACCAAACCCTGCCATACCTGTAATGAGACGTTTAACAGTCGAGGACTTACCAATACCAGGCTGTCCAATAACGAAGACACCCGGGTTAGTGACAATCTTGTCACGCAGCCAAAAGAAGGGATCGAAACAAACAGTCTCACCAAAAATCGTATGTGGTCCTAGTGGAACACCTACTTTTGGTGAGCCCGACCCTACCACAAACGGAAACAGTCCACAGAACTGAGAAGTTGGCGCTGTGTATAAGCCTAGATTTGGGATATAGGCGTGTCGACCAGAATTAAGCTGTCGGCCTCCGAGCTTGCCCGCGCCGTTAGCAGAATCTCGCCCCATCGGCATTACCGATGTTGCATTTGTAACCTTTCCAGAAGAGCGCAAACCGCTGACGTCGTATGAAACTGCCTCTATCTCTTGCCTGGCTACAATCGGTGTAGCTGTACGTGCAAGACCAGACGAACTTTCCTTAACAGCTACCATCGCCTGCTCTGACGGCTGTGGGGGCATCACTCTACCATCCGGAGCTACTATCGGCCCCCCTGTCTCACTCTCATTCTTTTTTGAACTAAATAAACCCATAACCCAACACCTAATTCAACACTGTGGGATTGATCCCAGCTGGTAACGACGAGAATAGAACAGCATCATGAAATCCATATGCTGGGCGCAACAACATCTTTGATTGTTTTGCTCTTGACTCAATCTCTACGCTTGCCCGATCAATGAGAGAATCGATTTGCTCATCGGTAATATCGGGAGATACTTCAAAGGTAGTTGCGACTGAAATCATGAAATCGCCCAATCCGGCACCTCTTGCTTCATCCGCTGCTGCCATTTCAGTTGCTTGCCGGTCATACTCGTCTCGAGCGCTTTCATCCCGCATCCCTCTAGCCTTAACCAAACGTTTTGCTTCATTCATCGTGCGCTCATTTTCAAGAATTCGAGCGGCCTTCTCAGCAGGCGTTGGGTTCCACGTCAAGGTGACTCTCTTCGGAAAAGTACCTGGAGACATTAGGTTGTATAGAACTTCTTCTGTGACGTGACCACGTGGTGCCTCCTTGAGAGTCCATGCAATAGTTATAGCTTCATCGTGACGATAGTAGTAACGGTTGGATTCGGCCATACGGGGTCCAGAGATATGCCACTGCAACGCAGATGTATCACCGCGGCGCAAAGCCTCCACCAAAGGCTTTCGGAGGGACGGAACGAAAGCTCCTTTGTTCTGAGCTGCTAACTCCTGAACTGTCAACAAACTAGCGGACGCAAGACCACTTGTACGAATATCTTGGTTCATGGCGGTTACCAAACCAACAACATGTTGAATGCGAACCGCAGGGTCTTTCTCACGAGCAGCTGGGCCGTACCGCGTATCAAAAGTCGCTGAGATGAAGGTACTTGAGACTGTTGTCCCGCTATTTTCGCGGGCTGCCAACTCATTGAGCAAGTTCTGTGCCAGGGCCGGAGCGTTAGAAGCTCGACTAGCAGCCAGATTTTCAGCAACCACTGCGCCAGGTTCTGTCGCTGTTGCTACCGTGACCTGAAGGTGTGCTATCTGGTCGATATAGCCCAAAGAGGCTAGGAACTGATGCCAGGATGCAACCCAAACATCAACCTGCTCCTGATCAGCCAAGTGCGGGGTATGCGGATGAACACGCCAGGTAACGGTCGCTGTCTGTAAAGAGTCGTTGTAGACGACCCCGTACGGACGCCTTGCGTCAGTCTGAACTGCATAGGTGCGTGTGGGAGCAAGTGCCCCGGGAAGATCGTCACCTGAGCCAGCTGCGTTTCCAGAAAAGTAACCAGACCGAAATGTTCCACCACCGGCTGCTGCTGAACGCAACATCATTATTTCGATCCATGCAACTTGCCAAACTGGTTGACCATCAACCCTTGCCATTGAACCGAGGGCCAGAAAAGTAACTATTGCGCTTGGTATAAGGATGACTCGAGCTCTTGCCAGAATTATAAAAAAGACTAATGCGATGATAAATGCAACACCTGACTCAATTTGTGACAGGCCAAAGAATCCTAAGCCACGCTTTCTGCGCCAACCACCGTAGGTTCGCATTTCGCCAAATACTTGATCCGCCATGAAGTCTCCCGAGGCTGCCACCTCATTGATACAAGATTATCACAACGCCAGAGCTACCTAAAAGAAGAATCTGGCAATTGGTACGCTTAGCCCAACGGTTTATGGGCAATTTTAACTACGAATCAATAGTGGATGCTGTTAAGGCAGTATCCACAATCTCCTGGGCTAGAGCCGTGCCCAAACCTAGTAAAACTAACCCTGCACATATCCACATAAGTGCCGTCAAAGAGTCAGCGACCATGGCTGACCGATTTCGACGGTCCACCATGAGCTTTATTGCAACCAAAAAGAATCCTCCCACGCCAGCGAAACCAGCAAACCACTTCACATATCCCAATATCTGACCGACCAATTTCATGGTTTGCGACCGGTCGCAAGAAGCATCACATCCGAAGTCGAGACGAAGTCCATCCTTCAAGTTTTCAGTCTCGCATTTGGCATCAGGAAGATAAGACTCAATGTTCTCGTCCTCGTCCGAGCCTTCGTCTGCTGAATCCCTTTCGCCCTCATCCTCTCTTTGGGTCTGTGAACGCTCACTCGGCTCACATCGATCAAAGGCTTCAGCGTCTTGAAACACAGGCAATGCCGAAGCGCTATTTTGGGCACCGAGAACCAAGAGGATTGAAAGGACCATGGCCCGTAAAACACTCATCGGTCGATCCCTGTTGGCATAGCAGCGCTATAGCCCGTCGACCGACTACCGATTGCACCTGTACCGAACGACTGACCAGACCCAATACTGCCTGCATAGTTGATGGACGTGAAAACTTTCAGCAACGGCTTAGCTGCCCACACCCCAGCAATTGTAATTAGAGGCCCCAGAATGAGACCTATCACACCACCACTCCTGATGATCTCGAGACCTAACGACAAGACAAAAGCGATACCAGGCTTGTAAAGTAGCGTAGCTACCAAGGTACCGACCAGTTTGTTAAGCCACTCACGAGAGAAGCCGAAAAATTGGCCGGAAGCGGCCAGAACTAGAGCACCACTCGCTACCACAACCAATATATCCTTCGCCCAGGTCACCACCCAGATGTAACCCATGACGAGGGCAAAGGGAACCATGCCGAACAGTAGTACAAATAGACGAGCCGGTGATGCGAAACCGACGTTCTCAAAAGTATCGATCACTGAAAAGCCATCGGCTTGAAGAAACGACCTAGTTAATTCATCTGCTGCAAAAGAGCCAGCTTGAACTAAGCCGAGTCCTGATCCTGCTACGAAGATGAAAATGGCTGTGGACTTTATCAATTGTGCAAGTGGTTCGCCATTTTTGTTCCAAATGATTCGCAAAGATTGCCAAACCACGCCAACCGCCACCATGACCGCAGAGATGTACCAAAGCCGTGTTCGAATATCAACCGCAACACTGTCCCAACCTTCTGTAATAAGGGACCCCTCCGTTAAAAAGGCGGAAGCATAGCTTTCCATCCAAAAAATAATCGACTCGCTCAAGAACTCAGCAATCACAGCTATGATGCCATGAAAGGCCGCCTTAATAGGGGCAAGGACAAAGTCGGCCGAGACACCGCCACTGAACTCCCAAAGTTTGCCAACGCCGGCTTCGATTACCCCATCAATATCCATCATCAGCGGAAGCTTCCTACGAATGAGACGTCATTGGGTTCTCCAAAACTACGAGACAACTCGAATTCATTGTCCGCGGGAACTACTAAACGCCAATCCTCATCTTGCCACACAACTCGTAAAGTACGCACGAAGGGACTTTTTGAGTTAATGTCATCTCCATACACCGCAACGGTGGCGCTGTCGGCTGACTCGCTATAGTCAAGAATATCCCAACCAACCGGTGCCTCTTTAAGGGCAAAGACTTCCTTTACGTCGTTCACGGACGACTGAAGCTCAATCCCGTTGTCGATCCTTGCTCGTACCCCCGGGCCAACTAAATGACTCTCGGCGATACTCTGCCAGGAAGGTAGAGTAGGCAAAGTGCGATAATACAGATGAATTGCCGCCAAGGCTGCACCTTCGGGAGTTCTGGCGAAACCTGCTGAACTTCCTTGATCAAACACCGATGGCCCAAACTCAGAACTGACTGGATACCAGTAAAACTCATCTATCGTCTCAAACGTGTAACCCTGCGGCTGAATTAGGATAGTCATCTGCTCAGCTTGTGTGAAATATTCGACATGGTTGAATGAAGTCACTAAGGTCGTATCTGCGTCGGCTATCGCTTCCCCCGATTGCTCGACAGCTAGCGTGGTCGAGGATGATCTTGCTGTTGACTCGACATCGGGCTTACCAATAAAACCCTCATCGGCTGTAGTTACCAAATAGACGGGCAACCCTATGACGACTATTGCCACAATCGCCACCAAGAAAGTCATTATTAACTTTGCTTGTCCTTGTGAGTATCCCGCCGCCATGAGTTCGCCGACTAAAATTGCACCGGCGCACTAGCACCAGCAGACAACAACGCTTCAGCCAAAGCAGCAGAAATACCAATCAAGATAAACCCACCAACAATCCAAGGCAAAGCAGACATACCATCAGCCGCCAACTGAGACCTATTACGACGACCAATCATCATCATGATCGCAATCACAAAAATACCACCCAAACCAGCAGCACCAGCAATCCACTTAGTCCAACTCAACACAGCCTCAAACACAGGCCCCAAACCAGGAGGCGCTATGCTCTCTGCGGTCGGTATATCTTGTAGCAATACTAAAGATAGTTCAGCTAACATGATCATCTTTCCTTTCTTAGAATTCCACTGGAGCACTAGCACCAGCAGACAACAACGCTTCAGCCAAAGCAGCAGAAATACCAATCAAGATAAACCCACCAACAATCCAAGGCAAAGCAGACATACCATCAGCCGCCAACTGAGACCTATTACGACGACCAATCATCATCATGATCGCAATCACAAAAATACCACCCAAACCAGCAGCACCAGCAATCCACTTAGTCCAACTCAACACAGCCTCAAACACAGGCCCCAAACCAGGAGGCGAAGCAGACGTTGTCTCTGGAAGCCCAGATGCACCTGGTTGGGGACAAGTGCCCGCCTCTCTGCACGGATCTCCTGGTGGCTGCGCCGATGCGACTGAGCTTGAGCCCGCCACCATCAATAGGGCCAGCAGCCCAACACTCACGGACAAAGATAGTCTCTCTGCTAAATGTTTCAGCACTTTCATGATTACCCGCCTCAACTAACGCCTAATTTGGCTTTACTTAGAGATTATCACAGTGAAAAGCACACAGAAAGGAATTTCACCACCTGCGGGTACAACCACCTACATGATGCTAGGTTGATTGACCTCGTACTACCACCATCTATGAAAGCACGGAAACTGTGCTAATTCGGCTAGACTGGCGCTCGGCGAAAGGTGGTAAATAGTGATTAGTAAAGTTGGGATCCTCAGGGTCAGACTAAAGGACGGCGAGCAAGATCACGAAATACCGTTAACTGCCAACCGTGGAGTGACAGAGGAACTCCAGAAGCGTCTAGATGCTGGATCTTCTATCACGCTTGAATTCACTGGGACTGAAATCATCGAGACGAACCCTGACAGGGTTCGTCGGGCGCTCTCTTCAGTCCGACAGATCGCTCTTGCATTGGAACAAATAGACTCCTATGAGGAGTTGGCAGAGCTTGGCAGCCCCAATCGGCAGGTACGGGTCCAAGTGGAACGCTTTAAAGCTCTGCCTGCGCCTGATACACCCACCGATCTAGCTGAGCTTGCCCAGATAGCGATTGACATTCGTGAAGTGGTCCAGCGGCAAGTCTATTTGGTAGCAAACCAGGCGTTCTCCGATGGCCTAAGTCAAATACCGGACCAGCCGCACAGAACTGCAATTCTCTAACCTAACCCCAAGTACTCCCCCCACATACTCAGCTTGTCGTTAGCTAGACTTCTTCGAGTCGCTCCTAAAAGTCCTCTTCGAAAGAAACAGTTCCTTCAACACCGACTTGATAGGCAGATACTGTTCG
Organism: Acidimicrobiales bacterium; assembly: GCA_020628305.1. GTDB lineage: Bacteria > Actinomycetota > Acidimicrobiia > Acidimicrobiales > SZUA-35 > JAHDDW01. The sequence goes on along the minus strand of JAHDFH010000004.1, from coordinate 35,487 downwards.
TTCGAAGAAGTTTGTGAGCTCCTGAACATCCTGTAGCTCCATGAAGTCAAACGGATTCTTAGCTCCATACTGTGCTTCCATGCCTAGCTGCCTAAAACGCTGGTCCGCGACATATTCGAGGTAGGTTCTCATATCCCTTAGGCTCATACCTGGAACACCTTCACCGAGGACGTCTGCTGCGAACATGTGCTCAGCATCAATGGCCTCGCCAATCATCTGCTTGATCTGCTCTTCTAGATCGGCATCAAACAACTCAGGCTCTTCACGCCTAACAGTGTTAACTACCTCTAAAGCGAAGTTCATGTGGCAGCTTTCGTCCCTGAATACCCAGTTAGTTCCAGAAGCTAATCCGTTAAGGAGGCCCTTAGAACGCAGGAAGTAGACATAGGCAAAAGCTGCGAAGAAGAACAGTCCCTCGATACATGTTGCGAAGCAAATGAGGTTAAGCAAGAACTTCTGGCGATCTTCCTTAGTTCTGAGCTCGTCAAGTTCGTTGATTGAATCGATCCACTTGAAACAGAACTCGCCCTTCTGACGAATTGAAGGGATGGTCTCAATGGCGTGGAACGCCTCAGCTCGCTCGTCATGGTCTGGGATGTAGTTATCTAACAGGGTGAGGTAGAACTGAACGTGTAAAGCTTCTTCGTAAAGCTGACGAGACAAATACATTCTGGCTTCGGGAGCATTGATGTGCTGATATAGATTCAAAACCAAGTTGTTTGCCACAATCGAGTCACCTGTGGCAAAGAAAGCAACAAGGCGACGCACCAAGTGCTGCTCCGCAGGCATAAGCTTTCGATCCAAATCTGTCAGGTCGTCAGAAAAATCAATCTCATCAACTGTCCACGTGTTCTTGATTGCATCTTGATACATCTCATAGAACTGCGGGTAACGCATTGGCCTCAACGTAAGGTCAAATCCGGCATCCAAAATATTACTGGGCCGAGTAGATCTAGCCACTTCTGGAGCGGCTTCTTCCTCAGTTGCGTACGGTAAAGCGTCGTTGGTGATAGCCATGGGGCCTTTCTAAATTTTCTGGCGGGTTGATAATTCTAGGTGGAGTTTCGATCTAATCACACGCTTCACACATCTCTGGATTTTCCAAAGAGCAGGCGATAGCTTCTGCGTCGGTGAACTCTTTCTTAGCTGGCTCACTATCTGGAGATGTTGGAGCAGGGCCAGAATCAGTTGCAGGTGCCGTGGTTTTATTGATGCGAGTAGCGGGACGAGAACGCAGATAGTAAGTGGTCTTCAGACCAGACTTCCAAGCGTGCATATACATTGATGAGAGCTTGCCGATAGTTGGGGACTCCATGAATAGATTCAATGACTGGCTCTGATCGATGAAAGCACCACGACCTGCTGCCATATCAATCAGCGAACGCATTGGCACTTCCCAAGCAGTTCTGTAAACCTCTTTAAGATCTTCCGGGATCCGATCTACATCCTGAATAGAACCTTCAGATTGCTTCACATCTGAGATCATCTTCTCATCCCAGAGACCGCGCGACTGCAGATCTTTAACCAAGTAGCGGTTTACCTGTAGGAACTCACCAGAAAGTGTTTCCTTCTTGAACAGGTTCGACACCTGAGGCTCAATGCACTCATAACAGCCAGCAATTGATGCAATGGTGGCAGTTGGAGCGATCGCAATCATCAGTGAGTTGCGCAGACCGTGCTCCTTGATGCGAGAGCGCAGACCGTCCCAGCGCTTTTCATCTGTTGGCTTGACATCCCACAGGTCGAACTGAAGTTGCCCCTTCGATGCACGTGTCAACTCAAATGTTTCGTGCGGTCCAGACTCTTCGGCTAGCTCAGTGGATGCCCACAAAGCGTTGTAGTAGATCTCTTCGGAGATTCGTGCTGAAAGTTCTTGAGCCTCGTTGGAATCAAAGACCAGACCCATCTTAAAGAACACATCCTGAAGGCCCATAAGGCCAAGACCAACTGGTCGCCACTTAGCATTAGAGTGAGCGGCTTCGTCTGTTGGGTAATAGTTGATATCAATCACTCGATCCAAGAAAGGAACAACCTGTTGAACAGTTGCGGCCAAGCGATCAAAGTCGAACGTGTTTGTCTCTGTGTCGACAAACTCACCAAGATTTACTGACCCCAAGTTACAAACAGCTGTTTCTGACTGCGAAGTCACCTCAATGATCTCAGTGCAAAGGTTTGAAAGGTGAACAACTGGAGGTGCCTGGTCTTCGGCTGGCTCCCAACCAGTCTGGTTGCACTTCTCATTGGAGGAATCCTTGAATGTGATCCAACCGTTCCCTGTTTGGGCAAGTGTGCGCATCATACGAGAGTAAAGGTCTCGAGCAGAAACCTGCTTCTCATACAGACCCTTAGATTCCGCCTCTTCATAAGCTCGACGGAAGTCATCACCAAAGGTGTCTGTGAGATGAGGGACTTTCTTGGGGTCAAACAATGACCATTGCCAATCCTTGTCAACCCTCTCCATGAAGAGATCAGGAATCCAGTTAGCCAGGTTTAAATTGTGCGCTCTGCGCTGATGGTCGCCCGTGTTGTCTCGAAGCTCGAGGAACTCTTCAATATCAGCGTGCCACGACTCTAGATAGACACAAGCTGCTCCCTTACGACGACCGCCCTGGTTAACTGCCGCTACTGAAGAATCCAAGGTCTTCAGCCACGGAACCACACCGCTAGACAAACCATTAGTTCCTTTGATTAGAGAACCCTTCGAGCGGATTCGATGCCAAGCAACACCAATCCCACCAGCGAATTTGCTGAGACGAGCAATATCTGAGTAACGCTTGTAAATGCTGACTAGGTCATCTTCTGGGGAATCCAGCAGGTAGCAAGAGGACATTTGAGCGTGACGCGTCCCCGAGTTAAACAGGGTTGGACTAGATGGAAGGTATGCCAGCGACGACATCAGGTCATAGAAGGCAATGGCCTCTTCTGGAGAGCGCGAAAGCCCACAAGCCACTCGTAGGAAGAAGTATTGGGGGGTTTCCACCACTTCTCGAGTTTCTGGGTGACGCAACAAGTAGCGATCATAAACAGTTCGTAGACCAAAGAACTCGAACCGACGAGCACGGTCAGAGTTGATAGCAGCATTCAACGCTGGAGCATTTTGAGTTACAAACTCCAACACCTCATCAGAGATGAGGCCGAGCTCGTGTCCCCGCTGCACAGACTCTGAAAACCATGGAATATTTTGGTTGCGAACTTCTTTGTCTATGTAGGTGGTTAGAAGACGGGCCGCAAGCTTTGAATAATTTGGTTCTTCTACTATGAAACCAGCGGCGGTTCGAATTGATAGCTCATCAAGCTCTCGTGTGGTTGCTCCGTCAGCAAGAGCTGAGATTGTTCTGGTGGCAACCCGCATAGGGTCTACGTTGAGAAGGCCTTCTGAGCAAAGTGCTACGGCATTCACGATCTTGTTTACATCAACCGGCTCGAGAGCACCATTACGTTTTTTCACCCGCATTTCAACCGCCGCATTGTCGATGATCTCAATACTATCTGCGGGTTTTGTCTGTACTTTGGCTGAATCGTTTGTGACTGTCATTAAATCAGGCCCCTAAGGCTGCTAGTGGATGAATATGGGAAGCTGCCGTTGACCTTGAATGTCTCCCGCTGACTAGTAAAGGTGAAGTCGGCATACTTAGGATCTATAATTACATCGTTGTAATTCGATTAAGTCAAGTGTTTAATTTTGACTAATCTGATCCGTGGATTCAGATCTTAGCATGAGGGTCCGACAGTTAACGCTGAGTCAAAGTAAACAATTTTCCGTTTGCTTCTCTCTGACAAAACGGGTACGCGAAAAGACTCGCCACACGACGAGCCTTTTCAAGAAAATGCATATTTAGATTCTGTTAACCAGTGTAGACAGGTGCACCTTCAACTGCTGTAGCTGGGGCAGCCTCGCCGTCAGCAGAAGCTGACCCTGTGGTTGTAGTGGTGGTTTCAGCCAACTGAGCCTGCGTTACAGGGGTGACTTCGTCAACTTCAGAAAGCACTTCAACCGTGGTACTTGTTGTTTCCGGCTCAACGGGTGTAAGAACGTCAGTGGTTGTTGTAGTTACTTCTGGTTCAGGCTGGTCGATTGTACAGTCGAGCTCAACGCTTAGATCAAGGCTGGAGACTCCATCTTCACCAAATTCAAGCGAGAAGTCAATCGTGTCTGAAACGGTCAGAGTTGCAGCATCTTCACCGGTGAAGTTAGAGACTGCTTCAATTCCCTCGACACGGCCAGACTCGCTACCCGAGGTGATAAGCAGAGCGTTACCTGGATGGATTGAAATACCGTTCGATGCAAAGACACTGATTTCACAAACCTTCCCTTGGTCTTCCGCAGCGACATCTATCGATCCCAATGATTCTACAGTTCCCGGTTCTCTAGCGACCCAGCCTCTTTCTGGCCCACCAATGTCAACAACTTCAGCGATAGCTGCTGGTACGACCACGAATGGTGTCAGTAACACCGTTGACGCAGCTATTACCTTTCCGATTTTAGACGCTCGCATAACAACCCCTTTTGGTTAAGTCAGCTCCGGCAACGCAGAGCTGCGCCCCTCACGCGTTGCATCTTAGACCGACTGCATCTAAATGTAAATGACCGTTGTTAAGTTCTTAACCGAATTTACACACTCAGGCCATCACCACTAGGCAGCAACGTAATACAATGGCAAGATGATCCTAGGAGAAAACTTTTTCCCGCTGCTCATCCTGGCTTTCGGCGCAGCTATCAGCCTGGGAACCATCGCTGGGTTTCTTAAAGGTCCTCCCGAGGGTTCGCAAGATCAGGAAGCCACGAAATTTGGGTCTTGGACGGTTTCACCAGAAAGATCGCTTCAACTTCGAGGCGCTCTATTTGTCGCGATTGGTATCGTGATGTCAGTCTGGGCTTTAGCGTCTATTCAATAACATCCCAGTCCCGCTCTTCAGGTCCCACATCAGCAGGACACTCGCCGATCCATTCATGTCCCCGCAGCTCACTAAGCCAAGCTTGCCATCCGAAATCCGGCAGTTGCCCAGGCTTTGGCTTAGGACTATCCAACTAAAATCCCTCAGTGGGTTCAGAAGTTGCTTCTGATTCAACTGCACGAGCCATAGAGTCAAACCTTGTGTACTGCCCTCGGAAAGCCAAACGGCAAGTCCCGGTGGGACCGGAACGATGCTTAGCAATGATTACCTCAGCTATACCTTTGTCGGCTGACTGTTCGTTATATACCTCATCTCGATACAGGAACATTACAGCGTCTGCGTCCTGCTCTAGACCACCCGATTCACGCAAGTCACTAAGCATTGGGCGTTTGTCAACTCTTTGCTCCAAGCCACGGTTTAGCTGGGCAAGTGCCACCACCGGAACCTCTAATTCACGGGCAAGAATCTTGAGGTTTCGAGACATTTCAGATACTTCCACCTGACGGCTCTCTGCGTTACCTCGACCAGTCATCAGCTGAATGTAGTCCACAACAATCATCCCGAGGTCACCTATGCGGCTCTTCAACCTACGAGACTTAGCGCGAATCTCCATAACTGATGTATGGGGATTGTCGTCAATATATATTGGCGCCTCAGCTAGACGGCCAACAGCATGCGAGATGCGGTTCCAATCAGATTCCTCGATCCGTCCGGTCTTAAGCTTGGACATATCTACTAGCGCTTCTGAACACAGGATTCTTTGAGAAATCTCAAGCTGCGACATTTCGAGCGAGAAAATTAGAACCGGACGATCGTCTTTCATCGCTGCGTTTACTGCCATGCCTAAAGCAAAGGCTGTCTTACCCATGGCAGGCCGTGCACCAACCACATAGAGAGCGTTGGGTTGCAGCCCTGCCATACGCTCATCTAAGTCTAGGTATCCTGTTTGGATACCTGTAATAGCGTCACCTTTATCGTAAAGGGCCTCAAGACGATCAAGTGTTGCTGTTATCAGGTCCTTTATCGGAGCGGTTGTATTCGTCACGCGTCGTTGAGCTACTTCGAAGATGCGGCTCTCAGCATCATCCAAAGTCTTAACCACATCATCAGGCGTACTGTAGGCGTCTTCGGCGATTTCGCCTGAAACGTAAATAAGCCGCCGAAGTAGAGCCAGCTCCTCCACAATCTTGGCGTAGTGCACAGCATTGCCAATCGCAGGCGTCGCTGCCTGTAAATCCAGAAGCAACGATGGGCCGCCAACGTCAGCTGACACGCCCGCTCGGACCAATTCATCTGCAACCGTAACAGCGTCAACCGGCTCACCCGCTGCGTACAAGCTCAGAATTGCTTCACAAATGTGGGCATGTGCTGGTTTGTAAAAATGGTCGGCATCAACTTGCTCGACGACTTCCGCAATCGCTTCCCGCGACAGCAACATAGCGCCAAGAACTGACTCCTCAGCCGCTAAGTTGTGTGGCGGTACACGATTGATAGTTTTATCCATTACAAGATTATGCCTCAGAGTAACTGTGGATAACTAGTCCAGTTAAGCTGTGGACAAAGACGGCCTTAAGCCTCTTTGATATCCACGGTTACAGAGAAGTCGACATCAGCGTGAGGTTGAACCATCACAGAGTGTGGGCCGGCCGTGCGAATCGACTCTTTGAGTTTGATCATCTTTCGGTCAAACTCAACGCCTGTTGCGAGCATCAAAGCGTCAGCAATATCTTTTTGTCCGACGGAGCCAAATAGCTTGCCTTCTTTACCTACACGAGCGATGACATCAACGCTTGCGTTAGCCCATTGGCTTGCAATTTGTTCTGCTGCGGCTTTCTCTTCAGCGTTCTTCTCAGCCCAAGCTGTACGCAAACGTTCTGCCTGCTTAACAACTCCTGGCGTTGCTTTCGCTGCCAATTTACGTGGGATCAGCGCATTACGAGCGTACCCATCAGCCACGTTGACAATGTCACCCGAGTTTCCCAGGCCTTCAACTGAATCAAATAGAACAACCTTCATGATTACTCCCCTGCTACTTCTGGAGCTTCAACAGTTTCTACTACTTCTGCTTCAACCGCTTCTGTTACTGCCTCTGCAACCTCGGGCGCTGCCGGATTCTCTTCTACCGCTTTTATGGCTTCCTCATTGCGCTCTGGCTTATCGTTACGACGATCATCCCTGCGATCATCTCGCTTACCGCGACGCTGAGTTGTTACTCGTGATGTGTATGCAATAAGACCCATCTCCCGTGCGTTCTTTATAGCCCGAGCGATTTCCTTCTGCTGCTGAATAGTGTTACCGGTTACCCTTCGGGTACGGATCTTTGCTCGATCAGAAATGAACTTGCTCAGCAAGTCGACATCTTTATAATCGATGAATGCTGACTCCTCGAATGTGAGCGGACTCACCCGCTTTTTGAACTTTCGTGAATCGTTACTGCTTTTTCTTGGTGCTTTCTTCATTAGAACGGTTCCTCATTTGGGTTATAGGTTGCTTGGTCGCTTTGAGCGGCGCCAGCTTGCGCTGGAGCTCCGGCTGCTCTTTCGTTACGGTTGATATCTGCTGTGGCCCAACGAAGGCTTACAGCTACGTCGTCTGCGACGATTTCGATCTTTGAGCGCTTTTCGCCTTCTTGGTTTTCCCAGCTGCGCTGATCTAGTCGGCCAGTTACAGTGACGCGGGTACCCTTTGTGACAGATTCAGCAGCATTCTCTGCGAGCTGTGACCAGGCAGTCACATCAAAGAAAGAAACTGCTTCTTCCCACTCTTGAGTCTGACGGTTCTGCCAACGACGGTTAACAGCGATTCCAAAGTTTGCTACAGCTTGACCCGATGGGGTGAAGCGTAGTTCTGGTTCTCTAGTTGCGTTTCCTGTTACGGTTACGTTGTTGTCCATTGCCATTGTGATTCTCCTTAGTTGGTTGCGCCAGCAAGACCACGGCGATGAGCCTCGTCTACTGGCAGTCTCAGAAACTTATGTCTGATTACAGAATCATCTAAGCGCAAGGTTCTGTCAATTTCTGACAAAGCCACTGGGGAAACGAACTCTAGAACGACATAGAAGCCCTCACGAGCCTTCTTCATCTCGTAAGCGAAGCGGCGAACGCCCCATTTATCGATTTTTTCTAAGGTGCCGTCAACTTCTTCAGCTAACTTGCCCATTTTGTTGATGTGGGTTTGAACTTCTGACTCTTCAACGTCAGAGTTAAAAATGACCATGAGCTCATAAGCTCTCATATATTTCCTCCCTATGGACCCACGGATGGGGCTTTTCGTACTTCGAAAAGCAGGGTGGCGCAATTGCACCGCTTAGCAGTCTAGCGGGATATGTGGAGTTGAACTACCCAGGTGATTTAGAAGCTACTACTGAGCGTTCTTGGGTATAGGAACTGGCTGCCGCCGTGCTGTAGTTGTGGTCAATTCAGGATCTTCAGGCTCTTCTGGTTCTTCTGGGTCTACTTCTTCTGTCGTCGTTGTTTCTTCTTCTTCATCATCATCATCAACGGTGGTTGTAGTGGTGTCCTCAGGGTCAATTGGGCGTGGCACTGTTGGAATTGTGACCTCGCCTGGATTGGTTGTTGGAGTTGGCTGCTCAATAACTGGACCTAATGGGTTGGCTAGTGCACCTGGGTCGCCAAACAGAACCCAACTCTTTGCAACGTTGTCTCCTGGCACCATGCATTCAGTTTCATTCAGCTGCAACTCATTCTGTCTAACTTGACCTTCGAGCACTTCCCGGTTGGGGTTCTGGAACAGAGCGAAAGGATTCACCATTCCAAGCAGCACACCGTTGCCCTCCGGATTAGCTTGCGGCCTTTCTGGTTCGGGCTCGATTGGAAGGGTAACCACTGGTTCTTCAATGAGCTTTGTCGTTGTGGTAGTGGTCTCTTCGTCGTCACCATTGTTTCCACGACGTGTTGTGGTTGTTGTATCTTCTTCATCACGATCGTCATCATCATCTACTACTGTTGTGATAGTAGGTGAAGCTGGGTCGACTATAGGCTGCACAACGACCCCACCAAAGGTTGAGCACGCTTCGAGGCCGGTATTGAATTCATCATTTACTATCGTCCCACTGAAGTTGGAGGATATGTCGAGGGAGTTACATGCAGGTGCATTCGCAGTAGCGGCCGCCATATAGTTGCCCCACATGTGAGCTGGTACAGATCCCCCAGTTACAGTTCCTGAAGCCCCCACAATGCCCGGGAAAACTCCACCCATGTTCTCCATAGCACGGTTGTCGTCATAGCCAACCCAAACAGAGGTAGTCAAATCACATGTATACCCAGTGAACCAAGCGTCACGGTTTGACTGAGAGGTGCCGGTCTTACCTGCAACAGCTCGACCAGGGATAGCTGCCCTACGCCCAGTTCCGGCATTCACAACACCTGTAAGAATCTGGTTTACCTGCCGCGCTGTCTCTGGTTGAATAGCACGCTCACCCTCAATATCTGGGGCAACAGGTCCCTCGCCGGCACAGGTTCCATTAGCTGGATACCAGCAGATAACGTTGCCATTGCGATCTTCAATTCGCTGGATGAATCTTGGGTCAACCTGAACGCCAGCACGCTCGAACGTTGAGTATGAAGAAGCCATATCCACAACAGAAACCGAGTTGGAACCAAGCATGTAAGAGGCCTGAGGAGTTCCAAAGTCGCTCGTTACTCCCAGATTCTGAGCTGTTTCCACAAGACGATCTGGACCTATATCAAAGGCTAACTGAGCATAAACAGAGTTAGTTGAACTCCAAGTTGCTTCTTCGAGAGTGATGTAGTTCGGGTAGGTTAGGTCGTCAAACTTGCCGCCTTTTACCGTCCAGTCTTCACCCAAGGCAATGCCCTTGTATCCAGATGGGATAACGATCTCCCTTGGAGCTGTATAAAGCGACCTTGCAGACAAACCCGAGTCAATCGCAGAAGCCAAACCAATTGATTTCATCAAAGATCCAGGCTGACGCCCCGCAGATCCTCTAGCTGTTGCGAAGTTGAAGGGCTTATTGGCATAGTCGTATCCACCCACAAGGGCCCTGACCATGCCCTGGGAATCGATGCTGACCAAAGCTGTGTTCGGAAGATCTGGATTAGACGGCGAGATAGTCGAGACTAAGGAGTCATAGGCTGCTGTTTGCAACGCAGGGTCCATTGTGGTGTATACCTTCAATCCACCTGTGGTTCTAAGCCCTGGGTACACCTCATCGACTTGCTGCCACACTTCGTCCACAAAATACTCAGATCCAACGCTGGCATACTCCACCTGCCCCAGACCTTCTTTGGAGACCTTCGCCGCAAAGTTTGGCAACGCCACTCCAAGTTCTGGGTTGGCAACAAAGTTTGCCTCCATGCGAGCTACGGATTGAGCCTTGTCGGCTTCTGTGATGTAGCCTTCCCGGATCATGAGGTCGAGAGAGACAATAATTCGGCGCTGGGCTTCATCAGGGTTGTTCACTGGCTCTGCTCTGGTTGGATTGCGCAGCACGCCGGCTAAGTAGGCCGCTTCCTCCAAGTTGAGCTGGCCGATCTCTTTGTCGAAATAAACCCGAGCCGCAGACTTCAACCCGTTAACGCCACGTCCGTAGTAGACGGTATTGAAGTAGCGTCTCAGAATCTCGTTTTTGACACAACGATCAGTAGCTGTTCCAGAACGACATTCGATGTCCTCAGATGCCAGCTGTCGTTCGAGTTGAATCGAGCGAGCTACCTCTTCTGGCTTTCGAGCAATCGCTCCCAGTTGATCAGCATTGAACGATGATGCAGAGTCGAAATATTGGTTTTTAACGAGCTGCTGAGTGATAGACGAGCCACCCTGGGCAGAACCAGATCCGGTCACTTTAGACTTTGCTGTCTGCATGACGCCTCGAACAATGCCAAGCATGTTGACGCCACGATGCTCATAGAAGTTCTTGTCTTCTGTAGCTACGAGTGCATGAATAACTACATCAGGCACTTCGCTAATGGAATTGATTAACTCTCTATCGCTCTCGGCTTGCGAAGCAGAAGCAATAGCAAGCGTCGAATCACACTGAGATTCTGTCTCCAAACAGATATGGGATGCTAAAGCCTGTTCCGACGAAATATCCGGCAACGGCTTCATGATGTAAAAAGCGAAGAGACCAAAGACAGTTAGGACTCCCATTACAAAGACACCAAAAATTGCCCTGCGCATGCGCCACAACGGGTTACGCGAGCGATCCGCCACCCTCGAAGGTCTAGATAGAACGCCCGGAATTGTTTTAATAAAGCTACCCATTTCGCCTGCTGTAGATAAATCGCCTACACATATTTAACACCTACACTGCTAACTCCGCCAAGAGCTTATGTACCTCAAGGATATAGAACTTATGGGCCATATGGTCTTCACGGTCAACTCCTGGCAACACAAATGACACACTCACTGCCAAGAGCTTAGGTTAAATCACCCAGTAAAGCTAGTTATTGTTCAACTCATCGTCTAGGTACTGCCAAACCTCAGAGACAGGCAGCGGACCTTTATCTATGATTTGAGTTTGCACAAGCCCGAGCAGTCTTCCAACTTCTGGGCCTTCTTGAAGTTGGAAGCGTGTTATCAGCTCGGTGCCTGAGATAGGGGGCGTAAGGTTATCCAACTCGTTATCAGATTTCATCTCCGAGAGTAAGTCCCTCGCCCTGCTAAATCGCCTTGCACTAAGGTTAAGGGCTAATCCCACCCCGATTGCAGATAACATACTGCTCTCAATAGCGGAGCCAGCCTTGCGGCCTTTTGAGCTACTCACCAAGAGCGACCGCAGTAGAGGCTTGTCTGCTGTGCGATCTCTCAACAGCTGAATAGATCGAAGCACAGTCCTTGCGTGTCTAGACTCACTGGATGACAAACTGAGGCGCTGCAAAGATTGTTCATGGTCTGGAGAGAAATATAAAGCAGCCACTAGCCGCTGTGATGCATCTAGCTCACCCAACGATCCACATAACGTCTTTAGTTGCTCCTGGTTCCATTCCCAACCAAATATTTTTCGCCAAGCGCCAACTTCTAGAAGAAACTGCAAGCCCATAGTTGGATCTTCAGTCGCAAGCAACTTCAGCAGTTCACCTGCGATTCGTTCAGTAGCAACAACCGACAAACGGCTACTACTCTGTGCCGCAGCATCGGCCAATGCTGGATCGATAGCTAAATTCATCCGGGCGGCGAATCTAGCAGCTCGTAACACTCGCAGAGGATCGTCGGTGAACGAAACCAGCGGATCAAATGGCGTGCGGAGAGTGGCGGATCGAAGATCCTCTAAGCCGTGAAACGGGTCAACGAGTTCGAGTGTCTCGACACTAACGGCCATAGCATTTATAGAAAAATCGCGTCTCTTTAGGTCCTCTTCTAGGGAGTCGCCAAAATGGACTTCCGGGTTGCGAGAATTCTCCTGATAGTTTTCGCCACGGTAAGTGGTCACCTCAACATCAAAGCCTCCGACCTTGCCTCCGATGGTTCCAAACTTCTCCCCTTGGTTCCATGTCACGGTAGCCAACGGTTCGAGCAGCATTTTGATTTCGGCTGGTCGGGCATTGGTAGTCAAATCAACATCACCTTGAGTGGCCTCCCCCATTAGGGCATCTCTGACTATGCCTCCAACAAAAAATAGCTCATGGCCAGCAGCAGCAAACACTTCTGCCACTTCAGTTAGTTGTTCAGCCAAGTGTTTCAATACTCGACCTGCAGCCGTCTCCATTTACAAATGTTACCCGAGTCCACAACAGTTACTTCGACGGTAATCAGGAGCACGACGTTGAGCTTGTCTATTATGGCCTGGGTGGAAGTATTTAGCCTAGGTCATCGATACAAACTTCGACAGATCAAACACTTCTATGCCTCACCTTGGAGGCAAGACTCTGACACAATCCTTCTCAGGCCTAAACCTCACTATCTAAGCTCTGAACAGGTGAAAGAAACCATAGCTTTACTTCAGCAGCTTGGCATCAGCGACATAGTTACCTCAGCCATGAGAGAAAACGAGACTGACAATCTTGTTGCGAACGGCTTCGAATGTTTGGAGCAGCTGTATCTACTATCAGCGCCTGTCGCTGAACGATCCGAGGCACATAGTACTCAGATAATACGTTCTGCAAGACCCTGGCACGATCGCCGATTGATTGAAATCGACCGCCAGTGTTTCGACAAGTTTTGGCAGTTTGATTTGCATGCACTCAACTCGGCAAAGAACGCCACGAATGTAAAGATCACTCGAGTTGCTGTTTCGGATGGCATCATCTCAGGCTATGCGGTAACGGGACTAATAGGCTCGACAGGGTATTTGCAAAGACTTGCGGTGAGTCCTAGCCATACCAGACAAGGCATTGGTGCTGCACTCGTTGAAGATAGTATGCGCTGGCTGAGACGCAGGGGTGCTTCCATTGCTATGGTTAATACTCAACTCCACAACGAAGCAGCCCTGGCGCTGTATTCAAAGTTGGGTTTCTCGCTGGAAAATGAAAGACTGCTGGTACTGAAGTGGCAAAACTCAGATACTTGAATTTTTTATGCCTTGTGCTTGCTTCGCTTGCTCTGTCCACGACGAGCGCTTCCGCCCAGGGAGCTACAATTGTTATTACTAAACAAGATGTCGAAGTTGAAGCTGACGCCACATTTCAACTCGAGCTCTCTGTGCCAAACAATCTGGACGACTTTGAGATAGACGTCACGATCTTTGAAGCAATCTCAAGCAGCACTAATAGCCAAGGTGGCCCCCTGCACAAGCTTCAAGACATTACTTTGACACCTGCTCAAAACATCAACAGCGTTTCGTGGAGTCTTCAGCTCCGCTCACCGGGGACATCCAGTACGCAAGGAACACTTCTACCAGGACCAGGAAGCTATCCAATTCAACTTGATCTAATTACAGATAGCCAAGTTCTTACGTCAACAACGAGTTACATAAACGTCGTGAATAACTCAACTCCTACTTCTACGATCTTGGTGCTTCAACCAGACGTTGACACACTGTCTGAAGCACTTGAGTTTGTGGCCGAATCTGATGCTCCTATTCATTTGGCACTTAACCCAGCGACTTTGAAAGAGTTGGCCCTCGATTCAGAATTGACCGCTTCTCTCAAAGATTCGACAACTACAGCTGTAATCGTTTACCACAGCCTTGAACCTGAGATTGATTCACTGCCCTCAGCCACCCAAGACTTTCTTTTTGGATCGCTTCTTGAGAATTTTGGCCAGTGGCTCAACAACGAAGGCATTAGCTATATAAATGACGCCACTTTCTTTGAAGCCGACCCGGGGGCTTCAGCAGCAGAAACCCTTGGCCGGTTACAGCGAACAAGACTTTTAGCAATCTCTAGCTCCACTCAGTTGTACACTACTCCAGCAACACGATGGGTCCTCACAACACCTTCGCTGGAAACCGAACTCAACTCCTCCCAACATGTAACTGCTGCTGCTTTCAGGGCTGACATGAGTGACTCACTCGCTACAGTTTTGGTCGCTAGCAGGTTAGAAGATATTCAAGCACTACGACTGCTCTTGAGTCAAAGCACCATCAACTTCACCCGGTTAGACACCCTCGAACTGCCGGAGGACCTGATCAGTATCGACTCTCAAACAGAATCGACCACACCGCTCGCCAGCAGTCAGGATATTCGAGTAACCCAGCTACTCAACAGCTATTTTACATTAGGATCAGCCACCTCTTCTCAAGCATTCGAGTACGCAAACCGCTATGCATTACTCGTAAATGACGGATCGCAGCAACTGGAGATGTCGGCCCTAGCTGCGGCTCTTGAATCTGATCTGGCACTGACCAGTGTTGCCCCTGGCCAAGGGCTGAACGTAGCGGCAACCGAAGCAACCATTCCCATTACATTGATCAACGCTGCACAAGAACCTAGACAGGTAAGACTTGTGCTTGATGCTGACAAAGCAACCATTGCTGACCCTGTGAGAGATATATTGCTGCAACCAGGAACTAACTTAGTTGACGTTGATCTCGAACTGAGAGCGCTCGGAAACTCTGCCCTGGGCATTGCCCTAACAACCCAAGACGGGTCAATAGTATTGTCCGAATCGGAAATGACTGTACGCTCCACGGCTTTCCCAGGAATGGGAACAGCCTTGTCTGTACTTGCTTTGTTGTCTCTAGCGTCCTGGTGGGTCATCTCGACCCGAAAAGAGCGAAAAAAGCTGCTGGAGCCACACATAGATTTGACGAAACCCACAAAGACTCCACAGCGTCTATAATTGAAATAGGCAACAAGTCGAGGTAGCTATGGGTTCAGGCGGGGACACGTTGAAAGTTGGGAGTGTTCTAGGCGACCATTATGAACTGATGCAAGTGGTAGCCAACGGCGGAATGGCCCAGGTCTGGGTCGCAAATGACCAACAAGCCGACGAATCAGTAGCCGTAAAAGTTCTACACCCCCATCTGGCTCAAGACGAAAAGTTTAAAGCTCGTTTCGTTAGGGAAGCGCAGGCAGCTAAAAAGCTTGACCATCCAGCGATCGTCTCAATCAAGGATGATCTTGACATTGGCGACACGCACGTAATCATCATGGATTACATCGATGGGATAAGCTTGCGAGATCATCTTGACAAAGTTGGCACCGTGTCAGTTGATGAAGTCATCAAACTTGGTTCTGAATTAGCCAACGGAATCGCCGTTGCTCATGACGAAGGAATTGTCCACCGCGATATCAAACCAGCCAACATCATGCTTCAGGAAAACTCAACTAGCGTTCTGACCGATTTCGGCATTGCTAAGACGATTGCAGATAGCGACCTCACAGCTACAGGAATGCTTCTCGGGACGGCCAAATACCTTTCGCCTGAACAGGTAACTGGCGATGTTACGGATGGAAGATCTGATCTTTACTCTCTAGCCGTTGTTATGTACGAGGCACTAGCTGGCATAGCTCCCTTCGTTGCAGATAATGAAGCTGCAACAGCACTACTCAGACTCCAAAAGCCAGCACCGGCGCTTTCTGGCGTTGCTCCTGAACTCAGAGAGGATCGCCTCGATGAGTTCTTTGCCAAAGCGCTCCACAAGAAGCCAGACAATCGCTATCAAACCGCCGAGGAGTTTGCTGATGCGTTGGCAGAAATTGACGCCAACGAAGTACTCAACGCAGAAACCATCAGCGATGCAAAGATTGAAACAAAGCAACTGAACTATCACTCAGCTATCGATGACTCTGAACGTTCCATCGCACCTAACGGCTCCCCTGCATGGCTTCTATTTGGCGGGTCCATCTTCCTCATCGCTCTTATTTTTGCAATCATCGGGCTCTTAGGAGCTCTTGCTGATCTGAACACAGATGAGGTAGATCTTGCAAAATCAGAACATGTAGTCTTACTGCAAGACGGGACTTACCTTGCTGACACAGAAGCCTACCGATCTCTGGATGAAGACACAGAAACAGCCTGGGTTGTAGAAGACGACACCATAACAGCGCTAGCTATAGAGCTAACTGAATCTAGAACGGTTGACAACATTGCAGTGTTAGCAAGCGATGCGGAAGCTAGTTTCGATATTGGTCTGTACGAAGAAGGTTCAACCATCGACTCACCCGATCAAACTGTGACAGCTCAAGCAAATATCTCCAGCGAAGTCACATCCGCGACATACAAGTTCATAGTTGTCTCCTTTGATGTAGGCGAAGTTCAGGAGCCACTTGCTATCAGAGAAATCTACATCAGCTAGGATTTAGCGGTCATCGGCTTAGTTACAACCACAGGTTGCTAAGCTTTACAACACCTATGGATGATTCTAGCGCTACCGAAGAGACCACTTCTTCACGATCCGACTGGCCACAAAAAGCATCAAACATGGTGGTTGGCTACGTCGACACCGTACGAGCTAAGACGACTGGACCGGCTCTAGTAGCTTCTCGGTACGCCGTTTACCTTATCGCCGCAGCCTTTGTTGGAATTATTGCGTTGGTAATAGGGTTAATACTCCTGCTGAGATTTCTTGTCACAGCTACTTCTGAATTTTCCTTCGTCGGCGAAGGTGAGCCCTGGTTGGCTTACTTCATCGTTGGAGGCCTGTTCCTGCTAATTGGCACGTTCCTATGGCGTAAGAAAGAACCAAAGATCAAAAATAATGACTAAAAAGAGCGACGTACTTATCATCGGAAGCGGACCAGCTGGACTTACTGCAGCTATTTACACCGCCAGAGCTTCGTTGGACCCCGTAATGCTAGAGGGAGAACCTTCTTCTACAGGCGATCAACCTGGGGGGCAGCTAATGTTGACGACAGAAGTAGAGAACTTTCCTGGATTTCCGAGTGGCATCATGGGCCCTGAACTGATGAGTTCCTTCCGCAAACAAGCGGAGCGCTTCGGAACTGACATAGAAACCGTCAAGGCGACCAAAGTAGATTTCTCTGAGCGCCCGTTCAAAGTGTGGGTCGGGTCTGACACGAGCGGTGCTCCTACTCACATTTCGGAAAGTGTCATTGTCTCTACTGGAGCGAAGGCTCTAATGCTAGGACTGGACCGTGAGACAGAATTAATCGGCAAAGGCGTTTCGACCTGCGCTACTTGTGATGGGTTCTTCTTCAAAGATCAAGAGATAGCAGTAGTCGGTGGTGGTGACTCTGCAATGGAGGAAGCATCCTTCTTAACCAAGTTTGCTAGTAAGGTCACGATCATTCACCGAAGAGACTCTCTTCGGGCTTCAAAGATCATGCAAGACCGGGCGCTTAATAATCCCAAGATAGAGTTTCTCTGGAATTCAGAAGTAGTTAGCTACGAGGGAGATGCAGCCCTTGAGGGCGTAACTGTTAGAAACAATCAGACAGATGAGTCTCAAGTGTTGCCAGTCACTGGCCTGTTCGTAGCAATTGGCCACAAGCCCAATACAACTATCTTCGAAGGCCAGTTAGACACAGACGAAGAAGGCTATATCGTCACGAAATCACCCTCTAGCTACACGAGTGTTGAGGGCGTTTTCGCCTGTGGCGACGTTCAAGACAAGACTTACCGCCAAGCAATTACTGCTTCCGGCTCCGGCTGCGTCGCTGCGATAGATGCAGAACGCTGGCTCGAAGCGAATGTTCATTAAACTGTACAACAGCTCCCCTGGAATAAGCTAGCCTTATCTGCTGTTATAGATGTATCGAAAGAGTGGAGAATACTATGGCTGAGAACATTGCCAACTTGAGCGTCAATGACTTTGACGAAACAATAAACAACTCATCAGAGCCTGTCCTTGTTGACTTCTGGGCCGAATGGTGCGGGCCGTGTAGGGCTGTTGCACCAGTGCTGGAAGAGATCGCTAATGAGAATGCCGGATCTATCAAGATCGCAAAAGTGAATGTAGATGAGAACCAGGACTTGGCTATGCGCTATAGCGTTAGATCTATTCCCACGATGCTGCTCTTTAAAGACGGCGAGATAGAAAAAACTATCGTTGGGGCTAAGGGCAAAGAAGAACTTCTTGCTGATCTAGGCCTATAGGTGAAACTAAATGGGGAAGGGTGAGAGGTTCGTTTCCTCTCCCCTTCTTTCCGCTTTTTGAAGCTCTGTCTGTCCAAGCTCTGCAAACAAAAGGACAGCTACTGTCTCGGACTGGTTCCAGCCCCGACTTCGCCCAATCTTTGCTATCTTTGCAAATTGCTCATCAGACATGGTAATCCGCAAACGCTTGCGCCCCTTGTCTATTCCTCTGGCGTAATCCCCTGCCATAATCTCTTCACCGTGGTTGCGCACTGCTCGCATAACAACATCCGTTGCGTTTTGCATAGTAGCTTCAAGCAGGTCATGGATTTTATACGGCACGGTTAACTCGCGGCGAGAACGTTGAGGCTGGCTAACTGTGGAGCTCGGAGCACTCTTCAGGGCTTCGTGATTGCTCGCAGCTTGCTTCCTCTCCCCCGCTTTGGTGCCCATTTCTTGAGTGTTACTGATCGGGCTAGCTACCTTGGCCTCTACGAGGTCGACAACAGGTGCTGGCTTTGAGGAACTCTCATCAGCTGCCTTAGACGAGCGTTCTGATCTGCGTGTCGCTCCCCTAAAACTAGCTGGATCGGCGATGGAGTTGAGCCCTCTTGCTCCCTTAAGAGTTTTTTCAGACATCTCCGCCTCCTAGTAACTCGTCGGCTTTAGCGATGCGATCATCGACTTCATCTGCAAGCTCATAGAACTCCCTAGCTAGATCCGCGAGGTTGCCCGGTATTCGGATCTTGGACTTAATCTGGCTAGCTACCGAGACTGTGGTAGCCCATTCTGCGTACTCGTGTAAGAACAAGCTGGCTTTGCGAGAGTCATCATAGGCAGCGCCGGCGTCGCGAATAATGGTTTGAAACGGATCCGCTACCCCAGCGAGAATCTCAGACACTTGCTGCCTCGTCTCAGCCCGCTTTCGGGGGGCTCCGGCCCCAATCTTCATCATAACAACACCCAGTAGTACGATATTGCTCTCCAATTCCTCAAGTTCTGATGCAAGCACCCTTAGTCCTTCAATATTGTCAACCCCGCTAGAAGTGGGAACTAGTAGGTACTTGCCTGTCTGCATTGCAAGGTCAGCAAGCCTTGAGGATCCCGACGGTGGTAGGTCAAACACAATTCTGTCGTATTTGCCGGACAGTGCCGCCTTCTGAAACGGCAGAGCGAAGGCCTCCGCTGCCGTATCAGCTGTAACAAGATGATTAGAGAGAGTCTTTGTATGCCTCCCCGCTACGACAATATCTAGGCCGTCTCTAGCCTTTACCGTTGCTAGTTCATCTCCGTACGCAATCGAGTCCATTAGATGACGCCCGTCGCCATGTTGGGACGGGTCGAGCCCAACTACCTTTGTGGCCGAAGCCTGCATATCCAGGTCCGCCAGGAGGATACGTTTACCCTCACTGGACCAAATGCCGGCTAATTGTGTTGAGAGCGTCGTCTTACAACTTCCCCCCTTGCCAATGCCGACCACAACTGAATTGGGTATGGTTTCAACCGAGCCCATCTCAACCACTCCTTCACCTTGCAATACCATCTTGCACCAAGGATCTGACACTAACACACGCGCCACTACCAATGGTGGATCCTTTTCCAACCAGATGTGCACCTTATGGTTCCGAACACACCCAGGACTATTCCCAAACACAACCAAAGTAACCCGCCACAACCCACAAACGCGAGTGGAACAATGTGAACCGACGAGCACAACGAGGACAGAGACAACGCTTTGTAGGTGCCATTTCTAGCAGTCAATGACGCTAACCCAACTTTTCACACATGAGCGCAAGATCCACCGCCATGACAACACACCATGAGACGGACTTACCCGATTGACCGCCGTTTACCTACCACAACTTCCCACGCCCCGACAGTAACTCTCGCTAGGTAAAGTTTCACGTTAAACCAAGGGCCTTACCGCATGGATCTTGCCGGGATCCCTCGAAGGAACGCTTGCGATCTCCCAGTGCCGGCCACTGGGAGATCGCGTCCGCCTTTTAAGGGCTTGAAAGCGAACCTAGATGTAACAGCTCTTAAGATTTCCTGAGGTTGACTGACGGTGTCGAGATATGGATCCAGCGACCAGGGGTCGAGATGGCTGTGTGTCACAATTCACTGCAGTTCGGGGCGATTTGGCCACGCTGGGGGCTGGATCGGCTATTGATGCAGCTATCGCGGGTGATGGAGGGCTATTGACTCGCCTAAACGATGTCTATTCGGGAAAATGTTGGGGCAATTGGGTCAGACGAGGGACATGCTTCGTTAGACAGATCCCCACAGCGGAGATCTACCAGGAAAGATCTGGAGCGAGTAACTCTAGGGGGCTTGGCGGGGTACGATCAGCTCGAAAATTCTGGCCAGGTCAACTGTGTCGGCAAACTCTATGGTGATCCGCCCTTTTGACGCTCCCCCTTCAACCTTAACCTTGGTCTGTAGGTGTTCTGAGATGCGTTCTTCTACCTCAAGATGTCCAAAGTTGGGTTTGGCCTGTCCTGTAGCGCTATTGCCAGCAACTTCAGCCCTGAGCAGCCGGCGTACTTCGTTCTCAAGCGCTCTAACGCTTAGGCCTTTGCGAATCGCCAAGTTCGCCAAGTGGAGTTGTTCGAGCGGGTCATCTATAGCCAGCACCGTACGTGCATGGCCGGCGCTGAGATCTCCAGCCTCAAGTAAGGCCAGGACTTCGGCTGGAAGATTAAGAAGTCTGATTGCATTGACTATCGACGGTCTGGACTTCCCCATTCGCTTCGCAATCTCAACGTGTGTCATGCCAAACTCATCAGACAACTTTTTGTAAGCTCGTGCCTCTTCTAAGGGGTTGAGATCACTACGGTGCAGATTTTCCACAATCGCCTGTTCAAAGGAATCTAGATCTCTATACTCTCCGACAACGGCTGGGATTTCGGCTAGCCCAGCTCGTGTTGCTGCCCTCCAACGCCTCTCACCAGCTATGAGTTCATATGTACTATCGGAGTTGGGCCGGACAAGAATCGGCTGGAGCACGCCAACTTCGGTAATGCTAGCTGCGAGTGATGAAAGCTCATCTTCGTCGAAGTTCCGTCGGGGTTGATAAGAGTTGGGGGAGATGTCTCCGACTGGGATACTTCGTAACTCCCGCTCTACGAGCTCAATATTTGAGCCATCCTTCTCTGTTAGGTCTAATAAGTCTCTTAATGCGTCATCCATGTGGTTCCTCCAAAAGTTCCGCAGCTAACGACCTGTATGCGGCAGCTCCTCGAGAATCGGTATCGAACACAGTGATTGGCAAGCCATGGGCAGGCGCTTCCGAAAGCTTTATCGAGCGGGGAATTACAGTACGACAGACTCGGTCACCAAAGTGTTGACGTACCTCGTCAACAACTTGATTAGCCAAGTTGGTTCTACCATCGAACATCACAAGCACAACGTGAGCTAGTTCAAGCTCCGGATTGAGGTTACGTTTGACTAGATCTATGTTCCTAATCAACTGCCCAACACCTTCAAGCGCAAAGTACTCGCACTGTATAGGAACCAGCACGTGCTTCGTTGCTGTCAGGGCATTTATGGTGATGAGCCCCAGAGATGGGGGACAGTCGATAATCACGAGGTCGTAATCTGATGAAACTTTATCTAACGCCACCCGTAGCTTAGTCTCTCTGGAGAAAGCAGAAACCAGTTCCATCTCTGCGCCAGCGAGCTGCATTGAAGATGGGGCGATGAAAAGATTCTTAACTGTTGTTGCTTGAACGACATCATCCATTGGAAGCTCGTGCAAAAGCACGTGATACATGGAAGCCTCAATGGTCTGCGGGTCAAGACCTGAGCCGGTCGTTGCGTTACTTTGGGGATCCAGGTCCACAAGTAAAACTCGCTTGTTCAACTCTGCTGCTGCAGCCGCTACTGAAACAGCGGTTGTGGTTTTTCCAACTCCGCCTTTTTGATTGGCCACAGCAATGATCCGACAAGGCTGCTGACTGTTGCCATCATGGGTCTGAGTAGTAAGCGGATCATGCACCCAACTATCCTACATTGACCAATAGGAATCTTTCACCAGAAACGTGTTTAGCCAACAGTATCCGTCTCAGAAAATCGGGTGCCTCTGCATTGTTCGAAAGTTTCTGGGGCTTTGCTCATCAGAGCTGTCCACCTTATTGAACACTGCACAGTTGTTAGAGTACTCAAACTCAAGGCCTATCGAAGCTAGCTCTTTGCTCGGCCACTGTCTAGATTCCGGGGGTTCACTAATGACAACCCGTCCACCCAAACTTACCAAGGGGGCAGCGCACTCGAGGGTTATCGCTGGAGGACCAAAGCCACGGGCAATTACGACATCGAACTGTTCCCGGAAGCCTCCATCTTTGCCCAATTCTTCGGCCCTGGCGAGTTCGACTGACGTACGCTCGGCCAGATCTAGTTCGACAATCGCCCAAGCCAAGAAAGAGCAGCGGCGCTCGTTCGTATCAATTAGAGTCGCCCTTAGTTCTGTGTTGCTGACAAGCAGTGGAAGCGAGGGGAGACCTCCGCCCGCACCAATGTCAGCGATCTTGGCACTAGCTCGCGGCAGATGCTCAGCAAATATCATTGCATGAGCTATCTGCTCATCTATCGGAGCCGGACCAAAGAAGCCGAGCTCCTTAGCTCTGTGTAGAACTTGCTCGAGCGGAGCCAATTAGTTAGTTATTCTCTACTGGAACGACCACAACCTTACGACGGGGTTCAACACCGGCTGACCGTGTCTCTACCTCAGGATCATCATTCAATGCGTCGTGTATAACCTTACGGTCAGCAGATGGCATTGGATCAAGAACAACCTCAATCCCTTCTGCTTTGGCTTTCTCAGCAGCATCCAGTGCAAACTTTGACAGAGCCTCACGACGCTTTTCCCTGTAGCCCCCAACATCGACGTAGATCCGGTATTCACTTGGCTTAGAGCGTTGTGTAGAAACTCTAACTAGCTCCTGAATAGCGTTGAGCGTGCGACCTTTTTGACCCACTAGAAGTCCGTGTTGGCCCTCAAGAGACACGGTAAGACCGGCTTCGGCGTCACCTTTAACCGCAACGTTGTCATCAATACCGAATGCTTCTGACAAGCCGACCATGTATTGTTTGAGAAAATCTGATACCTCTTCGATTGGGGTATCAGGCGCTGGTCGGTCAGCAGCAGGCTTGTCTTGGCGTTGCTTAGGGTTCTTTCTCGGTGAGGCTGGTTTAGGAGCATTGCTCTTAGCGCCCTTCTGTGGCTTTAAGCCAGAGTTCTTATTGCTTGGGCGATTGTTCTGACGACGCTTGCGGTCTTGCTTATTGCGAACCTGCTTTGGCTTTACTCTTGCCTCTACTTTTGCGATTCCTTTAGCACGACCAAAGAAACCCTGCTTTGGCTCTTCTACTACCACGATCTCTGCCTCGGATTCATCGACGCCAAGATTGTCTAGTGCTAAATCAATTGCCTCTGGCAAAGACTTTGCGGTTGTTGTAATCCATGTCACTTTATTTACCTCTTACTTTTCTGTGATTGGGTACCTTTAGGGGTTGTTCGTGACGACCCGGTACCACTTGGTTTGCGTTTTGCTTTGGCTTTGTTTGCCTTGGCTTTCCTGCGGTTAGCCCACTGGAGTTCTCTTTCAGAAAGTCCTTCAGTTGAATCTTCAACTTCTTCGGCCTCATCTGCTAAATCATCATCGTCAAGCGCTACTTCTGGGGCGATTGCTTCTTGCTTGGAATAAATAGAACGAGTGATATATGCCTGTTGACCAACTCTAAACCCGTTTGAAGTCGCCCAGTAAAGAACCAATCCAGCTGGAAAGATAAAGCCCCAAATACCACTTAGGAGAGGAAGTACTCTCATCAACATCTGCTGTTGCGGGTTAATCGCAATATTATCTGATCGTCTGGCCTGCACCTGGCGCTGCTGGTAGTAAGAAGAGCCCACCACAAAGAGAATCAGCAGGATGTAGGGGAGCGCACCGACGAAATCTGACTGCAGTACATCCCAAGCTTGCTCGCCCAGATCTAGTGGACCGAAGTCCATTGACACATCTTGGGAGAGGTCCTGATAGAGATCAGTTGAAGGGTCCAGATAGTTGGGAGCGAAAGTCTTGCCGCTGTAGGCACCCCCAGCAGAGTTCCAAGCTTGATCAGAGATGCCATAGAAGGGGAGATCTTCTACTCTTCTAGTGATTCCCCGCAGCACGTTAAATAGGATGAGAAAAACCGGCATCTGAGCAATGATTGGTAAACAGCCTCCAACTGGAGAAATATTGTGCTCCTTGTACAAAGCCATCACTTCGGCATTCATGGTCATGCGATCGTCTTTGTATTTTTTCTGCAAAGCCTTTAGTTTCGGCTGCATTTGGGCCATCTTAATGGTCGACCTGGTCGCTTTAAGCGTAAGTGGCATCAAAAGTACCATGATCACCAGCGTCAACATGATTATCGCTAAACCGTAATTGCCCCCAACGACAGGGAGGGAGTAGAAAATTGCTAGGGCTCCAGCCACTCCTTCTAGAAAAAAATCTGCGATGTTTGTGAACATTTAACCTAACTTCTTTTCTGGTACTGGATCAATTCCGAACGATCCAAAGGGATTACAACGTAGAAACCGCTTTAGGGAGAGGAAAAGGCCTCTCATAGCGCCGTGATTCTCCACAGCCTGTCTACAAAACTGTGAACAACTCGGATAAAAACGGCAGCGGGCCGGCTTGGTCGCTGAATACGCAGAGTACAGATTGATAACTTTTAAAATGATACTTTTCATCGTTAACTCTGTGGAATCCTTTTATAGATTCCTTCCACTTGTACAACTAGTTGTTCAAATGAAAGTTTCTGAATCTTGGGACTTGCTAATACTAAAACAGAAACTGGCTTGATGACTTGTTGATCTCGAACCACTACTCTAAGCGCCTCTTTGATTCTTCGTCTGGCCCTGTTTCGCTTCACGGCGTTGCCAAATTTTCGTCCAATTGCAAAAGCGATCTCGATTTGATTGGAGTCATTAGGTACGCAAACAAAACTGAGCGAGTCAGCCGATAGCTTAGTGCCTTCTGATTCCAGCCTCTTAAAGGTTGCAGAGGTCGAGATCGAAGCAATCACGCGCTTATTTTATGACGACCCTTTTTGCGTCGAGCCGCCAAAACCTTGCGGCCTGCACGGCTGGCTGAACGCTTTCTAAATCCATGCTTCTTAGAACGCTTGCGGTTCTTTGGCTGAAACGTGCGTTTCACTTTTCACTCCGTTATCTAGGTCGTGGTCTCGGGTAACTAACAAAGGCGACCAACGACGATCCAAACTACAGACAACAAAAATAAACTGTTGCCGACTACCAAGGCTAATAGCAGTATCTCTAAACCCAACTTTTCCACAGTTTTAGATGACCTCGTCTGCTAGACATGCTAGGTTCTTGATTCCGCCAACAAACAGTGGAAAAGGTTGTGGAAAATGGGGAAAACTCCCACAAATTCTATTGATTCAGCTTCCACAGACGCCCAAGATCTGTGGAAAAGTGCTTCGGAGTTGCTGCGAAGCCAGTATTCTGACGGTATCTGGCAAAGCACGTTCGCTCAAGCCAAAGCCGTTTCGATGACCAATAAAGACTTCACCATTGGTTTACCTAACGGAATTATTCGAGACAAGCTCGATGGAAAGTACAGACCTTTTGTTGAAGAGGCCATCGCTGAAGCCAATGGCAAGGCTCTGAAAGTGAAGTTTGAGACGATAGTGCCGACGCTCTTTGATCAAAATTTGGAGGAGTCAATTGATCTTGACAGCCCCGAACCAGTGATTGAGATAGTTCCTCAGCAATATGAGCCATCTGCTGAGAGTAACAGCACACAGGCCTCAGTCATTTCAGAGGGTGGGCGCTATACCTTCGACACCTTTGTCATTGGTCAATCGAACCGCTTTGCTCATGCGGCGGCTCTATCCGTTGCAGAACGACCTGGAGCCTCTTATAACCCCTTGTTTATTTATGGAAGCGCTGGTCTGGGGAAGACTCACATCCTCAAAGCCGTTGAAAGCTACATCCAAGATGTCTACCCAAGACTGACCGTTCTTTACGTTTCCACTGAAACCTTCCTAAATGAGTTTGTTGACTCCATTAAGAACGCATCCGGTAACGATTTTAAGAGCAGATACAGAAAAATTGATGTTCTCCTCATAGATGACATACAGTTCATTGAAGGTAAAGACCGACTCCAGGAAGAGCTTTTCCACACTTTCAATGATCTATACGCTGCTGATAAGCAGATTGTGCTCTCTTCAGACAGACCACCGGATGCAATTCCTACTCTGGAAGACCGTCTAAAGAGCCGATTTATGATGGGACTGCTGACCGATATCCAACCACCTGACATAGAGACTCGTATGGCCATTTTGCAGAAGAAATCTGACAATGACGGAATTGAACTGCCACGAGATGTTAGTGAATTTATCGCATCGAATATCATTACTAACATTCGAGAATTAGAAGGAGCGTTGAATAAGGTCGCTGCTCATTCGAACCTAAATCACCAGCCGCTAACCGTAGAGCTTGCCGAAACTGTGTTAGGCGACTTTATCGCTAATCGGCAACCCAAGCCAATTACGATCGAAATGATCATCGAAGCCACTCATCAACACTTTGGATTCAGTTTGGAAGATCTAAAAGGCAAGAGTCGGCGCCGGCCTTTAGTGATTGCCCGCCAAGTTGCTATGTATCTGGGTAGGCAAATGACAGATCTTAGCTTTCCTATGATTGCCAGAGAATTCGGTGGCCGAGATCATACAACTGTCATTCACGCTTGTGACAAGATCGCTGCTCTCATGAAAGAGCGTTCTCAGATTTACAACCATGTAACAACACTGGAAAAAGCTGTGCATAACTTGGCAGATTCTGGGGAATAAGGTCGAATAAGGCTGTGAATTAGCTCTAACTATCAGTGGATAAGTTTGGAGAAGTCCACAGGACAAGAATTACATCTTTGTTACTCTGTGAGTTACAGCACAGAACCTCTGGAAAAACATTCCGCTTCGGCGTATGAGATTTTATCGCTTATCCACAATCCACAGCCCCTATTACTTAACCTAGTTTTGTTTAAAAGAAAAAGTTAGAGATTGTGTGGAACCCGGGATTGCCCCAAGGCCCAAATTACACGCTTGTAAGGCGAATTCTTTCCGTGTCGCCCAGGCAAAAGTCGTATCTATTGGCTAAGCTAGCTGCCATAGACAACTTTCTCTAATCAAGAGCTCCGAGGATGCAATGAAATTTAAATGCGAAAGAGATGTTCTGGTTGAAGCGCTCAGTACTGCTGGAAGAGCCGTAAGTAAGAATCTCCCAGGTTTATCCGGCATTCAGGCCAGCCTAGAGGGCAATCAGTTGACCCTTACTGGCACAGATCGCGATTTGACAATTGCAGTCACATCTCAGGTCTCTGGAACAGAAAATGGAACAGCTGTTATTCCCGCCCGTCTAGCCGCTGAGATTGTGAAAGCTATAAAGCCTGGCGGAGTTGAGTTAGAAGTATCTGAAGATTCTCTACTTATCCAGTCTGGACGGAGTGAATTTAGCATCCGGCTTATTACAAGTGATGAGTTCCCTCATCTAAAGCCGCTAGATTCAGAGACGTTCACCCTCGCTTCAGAGGATTTAGCAGAATCTCTTAAGCAAGTAGTTCTAGCAGCAAGCTCAGATGATTCAAGACCAATCCTTACAGGCGTTTTGTTAGCAGCCGAAGGAGAAGGCTTTAGACTCGTCGCCACCGATTCTTACCGTTTAGCAATGCGTGATATTCCTAACGCTGCGGTACTTCGGCAAGGGCAAAGTGTACTCATCCCCTCAAAAGCTCTTGGCGAGTTGAATCGAGTTCTAGATAAGAGCGAGAAGGTACAAGTTCAGCTCGGTGAGACAGAAGCAGCATTCGAAGTAGGCGACGTAAAGCTTGTTACAAGACTCATAGACGGTGAATTTCCAAATTACAGAGGGCTGATCCCAGAGAGCCATCCGAATACCTTGAAGGTCAATAGAAGTGAATTCTTGGAAACCCTGCGAAGAGTTAAACTGCTTGCCCGGGAGTCTACACCAGTGCGACTAGAGATGTCCTCAGAAGGTACTGAGATGATAGCGGTAACCCAAGACGTAGGGACTGCAAGGGAATCCATTGAAGGGACCTACGAAGGGTCTGATCTAACTGTTGCATTCAATCCACAGTATTTACTGGAAGGCATCGAAGTCACCCCAGGAGAAGAGATCACTCTGTCGACCATTGATGAGCTTAAACCAGCTCTAATTCACTCAGTTGGAGTTGAAGAACTTCTTTATCTATTGATGCCAGTACGAGTCTCGTAAATAGATGATCATCAGGCAGTTGTCACTGCACAATTTTCGTTCCTATTCCGATGCGCAATTTTACCTCGCTGAAGGACTCAATGTTGTAGTCGGGCCGAACGGGATAGGCAAAACCAATATTGTTGAAGCAATCTGTTACCTCTCTCGTTTAAAGTCCTTTAGGGGTGCGCCCACAGCTAACCTGATAGCCAAAGGAACTCAGTCAGCTGTGATCCGAGCAATTGGTGAGCGTCAAGGAAGAGAAGTTCTTATTGAGGCAGAAATATCCTCAGGGCGTTCAAAAGTCCTAGTCAATAAACAGGTGCTGAAGAGAACCAAGGACCTACTTGGAGCGTTACAGGTAACAGTTTTCGCACCAGATGATCTGATGCTTATCAAAGAAGGTCCTTCTGGGAGAAGAGAATATCTTGACGATTTAGCACTAGCTTTAGATCCAAATCTAGAACCCACTTTCTCAAGCTTAGATAGGACTCTTAAACAGCGTAATTCGCTGCTTAAGCAGATCTCATATAAACCTGATGAAGGCGAGCTGGCCACACTTGATGTTTGGGATAAACGTTTCGCCGAAACCGGAGAGAAAGTTGTAGCGCTCCGCAGAAGTTTGGTGGCGGATCTAGTACCTCTCATCAACCAGGCATATCAGCGATTAACCACTACAGACCAGGTAGTGGGTCTTGCTTATCAACAGTCTTGGGATGGGGAGCTATTCGAGGCTGTACAGAAAGCTAGAGAGTTAGACATCAGACGAAAAGTAACCACACAAGGTCCACACAGGGATGAGTTGCTAATCACTCTGAACGGCTTTGAATCCCGAAATGAAGCGTCGCAAGGTGAACAACGAAGTCTTGCCCTGTCACTTAAGGTTGCAGCGCACCAGCTGTTATTCCAACGTTTAGGAGAACCTCCACTTCTATTGTTAGATGATGTGTTGTCGGAGTTGGACGACGACAGAGCAGTTGGCTTACTAAACAACCTGCCAAAGGGGCAAACATTAATCACTTCTGCGACCGAGATCCCGAATCTCGTAGTGCCTGACAACGTTATAACTGAGTTCGATAGCCTTTCAGAGGCGGACCATGGCTGATGATATTACGCCCTTGGCCCACAGCTTGGAGAGATTCTTTCAGAATCTGGGGGCCCCGCCCATCAGCGTGATAACTCGATTGTCCGATGAATGGTCAAGCATCGTCGGTCCGGCGCTTGGGGGAGTAACTTCGCCTGTTTCTGTTATTGATGCTGAGCTAACAGTTGTATGCTCAGAACCAGCGTGGAGTTCGCAGATCTCGTGGATGGAGACTCAAATCTGTGAAGAGTTTGGTAAGCGTTTCGCACCCGAAGAGATTACAAGCGTGCGGGCAATTTTGCACTGAATGCCCTGCCCCAAAAATAGTCGGGACAACCCTTAGAAAAGGCGCTTCTGGAGCTGGTTTTTACCCGTGCGTATCGCCTGCAAATTGCTGACGGACTGATAGAATGTTAACCCGTCGAAATTTACCAAAAGAACGCAAGGGTTTATGTCTCCAATTCCATCTGATCAGGACACACTTTCTAGCTCAAGCGATGGCTACAGCGCATCAGATATTCAGGTTTTAGAAGGTCTTGAGGCCGTCAGGAAACGACCTGGCATGTACATCGGTTCAACTGGTCCAACAGGTCTGCACCATCTGGTATGGGAGGTTGTAGACAACTCAGTCGATGAGGCTATGGCAGGCCACTGCAGCAGGATCGATGTAACAGTCAAAGAGGATGGGGCGGTTTGTGTTAAGGATGACGGTCGCGGCATCCCAGTGGGTAAGCACCCTAAGTACGATGATCTTACTGCCGCTGAAGTAGTTCTGACAGTGCTTCACGCCGGCGGCAAATTTGGCGACAGCGGCTACAAAGTTTCGGGTGGTTTGCACGGTGTAGGCATTTCTGTAGTGAACGCTTTATCCACATCTGTGGAAGTAATTATTGACCGTGACGGCAAAACCCACCGTATGAGCTTTTCAGACGGAGGTATGCCTGTTGACAAGTTAACGGTCATCGGGGAATCGCCGCTAGACGAACAAGGTAACCCTGCTACGGGCACTCAAGTCACCTTCTATCCGGATCCTGAAATCTTCAAAGAGGGCATCAGCTTCAGGACTCAGACTCTTGTGGATCGTTTCCAAATGATGGCTTTCCTCAACGCTGGTTTGGAGTTCTATGTCGTTGATGAAAGAGTCAAAGACTTTGAGCCGGTGACGCTTCGCTATGACGGTGGAATTAAAGATTTTGTCGAGCACCTTAACCGCAGCAAAGAGGCCTTGTTCGATAGCGTCGGGTGGTTTGAAGAAGAGGGGGACGGGGAGGCTGTTGAGATAGCTTTCAGTTGGAATACCGGATACCAAACGGACGGTATCCATAGTTTCGCTAACGGCATCAATACGATCGAAGGTGGCATGCATGAGCAAGGTTTCCGTACAGCCTTGACCCGAACCTTCAACCAGTACGCACGTGATAAAGGCTTTATCAAAGAAAAAGAAGACAACCTTCAGGGAGAGGATATTCGTGAAGGCCTTACTTCCATCATTTCGGTGCGTGTAAGCGAGCCACAATTCGAGGGGCAAACCAAATCCAAACTCGGAAATGTTTCGGTTCGGTCGTTGGTTGAAAAAGCTACGAATGAGAAGCTTGCGGAGTGGTTTGAAGAAAACCCACGGGAGGCCAAACTAGTTGTCGGTAAAGCAACCCAAGCGGCGAAAGCCAGAATCGCTGCAACAAATGCACGACAGACAATTCGGCGTAAGTCGGCTCTCGATGGAGCTGGGTTGCCTGGAAAGTTAGCTGACTGTCAGAGTAAAAACCCGGAAGAATCAGAGCTGTATATTGTGGAGGGTAACTCAGCTGGCGGTTCAGCTAAAGAAGCCCGTGATCCACGGACTATGGCTATCCTTCCAATCAGAGGCAAGATCCTCAATGTGGAGCGAGCTCGCATTGAGCGTATGTTCAAAAACACTGAGGTTATCTCGCTGATTCAGGCTATAGGAGCCGGAATCGGTGAAGAAGAGTTCGATTTAGAGAAATCGCGTTATCACAAGATCATTCTTCTGGCGGATGCTGATGTGGATGGAAGCCATATTCGAACTTTGCTGCTCACCTTTTTCTATCGTCAGATGCGACCCTTGGTCGAAGCCGGCTATGTATACATTGCGCAGCCTCCGCTTTACTCTACTGAAGTTGGTAGATCGAAGATTTACCTAAAAGACGATGTAGCCAGGGACGAGTACGCAGCCCAAAAACCTAACGCTGAGTTTCAGCGGTTGAAGGGTCTGGGAGAGATGGACGCCGAAGAGCTTTGGGAGACAACAATGGATCCAGAGCAACGCACCCTACTGCAAGTAACAGCTGACCAAGCTGCAAAGGCCGATGAGGTCTTTTCTGTTCTTATGGGCGATGATGTAGAAAGCCGCAAGAACTTTATTCAAACAAACGCTGACGATGTGAGGTTCCTAGACATATGACCGACGCCACTGCAGATCAAGGTTCAGAAGTTGAACCAATTGAAATTCAAACAGAAATGGAGCAGTCGTTTCTTGAGTATGCGATGTCTGTCATCGTTTCAAGAGCCCTTCCAGACGCCAGGGATGGTTTAAAGCCTGTACACCGCCGCATTCTTTGGTCAATGTTCGACGCCGGCCATAGACCTGACCGGTCCCATGTAAAGTGCGCAACCGTAGTGGGCGATGTTATTGGTAAGTATCACCCCCACGGTGATCAGGCCATCTACGATTCTTTGGTTCGCATGGGGCAGGATTTCTCGCTCCGACATACGCTGATCGATCCTCACGGTAATTTCGGCTCACCTGATGATCCGCCAGCTGCTTACCGTTATACAGAGTGTCGTTTGCAGAAGCTAGCCATGGATTTGCTAGCCGACATCGATGAAGACACAGTGGACTTTATTGACAACTTTGATGGTAAGCATTCTGAACCAACTGTGTTACCAAGTAGGTTTCCCAACCTTTTAGTCAACGGCTCTCAGGGTATAGCTGTTGGAATGGCTACAAATATTCCACCTCACAACCTTGGGGAAGTGATTGATGCAACTATTCATCTTATAGATAATCCTGAAGCGCAGCCAATGGACCTTATGGAGTTCATCAAGGGACCAGATTTCCCAACTAAGGGAGAGATCTTAGGCAGGGTAGGTTCTAGGGCTGCGTATCAAACTGGTAGAGGTTCGGTAAAAATTCGAGCTGTTGCCCAAATTGAGGAAGGCAAGAGAAGAGATCGAATTGTTGTAACTGAAGTTCCGTATCAAACTTCTGTGGAGCAGATCGAACGAAAAGCAGCAGAATTGATTGAAGCTGGCCGTATCGATGGAATCCGTGAAATTCGAAACGAATCGGCTAAAGGCAAATCTAGGCTGGTTTTCGAGCTCGGAAAAGATGCGACTCCCATGGTTGTACTGAACAACTTGTTCAAGTACACACCAATGCAAACCTCGTTTGGCATTAACTTTGTGGCACTGGTCGATGGCGTGCCGAGGACTCTTAACCTTAGACAAGCTCTAGGTGCCTATGTTGAACATCAGATTGAAGTAGTCACTCGGCGCACTAAGTTCAGACTGGCTAAAGCAGAAGCTCGCGCTCACATAGTCGAAGGGCTTTTGAAAGCTCTCGATTTGATAGATGAGATAATTGCAGCTATCAAACAAAGCGCTGATCGATCAGAAGCCAAATCTGCACTGATGGGAGCAGGTTTTGAGTTTAGTGAACGGCAAGCAGACCACATTCTTGATATGCAGCTGCATCGTTTGACAAGATTGGGCAGAGCTAACCTCGAGTCAGAGCTTGAGGAGCTTAGAAGAGTGATCGCCGAACTCAAAGCGATACTCGCTGACGACGCAAAGTTAAAAACCGTAATCAAAGACGAGATGCTTGCGATCAGAGATAAGTTTGCTACTCCAAGGTTGACTCAGCTCGTCGAAGATCCAGGTGAAATAGATATTGAAGATCTCATCGACGATGAAGCTCTGGTAGTTACCTTGTCTACGAGCGGCTACATCAAGTCAGTGTCAGCTGATGAGTTCCGGACGCAGGCAAGGGGTGGCAGGGGTGTTACTGCTGCCAAACTCAAAGAGGACGACGATATTGTTGAGCACCTAGTGCACACAACAGCGCACGCCTACTTACTATTCTTCTCGACAAAGGGCAAGGTATATCGCATTAAAGCCCATCACATTCCTATTACTGGTAGGGCCGCTCGTGGGATGGCGTTAGTCAACCTGCTGCCGTTGGAGTCTGACGAATCAGTTCAGGCAGTGATCGATACAAGGGACTACGAGACTAATCGCTATCTCTTCTTTGCAACTCGCCAGGGACGGGTAAAGAAAACGCTGTTCACTGCCTATGACACCAACCTGAAGAATGGTTTGATTGCCATCAAACTTAATGATGGTGACGAATTGGTTTCTGTGGTCCCCACTAATGGTGAGAGCGATATCTTTATGACATCGAAGCAAGGGCAAGCTCTGAGGTTCTCTGAAGCTGATGTTAGACCTATGGGGAGAACCGCAGCTGGCGTGAGGGGAATGAAATTTAGGGATGGCGATGCTCTTGTGAGCTGTAATGTGCATCGGCCAGAAGCTGAGTTCCTTGTTATCACTAGCGAAGGGTTCGGAAAACGTGTGGATCCTGCACTCTTCACCCGCAAAAACCGAAGCGGGCTGGGTGTTCGATGTGCCAAGGTAAACCCAAAGAAGGGTTCTGTCATTGGCGCTATGTTTGTCAGTCCAGGCGATGAGCTTCTTCTGGTGTCTGCTCACGGCGTTATGATCCGCACGCGGTCAGAAGATGTATCTGTCCAAGGCAGGGATGCTGGTGGCGTTAGAGTCATGAATCTAGGTGAATCTGATAGCGTTTCGGCAGCTGCCCGTTTGTTGCACATCGACGAAGAAGAAAGCCAAGAAGAGTAATTAGCTTCGCCCAACTTATTGCTGATTTGTGATTGACAAAAAGCAAATTTGTTGCTGTTCCGCTACTAGGATATTTTGTGATGGCTCGCGATAAGAAAAAAGATGCCGATTCAGAGAGCGAAGAGCTTGATACTGAGGTTGATGAGATCGAAGAAGAGGGTGAAGAAGATCTAGACGGATTAGACGACAACGAAGCCTCCGATCACGACGAAGATCTAGACGAAGAAGAGACGACTGAAGAAAGCGCCAAAGCTGCCACTGGTCCCACAGACAGCAGAGCCGTGGCCTATGGGCGTTCAGCTGCACAGTTCACGACAAGCTCTGTCGCTGGCGCTTCCAAGATGATCTCAACTTTGCGCCAAACCAAGGATCCCTCAAAACGTCTAAGAGCCCGCAAAGTTAGGCGAGTTATTCGCCATATCGATCCATGGTCAGTACTCACTTTCTCAGCCATATTTCATCTAGTTGTCTTTGGCGCTCTCTTTATCGCCATACTCTTGATTCTTGTAATAGCGTCGTGGTTCAACTTACTTGATTCTTTCGAGGCGTTGATTAGGGAGTTCTCAAGCTCTTATGAAACATTTGAGATTAAGCTCTTCCCGCTAGCTCAGTCGCTAGCTATCCTGGGATTTATTCTGGTTTTGTTTGGCACTATGCTTCACGTTCTTGGGGCGGTGCTGTTTAACCTCATTTCAGACCTAGTTGGGGGAATTCGTGTAACGGTCGTGGAAGAGGACGTGGTGGCAGTTGAAAACATCGCGTACGCAGCCGATTCAGAAGATTCAGAAGATTCAGAAGAATCAGAAGAATCAGATGAATCTAGCGATTCAGATGAATCTAGCAGCCCTATCAGGTAGCAGAATCCGAAGAATGCCACTAGGTTATGTATGGCTATACGGGACTATAGCTCAGTTGGTTAGAGCGCACCCCTGATAAGGGTGAGGTCGCTGGT
>JAHDFH010000129.1 GCA_020628305.1 Acidimicrobiales bacterium | reverse complement strand
AACCTCCGCTGAGTTGCTGGCAGAGTTTGCTGCCGAGCTGGGCTGTGAAATGGCTATCGGGTTAGGCGCAGTGAACGGGGTGGTCCCTCACACGCGTGAGCTGCCCGTCTATGGCTACACCGTTGACGACGAGCTTGCCGCAAGGTATGACATAGATCAACCCACTTACGAAGGGCCAACAGGTTATATGGCTTCGTTGAATGCGGAGCTTGAAGCCTATTCCATTCCGTGTGTTTCGATTCGGGTTGAGGTGCCACATTATTTGCCAACTACGCCAAGTCCGAAAGGGGTGCAGGCTTTGCTGGCATACATTGAAGAAGTGCTTGGGATCGACACAGCTTCTGAAGATTTGGATGCTGAGGTTGATGACTGGATTGAGTTAGTTAATGAGGCAGTTGCGATGAACGACGAAAACGCAGCTTACGTGAATCAGCTTGAGCTGCAGTACGACTCAGAAGAAGAGATGCAAGAAGCAGGCGAAGACCTCGTTATAGAACTCGAATCTTTCCTCGCCGACAAAGCAGAAGACGAAGACAGCGACTAGCGGACACCGGGGACGGGGGTAGATGTCCCACCGGACTGTGGGGTCAGGCACTGTGTCCATGCATTCATCTTCGGTGTGGTTAGGCTGAAGTTGTATGCAGACGATGAGAGCCGCATGGCCCCGAGATCGAGAAAAAGTTAAAGACGCCAAGCTTGATCGTGAAGCGGCGGGTCGAATCTGGCGTTTCGCCAGCCCTTACCGTCGCAAGATTAGTTGGTTTCTGCTAACCGTTATTGTGCAGTCTGTTCTAGCAGTAATCCCAGCAATTCTCTTTGGTTCAATTATTGATACGGCTATCCCTCAGGAAGACAATGGGCTTCTCGCAATTTTTGCAGTTGCTATCGTGTTGGCAGCCATCTTCCAAGGTGTCATCTCTTTGGTTGAACGCTACATCTCGTCCATCATCGGCGAGGGCGTTATCTATGACCTTCGAGTTTCGCTGTATGACCACGTGCAGAAAATGCCGCTTGTTTTCTTCACACGCACCCAGACAGGTGTGCTTACAAACCGCCTAAATAACGACGTTATCGGAGCACAGCGAGCCCTTACCGCAACTCTTGGTACTGTTGTGTCGAACG
Source organism: Acidimicrobiales bacterium (assembly GCA_020628305.1). Taxonomy (GTDB): domain Bacteria; phylum Actinomycetota; class Acidimicrobiia; order Acidimicrobiales; family SZUA-35; genus JAHDDW01. The sequence goes on along the minus strand of JAHDFH010000129.1, from coordinate 1,276 downwards.
TCATTACCTTGGCAACCACTTTGGTGGCTATGTTCTATGCGGAGTGGCGTCTCACTGTGTTGGCGCTTTTGCTTACGCCTTTCTTTATCCTGCCTTATCGTTGGGTTGGTGGCATCCAGCAACGCATTACTTCAGATGCGTTGGATCTTAACGCCTCAATGAACTCGACTATGACAGAACGCTTTAATGTCTCCGGTGCATTGTTGGTGAAACTGTTTGGCAGAGGACAAGACGAGGTTGACACCTTCGCAACGAGAGCCGGCAAGGTTAGAGATATCGGTGTGCAGTCGGCTCTGTTTACCCGCGGGTTTTTGACGCTGTTGACGATGGTTGGAGCCTTGGGGACTGCCATGGTTTATGGCCTTGGTGGTTATTTTGTAATTAACGGCTCTTTCACCGTTGGACAGTTGGCGACCATGGGGCTGCTGGTTGGTCGAATCTACACACCACTCACAGCTTTAACCAACGCCCGAGTCGACGTGTTGACAGCGCTAGTCTCCTTCGACCGAGTGTTTGAAGTGCTAGATGCTAAGAACCCAATGAGTGACGCACTGGATGCTCAACCCCTGGAGAATCCAGCAGGCACGATCGAATTCCAAAACGTGTCCTTCGCCTACCCAACCACTGATGAAGCGATCATCCCCGGCCTCGAGAAAACGGACACCGGGGACGGTACTACCCGTCCAGCATCCGACCCCGCTGAAGCGGTAAAGGTGTTGAAAGATATTAGTTTCACCGCATCGCCAGGACAGACAGTCGCTCTAGTCGGCCCGTCAGGTGCCGGAAAATCAACGCTTATCTCGCTGATTCCAAGACTGTACGACGCCACAACTGGTGCTGTGACATTCGACGGGGCCAATGTGAAGAAGCTGCAGCAAGAGTCTTTGCGTCAACATATTGGTGTGGTCAGTCAAGATTCACACTTGTTCCACGAATCGATTGGCGAGAACTTGCGATACGCCAAACCCGACGCAACTGATGATGAGCTGCACGCAGCCTGCGGCGCTGCTCGAATCGATGAGCTTGTTAGGAGCCTGCCTGAGGGGTTAGACACTATCGTTGGTGAGCGTGGCTATCGCATGTCGGGCGGCGAGAAGCAGCGGCTGTCAATCGCCCGAATGTTGTTGAAAGATCCAGCTGTAGTGATTTTGGATGAAGCGACTAGTCATTTAGATTCTGAAAACGAAGAGGCCGTACAAGAGGCTCTAGCTTTTGCGTTAGAAGGGAGAACGGCGATTGTCATTGCCCACAGGTTGTCAACAATTGTGGATGCCGA
>JAHDFH010000050.1 GCA_020628305.1 Acidimicrobiales bacterium | reverse complement strand
CTCTTATATGCTGCTGCAAGCTTTCGATTTCTACTGGCTGCACGCCAACCAGGAGGTTGAAATGCATATGGGTGGCTCTGATCAGTGGGGCAACATCGCTGCTGGAGTTGATCTAATCCGCAAAAAAACCGGAGAGCGGGCTTTTGCTTTAACAACACCGCTGATGACTCGAGCTGATGGCTCTAAATACGGTAAAACAGCTGGAGGAGAGACTCTTTGGTTAGATCCTGAGATGATGTCGCCTTACAAGTTCTACCAGACCTGGATTCAGATCGAAGATTCAGAAGTGGAGAAACTACTACTTTGGCTTACCTTCTTAGACGTCGAGCAGATTAGCTCTGTGGTTGAAAGTCACCTGGCTGAACCTCATCTGCGTCAAGGGCAGAAGACGCTGGCGTTAGAACTGACAACACTGGTGCATGGTGAACAAGCAGCCCAAGCGGCCATACAAGCAACAGATGCACTATTTGGCAAAGGCGACATTACAGCCTTAGGCGCCGACACACTCGAGATGTTGAAGGGCGAAGTTCCTTCGGCCGATTTTTCAAAGAACGATCTGGAGTCTAAGGATCTTGTAACGGTTCTGGTTGAGGCTCATGTTGTCGCATCAAAGGGTGAAGCTAACCGCATGCTACAACAGAACGGTATCTCAGTTAACGGCCACAAAGTAGTTGCTGAGTCCGAGCTTGATGCTACACAGTTAATCGCGGATCGCTTTCTGTTTATACACAAGGGCAAAAAGGCTGTTCATCTCTTGGAGTTCAGCTAGTTGGAGCTGACAGAGTTCGAACAAGCTGTGCTGAACAGGCTTAAAGAAACCCAACCAGGTGATGTGTTGACCTATGGTGAGCTGGCTGCTGAAGCTGGCTATCCCGGCGCGGCTCGAGCTGTTGGCAATACGCTGCGTAATTTGGGTTCAGACTATCCGTGGTGGAGAGTGGTGAATTCTCAGGGCCGACTTCATCCTCACGGTTCGCTCGAGCAGGCAAAGCGGTTAAAAGCTGAGGGCGTGCTAGTAGCGAACGACAGAGTCACATTTAGCTGAGGCTGCGTCTCGCCCTGACCTGAGTGACGATGAGCCCGCAGGCTTCACGCACTCGATCATCGGGGTGATTCTCCGAAGCTGCTGCAAGATCGTCGAGATCGCCAGCGTCGTTAACACCTGCCGAGATTCGTGTTACAGCGTTAGAGCGATCGAAAAACGGGGGGAGTTGGTTGAAGGTTGGGATTGTGACCGCTTCAGTCTGAGTTTCAAGACCGTTGCCTTCTGACGGTAGAAGTGCAACGCTGTCGGTAACAAGAGAAACTGCGCTACTCGAAGCTATTCGCCCCATTGCTATCTGTGTAGCTAGGCTCCAGCAATCGCCCAGATCCCAACTGGCTGTGTCTGTCTGGGCTACAGCTGCGGCGAAAGTGGCTGGCATAACTGGTTCAGAAAAGTTGTAGAGCACCTCAAAGATTGCCATCTCTCCACTGGGCCCTGAAAACCCTGTGCTCATCAGATAGGTAGTTGCTATGGAGAGAGCTTTAATTTGAGCAGAGGCGCTAAGTCTGGGATATAGCTCTGATAGCGAGCGTAGCTCAGCGAAAGTGCTGACACGTTGAATCTTGTCTTCTAGGATCAGAGCATCGACTGCAGCAATCACTTGAGCAGCTAGACCATCATCTTCTGCTTCTGTGGCGACTTCAAGAGAGAATGCTGCCTGGGGAAGTGAACTCACGGTGCCGGAGGATACGAAGGTCGCTACTTTTTCGTGGAGGGCTGAAAGCACAGGTTCTGGGATGTTTGATAGTTCAAACCCCAGCGCTGCAAGACTAAGAGAGTCAGAGGCAGAGCGGATTCTTTCGATGGTTGGATCGATGGTGATGCTCGGGTCTAGGCTCGGAAACTCGATGAAGATATGGGGACCAGCGTTCGGCTTGTCCCTAAGATGTTCAGTCGTCCACTGGCTGGTGATTCTGTCGAGAAACGTCGATGCCAGGGCTTGCTGTGCTCGGTGAAGCACCTGCAAAAGCGTCTCTAACTTGTCCGGCCTTTCAATATGCGTGTCTGACAATCTAACTTGGCTGGTTCGCAGTATGTCTGCTCTTGTAGCATCAGCTATTTTTGCAATAGCCACCTCAACTTTTAACACGATGTAGTGGTCATCGATGAAAGTTTCTCTAATCCGAATCAGATGATCAATTGATCTGGTTCCCCTATCTAGATACAGATCATTGTTCAGAACGCCAAGCGTAACACGCTCAACCGCTGTTCTATAACGCTTGCTATATAGCAGCTGTGTAGACTCAACCAAGTCAGCAAGTTCGGAGAGATTGTAAACTCGAGGGTTTTCTAGTGAAGCTGGTTGGAACTCAAAGCTTTCATCAAACAATGGAAGCGCTGACGTCCAACCCAGTTCGATGAATTCCACGAATAGATCAACAACTGAAACTGGTTTGAGCTCAAGACCTTCATCAAGCGAGAGATGCTCCGACTTCCATCCCGCCTCGATTAGTTCAACGAATAAATCATCCACCTCCGAGTCAGACTCACCATTGGTGCTGTCCAGCGGGTCTACTGCCGGAGCAAAGATCGAGCATGCCTTCGCTAGTTGCAAAGCTTGAGGGCCTCTTACCGGTGTGGTTGATGAAATAAGTGGCTTACGTGGGTTAATAGTTTGAAACAGTTCAGCTGTAAATAGCTGTATGTCAATTGCTTCTGCGGCCTTCGCAAGATAGTAAAGATCGGAGGGTTTGTGGCCAAGTTTTGTTTTTTGAGCTTCCAAGATATTCTCGGCAACTGAGCGCATGATCCTCGGATTCAAAGTTGCTCGAGCCCAGCGAGCTGCATAGAAACAGTGACGGGAGTCACCAAAGTCAACTCCTGCCAGAAGCCTCAGTTCGTACTGGGTTGGTTCGAGCACAGAGTCGGACATTGAATTCATCTACGAGAGAATAATGGTGTCGCCTGGCTCAGGCGGTTTAACTCCATGCTTTACTTCAAATGCGGCCCTAATCGTCTTGAGCTCAACACCTGGTTGTTTGAGAACAGCCCACCAGAGCTGCGATAGCTCCTCGGCGTTCATCCCGATTGCTCGACACATTCCAACAACGGCCGCTCCTCGTACGTCATTGAGATACTCGAAGAAAATCTGTCGGATCGCTTCTTCACCCAGCTCTGCAGGTAGATCTGCTGGTAAGTCAGCCATCACTTCGTTAAGCACCTTTTCTAGCAGCTGTGAGGTGTAGGGATTAATGGCTTCTCTATCACCTTGGGCTCTGGCTAGAAGCTTGTCGAGGTCATTCGGCTTGAGGCTCGACAGAGCCTTTTTAGCGCTATATCTCAAATACCTCAGCCTGTGTGCGAAACCAGTCTCGTTAGCTGTTGGCAGAGGTAACCGAGGTGGCTGCTCTCGCTCAACTCCAAAATGAGCAAACAACATCCGTAGTGCTCGAGTTGGTTTTTCTTTAGAAAGTGCAGAGGCAATTGTGAACTCTGTGATGTACTCCATTGCTTTTCCTAGCGGGAGCTCATCTATCTGGTCCGCAACTGATGCGGCTATTGCATCAATCAGCTCAGGATCATTGAGAATTGCGAGCATAGAAATGCCAACCGAGTCTGGCGGAAGCTTCAAACCTTCTTCTGATGCTGCTGAGTCTTCCAAGTACTTCCAAGCTCCTCGAATAGCTTCAGCCTTAATGTCAGCACTCTTGGTACGCTGGCTGACATCTCCGTAAAAGTAAAACTGCTCGAATGGGTCCCGCTCATCTTCTTTGTCCCAATCTTCATACTCTTTAACGGCTCTCAACAAATCATGCTGAAGCTGCCCACTGCCCTTCACGGCCACTTCGGCAACTGGGGTGCTGCTCACCCGAGCAATGAGCTTCTCGTCAGCTAACTCTTGGGCAACTATAAGTAGACCGGACTGTTGAGCCGGAGTAAGAATCAAATGATCATTAAGAAACTCGTTTAGTTGAGTTATGACACCTTCTTTGAATGCTGGATCCTGTATGTGTTTGCCGATTCTAGCAAAACTCAGGGCGTCGTCTTCGGACAGTCCCATTGGATCGATGCTCAGAAGAATGCGAGCATTCACCGTTTGGATCTGCTCAAGATCTTCTGTCCACAGCGCTAGGTTAAGTGCCCAGTACGCTTCTTTAGGATCGCTGTAGTCGACCTGATCAAGTAGTTTCCGTTGCAGCGCTTTAAGTGCGCTTGTTTGTTCCGCCATAGCAACAGATTACTTCTAGTTTCTGAACTATTTATGTCGCGTGAGTCAAGTGGCCTAGAAGCGGCCCAGCTTGGGACTTCGTCGAGCTGCATCCAGCATTGTCATCTCTTCGACCAATATCCGTGTCCGTTCAGGAACATTCCCCGCTCTCTCCAGACTGAAGATACGCCTTCGTGCCCCTATATCTTGTCGAACCAGTTCCACAAGACGTTCAGTTAGCTCAGACCTAGCTACCATCTGTAGTTCTTTCAAGAGTCTGGCTCTTTCAAGAAAGAGATCGGGCTTGGCACCTAGAGCTATTCCCATTTCGAGAGCGACCAGCGGCGTTTCAGCTGGATCAGGATCGGTAACTTCTGCGAGCGCCTGCAAAAGTCTTGTCTGTACCGGACTTGTGCGGTCGCCACGAGTAAATGCAGGGTTAGGTACTCGATCGTCCAGTTCGGCGAAAAATCGCTCAACTGCCATAACTGTCAACTCATCTTCTTGTTGCTGCCAGAATTGGTTCGTTAAACGTCGCACTTCATCCAGACTTTCAGCCACGGGGAGCCCTAGAATCCCTACGCGTAGCTTAATGGCTACATCCATCATAAAGTTTCTGCCGAGAACAGAAAACTTAGTGGGCATTGGCATTTCGATCTGATTCTCGTCAAGGAAGTCAAGTATCGACTCCCTAACACGCTCATCAAAACTTGGAAGGTCCAAAAACAGAGCGGCGTCTAGCAGGTGTTCAACATGTTGAGAGGTCTCAAGCTCAGGTAGCGCGTGTGCAGCGATGTCTTTTTTAACAACTCGGGGAGAGTCGCGATTGGCGAAGCAAACTACGCTCAGTTGATAGTAGCTATTAAATCTGCCATCACGCGGAGCTGAAACGCGAGGTACACTAAATTCGGCTAACACCTGTGGCCCTGTTGACACCGACTCCGAGACAATATCTGAACCAGCGAAGCTATTGGAGTCCAACCAATCTGCTAGAGTCTCATTGGGAAAGCTTTTAGAGACCTCGCTGAGTGCTCCGACAAGGTCGGGACTGGGGGAGTGCTCTTTTTCAATCAGTTCATCGATGAGCAAGCCAAAATCACGGCGCAGTGGTTGGATGGGAAAAACGACCTTTGAGAGGGCAACTAGGTCTTCAGGGGTTTGGTATTGCTCATGTAAGGGAAATAGTCGAAGGTGAAGACTGTTGGAAATTGATGCCTTGAAAGCCTCATCTTTGGTGTGGTTAATTAACTGAGCAATATATAGAGCAGCCCGAAGATCCCAGGTCCTAAACTGAGGCAGTGTTTCCAACTCAATAAGAGCGATAACGTTTCTGTAGATCTCTTCATCGAATGATGCTTCTGCTAGACGAAGGGCGCCCCATGCCTGCTCAGGCACAGAAAAGTCAACTTTGGCCAAAACATCAAGCTGTAGTTCACGGAGATTTTCGAGATGGCCCACGCCTAAAGTTTAGTACGAGCTTCACTAATTGTTGCGTCAGTCGCCACTGGGCCGATCGGACTACCACTAGAGTTAAACAAAGAGGCGTAAGTGCCGAAAGCTTATGTATCTAGGCGCTAGGGAACAATGGCAGCAGTAACTCCACAGATTAAAACCTACAGAGCTGAAGCTGCCGCACCTCTTCAGGCGTGGCCTCTAATGATGATGGTCGGTATGTATCCGCTCTGGTTCTTACTTGGGCTGTCAGGCTTCATGTGGGTAGCGCTTTCGGTCCCGATGATGATTTCGCTATCTCAGCGTCGAAACCTAGTGGTGCCCAAAGGCTTTGGCTGGTGGCTACTTTTCTTGGTAGCAATTGGAGGTTCAGCTTTAAGCTTGGAGCGCCCTTCCCAGCTTTCGTTCTTCACCTTGCGAGCAGGCTACTACATCGGCGCTACGGCGTTTCTGCTCTATCTTGTCAACGGCGGCACAGGTGTGTCGGTATGGCGAATCATCCGAGCGTTCACTTATCTGTGGATGGCTACAATTGCCGGCGGCTACTTGGCGTTTTTGTTGGGGGAGTTCACTTACGCTTCACCAACCTCATATTTGTTGCCGGGAGCATTCGCTAACAACGAGTTGATCAAAGTATTGGTCAACCCTAGTTTCGCCGATGTGCAGGATTTCATCGGCTTCCCAATGCCACGTTCAAAGGCGCCGTTTGCATACACCAACTCGTGGGGATCGATGATGGGGCTGCTCACACCGTTTGCGCTCATGGCTTTGGCAGACAAACGTGTCGATATATCTCATCGTTTGATTCGACTGTTCTTGATATTGTCAGTGGTCCCTATTGTCACATCGCTTAATCGTGGCCTATGGTTGAGCCTTGGCATAGGAATTATCTACTATTCGTTTAGATCAGGCTCTTCCGGGCAGCGTAAAGCAATGGGTAGGTTGCTGTTCCTATTAGTTGCGGGCCTTTTCGTATACTACCTGACCCCGCTTGGTGGTTTGGTAGAAGCGCGACTAGCTTCAGGGCACTCAGACAACGCACGCAGTGCTCTAGTGACTGAAGCCATCACTAGCGGCCTCGAAAAACCAGTGTTCGGCTGGGGAACGCCACGCAACCTGGTTCCTAACTTACCTCCGATCGGAACTCACGGACAAATGTGGAACCTGATATTTACCAAGGGGCTTGTTGGTTTAATCGGTTGGTGTGGAGCTATGGCGACATTCTTCTGGAAGACTCGTAAACCTGCTAACACGATTGGTCTGTGGGCCAACACCGTGCTTGTAATCTCGGCTGTTCAATGGCTCTTCTACTTGCAGATCCCTCACCAGATCTTCACTGTTATGGCTGCAGTAGCGATCGCTATTCGTGCACACGAAACCGTCGAAAAGAAAGCTTCTATCGAAACAGAAGTTGTCGCCTAACGGTTGATCAATAAGAGCGCTTCACGGGAGGGCATCAGCCTGCTTTACGCAATCCTAGGGAAGCTGTACTCGGGAAGGGGGGGGCGACTGGCATAGCTGAATCCATCCAAGTATGCTTCTAGCATGGCATTAAATGGCGGATATGTGAATCTTGACTTCACTAGCTCTGTTTGGGCAAGAGAATTCGGCGAGAGCTTCATTCTAAACACTCTTTCCTGCGAGGCTCGAATAATGTACGTTGTCTTAGCAGGCGATGGAAATCACTTTGTTAATCGTGATCTAGTCCCTGATGCATACATATCTCGAGGGTCGGTCTACTCGCTTGTGAAGGGAAAGGAGCCAGATGCTCCTACCTACATAGCACTTGGCCTTGTCAGACTTGGCTACCTAAAAGTTGTCGGGGAAAGCCCACTGCGAGTTGACATAACGGGTTTGGGATTTAGCGTCCTGCAACGGACAACTGAAATGCTCCGAAAGATGAAGAGCGCTGGAGAAGCACGAAGATTACCTGCAGAGCTGCTTCAGGGTCTTACAGGACGAGGTATTGAGTTGTCCTTGTCTGATATAAAGAGTCATTCGTTCGATCCTAATCACCCCATCTCACACCTTGTTTTGGCCAACAGACAGACTCTTGTCAGTATTGCCCGTGGAGAGCTCGATACTAGATCACTAGATCAATTGATCTCGTGGTTCGAAGTAGCACTCGCATCCAGAAACCAAACAACACTCCTGTCTCCTGAAAAGCTCGATCTGTATCCGATCATTCACGATGTAGCGGAGGATGACGAGAATGGTAAAAGGAGGACAAGAGCCTCGGGCTGGGTCACAGGCTCGTTTGTGTCTAGGGGCCCCAAATTCGGTGTTGGTGATGCTCCTGATGCTGATGACCTTATCGATCAAGTCACGAGTGAAGAACCGGAGCCTGATTTCTACGACAGATTTAAGGTCATCCCAGATGGGGAACAGCGTTGGACCTTGGAGGTTTACGGGGAGGGATCGAACCGGCCTGATCGAACTTACCAAGATCTGTCGTCTGAGGATACTTACCTGCAAATGATTCTTGATAGCGGCTTGATGACTCCAGAGAACCTTTTATCCACATACGACACTCCGCTTTCACTGGTGAGAGCTCCACGACTGTTGATTAAGCGAGATGGATTTAAGGTAGAGGGTGAGTCCTTGAATATTGCTAGTGATGATATCTTGAAGGACCTAGCAATGAATCTTGTTCGCTTGACAACAAGACTGTCGACTATTGCTGGCGTTGACATCGTGGTTGACGTCGAAAGCTTTTCGACCACGTTTGGCATTCCGAAAAAATGTATCGAGCTAGCTTGGAAACGTATTGATCTATCACCCACCATTCAACTGCTGTCGGATCGGGACCAGACTATGGGGAGTGGCCAGGATTTAGCCATCTTGATCGAGAGCGGCGAGCTAAAGCTAAAGATAACACGACAAGATCTAGCTATTGACCCAAGGATGCGAGAAAACGTTGTTCAATATTCCTCAACTTACCCTGCCGCTCAGATGGTTTCGATTCCAGTATTTGATTTGACTGAAGCCAAAGCCTTAATTGACCTGGTAGGTCAGGGGCAAAGCTTCACAGTACAACCAGCTGTCAGTGAACGTAGCACCTTGCCGGCTACTGCTCACGGAATGTTAATGCCTGGAGAGGTTGAGCAAAGAACGCTCCATTTGTGAAATCCATCCAAAAATAGAGGCCAAGGTAAGGAGACTAGCGCCCACCATCTGTCCCTCGTGGTTCCTTTAGCGGGCTAGAATCTTGCCCATTGCCTCAGAAAGGCCTCTAAGCCCATCGATGCCCGATTTCGCATGATCAGTCGTACGTCTGGCTAAGCCCAAGGGTACTCCGAGCGCAAACGTTGCTGCACGCGTAGATCGACCAACTGGGTCGGCTGTTTCCACTGCATCGAGAAGCCTCTTCAGCCGTTCTCCATCTTGTCTTAGTGTCAAAGATGCGGCGATCTCTCTTAGCGATGTCGGGAGAAACTCGTAGCGCACCACAAGTTGTTGTGTCACCCAGCGGATCAATGCCTCGCTGTAAGTAGCGACGAAAGGGACACCAGCTTGGATAGCTGCAAGATGAATAGCGGCCTGAGCTAGTTCGACGAGCTGACTTAGGTCCCCTGCTATGAGTCTGGGAATAGCATGATACGAGGTATCAATAATCTGCTTAAGGTCCTGCGGATCAGCGTGTGGTGCGAAAACACGAAGCATGAGCTCGTGCGTTGCTACCTCTTGCCATGGTAGTTGATCGATGTTCTGAATCACTGTGTTGAGCAATTGGCGGAACAAACCCTCGTCTTGGTATGCCAGGACCTCATCGGAGAGGTCTCTTAAGCTTTGAGCGTCTCCGAAATTGATCTGCTCTATAGCCGCGAGAGCTTGAGGAATACGTTCTTCCATGTGGCTATGACAATAGCAGACCTGAAACGGCGGTGCAGGGGAGTGTTAGTTCAACTTCAGGCGTCCCTTAACCCAACTGAAAAAATCTTTATGCACGTTACGGATGTGAGCGATCATGTAAAGGTCGACTACTTTGCCAAGAGCAGTTGAGTAAGTTGGATATGGCCACACGGTGTCATACCATTTCTGAATTTTCAGTCCTGCTCGCATAGCTAAAGAAAACGTTGAGATGAGCTCTCCGGCTCGAGGTCCCACAATGGTTGCGCCTAGAATCTTCCCTGAGAACTTCCGAATATCAACGATGATGATGCCGTGCCTTACTTCATCGGTATAGGCACGATCAGTCTCGGTGTAATCATAAGTTATTCTTCGTACGTCATTAGCTACAAGTTCTGGTTGGTGCCCTATTGTCGCGACCTCAGGTTCTGAGTAAGCCACATTGACATCGACTGGCATAGGTCCGGAGGGGAGTGGCAGCGGGAAGATGCCTTTGGCGACCTTACGTCCCCAAGCATTCGCCAAGTGAGTCGTGCCGCCTCTGGTGGTGGCATCACCAACTGCCCAGATTCGCTTAGCTGAAGTCCGGCCTTTGCGGTCAATCACAATTCGGTCTTGAGCGTCTATTTTGACGCCAGCTGCGTCTAGTCCTAGGTGTTTGGTATTGGCTACACGCCCCACGGCAACTAGCACTTTGTCTACGGCGTCGACAGACTCGGTAATCTGGCCATCGAGCGGACCAAGCTTGAGCTTTGCAGCTTCTTCGTCGTACTCTTTGGCTGCCACCCCAGTTGCTATTTCCACCCCTTGCTCTTTCAGAGACTCGGTTACAACCGCTGCAGCTTCCGGTAGTAGGTTGGGCATTATGTGATTGGCTGCTTCTATCAGAACAACTTGAGTGCCGAGCTGACTGAATGCAGTAGCCATCTCAACGCCGATAGCGCCGCCACCAACAATGGCAAGCTTTGAAGGCGCTTCGGTCATTTCGAAAAGCTCTTCATTGGTGAGATATTTGTGTGAGGGCAACCCCGGGATAGAGGTACGTCTAGGCTTGGATCCGGTTGCGATCACGATGTGCTTTGCTTTGACTGCTTGAACAGCATTGGCATTTGTTATCTCGACTAGACCTTTGCCCATGACTCGAGCTTTTCCAAATTCTAAAGTCAGATTATCTAGGTTGGCAAAGTGCTCAGTCTCCTCATCTCGGAGAGTATCTCGTGCAGTTCGGACTTTGCTCAACGCTTGGGAGGCGTCCGCTTCCTTAGAATGATGCAGCAGACTCTTTGATGGAATGCAGCCAACGTTTGTGCAGTCGCCTCCGACATCCTTGGCTTCAACAAGACAGACACTTTTACCGAGGTTGGTGAGGCTGACCGCCACAGTTAAACCACCAGAACCCGCACCGATGATGATGGCATCAAATTCTTCAACCGAGCTCACGAAGCAGCCTCCGTTCGGGTTCTCACAAACTTTGCGATGACGATACCAGCGGCTGTCAGAACGATCGATGCTATCACTAGGATCCAATCAATGGTGGGGGTGCCATCTTCTAGCGACTCTATAGATGCCCCGAAACCTACAAAGGCGATTGTTCCCAAGATGGTACCCAAAGCTGAGCCAACGATGAAAGGCGTGAAACGCAGCCTTGCGAAACCTGCCACATAGCCGACAGCGTCGAAGGGGAGTGCAAGAAGTCTCATGATAAGAGTTGTTTCAAACGGACGATCAATCGCAGAAGTGATTGTGGACTGAATTTTCCTGGGGAGCCGATCGATGAACGTTGAGGAGGCAAAATATCTGCCAACAACATATGATGCTGCGGTTGAAAGATTAGAAGCTATCACCACCAGAACAACACCCCAAGTTAGCCCATAAGCAAGCCCTGCAAGAATCGTTAACACCGAAGCTGGGAAAAGAATGACAGGCCGGAGTACGTAAACCAATATGAACAGTGGAATTCCCCACCAGTTATCTATAAACAAGTTGCGGAGTTCCTGAGCTGCTTCTATTGGAGTTAGCCCCTGAGATCGTGACCACAGAAAGTAACCTGTCACTGAACTAAGCCATGCAGCGATAACAAACCATTTCAAAGCGCTGCTAGAAGAAGAGATTGATTGGCTCATGATCATGATCCTAGCTTTGGTGAGTCACGCTTAAGTTGATTGACAGCTTGTGTGAATCTCAGGAATGCTCCGACGAAAACAGCGCCGGCCATAAGGGCCATAATCCAGTCAAGGCGTGACGGTATTAGGAGCATAAGTGAGAAGAAGACAAAGGTTTCGCCACCTTCAACAAGTCCTCGTGGCATAACTACCGATGTGGGGCGCTGCGTCGAACTCTGCCGCTTTTCAATGAGCGCAGCCAGGTAGGTCCATGTGATTGTGTTGACATAGAACGATGCCAGCAACAGAGCCGTGAGGGGCCAGATGTGACCAATGTCGGTTCCAACTGCAACACCTAAAGGGACCGCTGCATAGACGACGGTGTCTGCGGTGATGTCGGTGTAGCCGCCCGCATCTGACGATCCGTCGGAAAGGCGGGCCATCTCGCCATCGAGCCCATCCAAAAGACGATTCGCTATGAACAGACTGAACGCAAACAGCCAGAGTCCTTGGCTCGCTGCTAATGCAGCTCCGAGCCCAAGCAACAGTCCAGCCAACGTGACCCAGCTGGGAGGCAGCGACAGAGAAGACGCTACCGGAGCAAGAAGCGTTGCTTTGTAGGGTCTTAGCTGAGAATCAAACATCCGAAGATGTTAACAGCTTGACTGCTTAGAATATTTCTAGCTTGGTCGTAGGGTCCTGGGTTGGGAGTTGATAGCAAAGTTGGCGCCTATCACGTCAAGACCGGCAAGAAACCCTATTTTTGTAGAGGTATCCATCAACTCTGTTGCAGCTCCAATTTCGATCAGAGCTTCCTCCTCTGCAAACATCTTGCGACCTGCGATCTGGTCAAGCTGGTGTTTAACCTCTGATCTATCACGAAGGGACAGTGTCCCTCTCCAGCTGTCCATGGCTTCAGCAAATTCAGGATTCTGTTGTTCGGCCAGCTCTAGAGCCTCTGGGTCGCAGTAGTGGGCTGCAGCCCTGAAGAACTTGTGTGTCCAGCTCGTAGGAGCATCGCTAACGACCGTAGCCAAGGCTTCGACGGTTGGGCAATGTCGTATTCCAACTTCTACTGTTGAACTCCAGCTCAGATCCTCGAGCGTTTTACTCGAACGATCAAATACCCTCTTGAAAAACACTGGGTCAACACCGTCAAGTACAGCATGGGATGAAAGCTCTGACCAATCTTGGGCGTTAACAATGCGTTGAAGAAGCTCCCCCATTGGCCCATCATTCGAGATCTGATCGAGCTCCGACAGCTCATTCACCGATCGTGCAAAGGTAGCGAAGTCAACATGGTGGGGGTCTATTGCCTTTGCTCTTGCCTGAATAGCATCTCTGTAAACCTTCCAGCCTGTCAATGCGGCCAAGCTATCGATCTCAAAGAGTTCTTCGGCTGAGAAAGTAGCGCCAAAGATGTTGCGCTCAGCTTGCGCCAATGCTCTTTGAGTCATCTCGGGTGACGAAGTGGTAGCAAGTCTGACCAGTAGTAGATGAGATTTGGAATTCGCAAGGACCTCAGACTTCGTGTACGGTTCCCATCCCAGAAAGGTTTCAATGACCCAATCAGCAAATACTTGGTCTTTGAACCTTACAGCGACAGAAGCCATTGCATCAAAGCTGGCTCGGTTTTGGCGCTTTGACCTGGACCAAGACGTAAGTCTGAATCGGAGCTGTTGTCGAAAGTGCCTGATCAAACGATCTCGTAGTGCTGAAACGAGGTCAGATCTTAGCCGTCGTTCGCACAGTTTCTCTACATTTGCAATATCTTCGTAGATATAGCCCGTGAACAGGTGACTCCAGCCGGAACGCTGGAGTCTATTTAAGGCCGTCAGGTATTTATTGGCGAAAGCGTTAATATCACTTTCATTCCCAGCTTCCAAGACCCACTTGAGTGAGTCAGCCACAGCTGTAGGATGGGTAAATTCTGTCGTTCTACTCATGTGTTCTGTATCTAGCGCTGGCATCTAAACTTCCCTTCGTCTTAGTCGTTCTCATTACATGTTGGGTTGGCTTGCGGTTCTCCCAAGTGGCGGATGCCATTCGGCTAATGGGATTGTTGGAAGAGGGTCCGACAAACTGTCCGGCGTGGTATCGATAAAGTGCCTTGCTGAAACTGGGAACGCAGCTCTGGTATTTGCAGCGTAACGGCGGCAGCCGTTCAGATAGTTAAACCAGGCAACAGCCTGTTCCTCATCTAACCCTTCGCCGTATTGTGAAAGAATTTCAGTAATCTGAGCTCTAAGCTTTTCATCTTCGGGTTGGGCTGCTGAGAGAATAGCGTTCAATTCCTGCTCTCTCTGATCCAAACTGAGTTGGCCAACACTATCAATCCAGGCAGCTACAACCTGACGGACGTTTCCGCTCTCCATCACAACTTGGTTGGAGGCATCTAGCACTTGATGCATGGCGATCTGCTCACCAACGGTCCTAATGTATTCATCGCCCCCGTGTAGTACAGCTGCTTCAGCTATGTCCAAACAGTTCTGAACAGTAAAGAAGTTTACTTCGTGAACCCTTTGGAGTGCTATCTCTTCGATAGCGCTAACAAACTTTGGCATATGAGCGTAGCCCCTACGAGCGTGACCAATCATCCAAAGGTGAGTGTCGGCTCTCGCCCAATCCATCCGATCAAGGTCCCTCAGGCATTGAGTGGTGACACGATCTTTGATGGCAGGTACCTTGTCTCCTAACGTCAATAGCCTGTCTGCGGTCCCAAAGTGGTCAAAGCTGACAAGAGCGATACTGTTCAAACCTTTTTCAAGAATCTTGTTATAAAACTCCTGAACCGCCGGATCAAGCCACATGTGATCTTTGAGTTGCTTGGCGCTGCTGAGCATTGTCTCAATCGTTGTAACATCCTTCCAATCAAGTTTGTCCAGCGAATGAGCTCGACCTGCTGCTTGTAGCAGAGCGTTACGCCCAGCTATGCCCACGTCACCGACATATGAAAGATTATGTTGGTAATCGTCAAGCGTTAACCATTGAAGGGTTTCTGCTAAACGCGCCAGCTTGTCATTCAGGTGTTGACGATACTCTTGTGACACTCCACGGGTGAATGTAGTGGAAGCTACCACTGCAAAGGCATTTACATCTACGACGAGCCTTTCAATATGCGCGGCTGAATGCCACTCAGTCAGCGTTAGATATGCCTTGACAAGCTTTGCTTCAGCGTCCGGAAGCTGTTCTTTCTGTTCCCATATCTCTGGGCGATTCACCAATTGCTGATGTTGTACTAGCGACTTGAGCAGAACTCCAGGTTGTGTAGTACTAGCTGTTGATTCTTCAATGACTCGACGCAGGCGCTTCTTGCTTTTCTTTGTCCGGAGATGGATAGCAGCATCAAAGGCGACTTGAACTCGGAAGGTATGCCAGAAAGGATCGCTCATATCATAGTAATACCCATCGAGCTTTCGGATGAACCGTCGTTGCAGTCTTGGCGAATCAAAAGCAAACAGTTCGATCCTAAGTTGGTCGAGCTCGGCCCGATCTAGGGTTTTACCGGCTTGTGTAATTGTGGCCGCTAGTCCTTTTCTCGCTTGACGCTTCTCTCTAAAGTTCATTCTCCGCCTTCAGTGTTGAGTTGATCTGATTCTAGCGGTCCAAGCCATAAGTTGCTGGAGAAGAGCTATTTGATCTTATCAAGCAACTCTAGGACCTCGTCTTTGAGGTTCATCTTGGAGTTGTCCCAACGCTGTCCGTCAAGCATTAGCTCTCGTCTGAGTAGCTCCATTAGGTAGAGAGAGAAAGTGGCATCTACGTTGTCTTGTTTTTCTGATAGGAGCTCTTCGG
>JAHDFH010000049.1 GCA_020628305.1 Acidimicrobiales bacterium | reverse complement strand
CATAAGGCTGACCAGCAGACCTCGTCTTAATCAAAGACACATCATAAACAGGCACACCAGCCACATCATGATCATCCTCATCATCAGCTACCGGATCAGTTCCATCACCATCACCATCAACCACATCATCACCAGGCTCACCAAACGATATGGGTTGGTTATCATTAGCAATATCAGAATCAGGAGCTGAATCGAGATCCTCTAGTGAACCATCAGAAGCATCACCGTTTGACGAATCCAGATCATTATCAAAGTTGGAAATCTCAGCCCAGTTGATCAACTCAGAACCATCCCAATCAGATGCGACCGTCAGACTGATAGGAACCGTGAACGAATCAGCGTTACCCAACACATCTGTGCCAGCAGTCGGAACCACAGTAACTACCGGAGCAGCATCTCCAGCAGCACCAGCCCAGCTGTAGTCGAACGAAACACCTGCAACAGAGGTAACCGAACCGGCAGAGTTGTTAGCAGGATCAAAGACCAAGCCAGCCTGAACATAATCAGTCACCTCCACAAGTTGAACCGGAGATGATTGATTGGTGATAGCTATATCGAATACAACCTGGCTGCCTGGCGCAACTGGATAAGTGTTGCTGGCACTAAGTGTCTTAGCGAGTGCTAGATCGAAGCCAGATACGAATCCAAAGTCCATCGTGTGATCATTCTCACCTGCAGCCCCAGCCACAAATGCAATCTCAGCAAAGGTACCGTTAAGCACACCATCATTGTCGTTGAAGTCAGGGTTTGTTCCCTCACCCGTATCAGTTGCAGTCAAACTGTACTCTTGAACAGCTGTCTGAGTAACGTCGAGACGAATCGTGTACGACTCACCCGGAATAATACCACCAGGCACAATACCCTCAGCATCAGTCACATCAGGATCAGCAGCCGTAGACATCCAAGCGTCTACAACATCGTAATCCCAGTAAGTAAACAGGTAGTTACCATTAGCGTCCGTTACGGCTGTGGCGACCACAGTTCCTGAGGAATCAACTAACTCAACAGTTACACCAGCAATCGGAACCTCAGAAGGATCCTGCACACCATCGCCATCATCATCAAGCCAGACTCTGTTACCAACCTCAAGGGGGGCGTTCTTACAGTTAGCCTCAAGGTCTCCTAAGGCGTTTGCTTTACCGTAACCCGTCTCGGTACCTCCGAGCTGAATAGAAGCAAGATCAGTTCCAAGCGCGTTATCATAGGTCCGCAATCCGAAGGCATCAAAGCTGTCAGTAGGGTCAAGCACTGTAGCAATCATGTTCTCCTGGCCTGGAACAAATACAGTACTTCCCAGACCGATCTCAGTGTGTCCTTCGAAGATATCTTCGAAGTAATACTCATCCACGCTGTCAAGAGCACCATTTGTAGGACATGATCCGGTACCTTCAAGCTCGTATTCGTTTGTGGTCCGGTTGTAACAGCTGCGAAGTGTGTCACCAGTACCAAAGCCAACATAACCCTCATTAGCTGGTTCACCTAGGCGAGCTAAGAAGTCTGCGTGAAGCTGGGCAGTTGGAGCGTAGTTAACGAAACCTGTCATATCGGCGCCAATATCTCTAACTGAGATAATCAACGAATTGTCATTGTCAAACTGAAAGTCTGAAACAATTGGCATTTCACCCCAAATACGTGGGTTGTCGGACCAATCAGCCTTCCACCACTTCATGGCCATCCAATCGTGCTCCCATGCTTTGAAGCGCCGGGTGTTGTCCTCGGCGGTAAACCAAGCACAAAAATCAGGATCAGTATTTGGAGCCCCTGGATCAAAACCACAGTCACGTTGGTAGTTGAGACCGAAGTCTTCTACTACAACATCCGCCCCGGCTGGATTGTGCTGAACAATGTAGGCGTACAGATCATCATCGTTGACGGAGATGCTTGCATCACACGTTACGGAGTAATACATATCTCCGTCATGAATATCGATACCCATTGGCCTTGCAACTCCGCCAACACATCCAGGATCCGTAACTGGGATTGGAGCTAGTTGTGTGAAGTTGCCAGCCAAGTCAACTGAAAGAACTTCAATTTGTCGATCTTCGAGGTTGGCAACGTAGAGTAGGCGACTGGCGTTGTCAAATTCGGCGTCACCGAGTCCTAACTTTCCTACCTGGTAAAAGGCTTCCTCATCCCGAGAAGGGGTCCCCGGGTTGTCAGGCAGATCGGGACGATTGACCGTTGTCATGCCGGGAACCGTGAAGGCACCGGCGTAGATGTCGTTAACGGTATCAAGCTCGTAGATCCCACCAATGCCGAGCGGACCGAAGCCAGCATGGCGCTTGAGGTAAGCTGCAGTGTAGTAGACACCTCTATCTGCATCATAGGCGGTACCGTAAGTTGCACCGATGTCAGCTCCAGTAGCTTCGTTCGTTGGAGCAGATATATCATAGGGAAGGGTTGTGAAGGCATTTGCTGTAGCCGAAGCTCCGCCAGCAAGAGCGTCACCACCACCAATGCAAGAAACACCGATCTCAACTTGATCGACTGATTGGCAATAGTCACTTGGGTTGTTGACCGAGATAAGTATGTCGCTTTCGCCTGCTGTTGCGAACGCTACTGTGGATTCAGACAAACCAGCACCATGCGAAGAACCAGCTTGCAGATAATCAGGAAGACCGGAAACTTCAACACGATAGGCTTCACCAGCAGTTAAACCTGTAATCACCCATGTGCCATCAGAACTGGTAGTGGTTGAACCAGCCAAAGTGCCCGCATCATCGTAGGCCTCAACTGTTAAAGAATCAGCGTTAAGAACTGTGGTGAAACCCGGCTCCTGCGCATCCATAATACCGTTAGCGTTGTAATCACGAAAAACCAGCCCACCAAGTTCAGTACTGCCAACGGTTGGGAAATCTTGCGGGATGTTAGCCGTCGGCGCGGCCAAAGCTGAAAATGGGTTGAACGTAACCAGTGCCACCAACCCAGCAGCAGCTAACAGAAGCGGCACAGCCACCTTCGTCTTTAACAAACCCTTTAAACCACTAAATGCAGACATACAGCATCCTTTACCAATACGCGGAACTGCATAACATTAGAACGGCGGAAGAAACACCTAGAACATCCAGGTGAAAATACCCATGCCAATCCGGTAAACGAGCAGCGCGCGGCAAGTTGCCGCGTCCCCCATGGCGCCCCTTGGCACAACACCCACCTAATCAGTGGAGAAAAGCCGGATAGGACCGTCCCTAGAAGCACTAGAAGCACAAATCCAGCCAGTCTACGACTATACCTACCGCTAAATAGCTGATATTCTTATAGATATGGCGGCAGACATGACAGACCAGTTTGAAATTCAGCAGGACCCTGCAAAAGATCCTGATGATGATGGTTCCTCCATTCTGGCGATCATAGCCTTGAGCTGCATCATGGTGATTTTGGCTGTGGCTGCAGTCGCTCTAGTGGCAGAGGCGTTTGATTCCGACAAACAAGTATTGACAGAATCAGTGGATGTAACAACAAATGCCGAACGTGTAGAGGCCGCTGATATCAATCTCGAAGATGTTGTTGAAAACCCTGATGCTGAACAACTTGAATTGCTGATCGAATCCGACTTCTTTGAAGAAAACGGATTCAACAAAAAGAATGCCGATCGACTCAATCGTCAAGCCGAAAAGAAGCTAAAGGAGATCAGTGAGCGCATTCCGCGTCCACAGCTTCCGGAAGCGAATATGGAAGACGTAGAGGAACGGATCAATCAAGCAAAGAGGCTCTTTGAAAACGTCGACGGCCCAGACCTAGAAGAGCTCAAAGCTCTGGCTGACCGCCTAGACGATATAAGCGATTCAGACAACGACTAGTCCAGCTCATACCGGTAGACATTTGTCTCTCGCATCTCGAACCCAATCCGCTTGTACAAGCGATTCGCCGCTTCCCTTGATGGCCTCGAAGTTAGGTCAACTGTCTTTGCACCCAGCGATCTAGCGAGATCCAACGCAAACTCACTCAAAGCTGCCCCAACGCCCATGCCTCTCGCAGCTTCATCAACCACTACATCCTCTATCCAAGCTCTCACACCTGTAGGGATTGTGAAAACCGCCAACGTGAGACTTCCCAAAATTTCGCCAGTTTCTCTAACGGCAACAAGCAGGTGGGAGGCTTCAGACCCAACAATGGCCTCTAAAGCCGCTTCATCAAGAACTGAAGCGCTTCTAGATAGTTGCGGAAGAAGATATTCAAAAGCCGTTACCAACTCCTGCGATACTGATTCGGGTTCATATATATAGAAGTCGTTTGCTTCCGCATTTTCCGGGACTTGGCTCATATTCTCTAATCTAGCCTGATTGGCACTGCAAATTAGCGAAGTTTCAGTCTTGCTTCACACACTTGCCGTTTTGTTAGTTAACCACGATACTTTTAAGGCAATGGATCACCTCAGCTGGATCGAAAACCCTCCAAGGCTACGCAAACCTACCCTTATTGTTGCTTTCGAGGGCTGGAACGATGCGGGTGAGTCTGCTACATCGGCGGCGTACCACATCGTTGAACATTTAGATGGTTCTGTTGTTGCCGAGATTGATCCGGAATGCTTTTTTGACTTCACCGAAACAAGACCCAACGTAAAGATCGGCGACGATGGAAGAGAAATCTCCTGGCCATTCAACGAGTTCTCGGCCATTGAGCTACCCGAGCAGGACTCTGATCTACTTGTGCTAATTGGAACTGAACCTCAGCTTCAGTGGCGCACCTACATTGAACAGATCGTGAATGTCATAGAGGAGTATCAGGTCGAGCTTGTTGTTTCCCTTGGCGCCCTTATTGCCGAAGTCGTTCATTCGAGACCGGCAACCGTCTATTCCACCAGTGAAGACTCAGCAATTATCAACACTCTTGGTTTAGAGCCGTCAAACTATGAAGGCCCAACTGGCATTGTTGGAGTCCTTCAAGACACTCTAAGGTCCACAGATGCAAACACATTGTCTTTGTGGGCGACCATACCGGGCTATGTCCCCCACATTCCATCACCTAAGGCGGCACTTGCCCTGGTCAAGCGTGTCGCTCAGGTCACCGAACTTGAGATTCCAACAGCGATCCTCGAACTAAACGCAGACACCTACGAACGGCAGGTCACGGAGATGGTTTCAGAAGACGAAGACACCCAAGCCTACGTAGCCGAGCTAGAAGAACAGTACGACTCGTCTATGAAACCAGAATCTGGTGAGGCACTGATAGCTGAATTAGAGCAGTTCTTAAAGGATCGTGAAGACCCAGGGGGCTTCGCCTAAGCCTTCACGAAGTTTCCAATACGTGCTGGAAAGCTAGAACCACCTCATCGATTAGCTCTGGATCGGTGATACGATCTCCGCTTAGGTTTTCGAGGTAAAAAGTGTTGACCATCTGCGGCCCAAAAGTCTGCACCTGAGCCCTACTGATGGTTACGCCAAGCCCGTTTAATCCCCTGGTGAGGGTATAGAGCATTCCAATCGTTGTTGCTGAATGAATTTCAACGATGGTAGCCGTTGCGCTAGATAGGTTGTCGACCATCACGCTCTTACGAGGCGGTTCTGCCGCCAGTCTTTTACGGTTTCGGAGCCGTTCTTGCTTCCTTTGCGAAAGGCGGGCATCAATCGCAATACGACCCGCCAAAGCCTTCAAAAGCATGGCCTCTACTTCCCCCCAATCGAAATCGCCCCAGCTTGGTCGTTGGACGACGAATCGGCAGCAGTAGCTGGTAAAGTCCTGACCTTCCTCAGCTGTTTGGAATTGCTCAGTAACTTCGCTCGCCCTCAGTACAGGTAAACCGCTTACAGCTAGAACCCCTGCAATAAGTGAGAAAAGTTCGTGGTTTCCGCTATGGACAACAGTTAGAAACTCATCCTTACCCTTAATGTAGGTTTCCCCGGCTGACATGCGCTCTAGCAATGCCAGCGTCGGAAACTCCTCCTGAGACGAGGCTTGATCGTAGTCACCGGTTGTTAAGATCTGCGAAGTTCTATCGACTAGCTCAGTTACAAGGCCCGCTTTCCAAGGGTTCCAAGCAGAGGGTCCGGTGGAGAGCCCGTCTGCCTGAGTCATACTGTGCAGAATCTGTAGAAACTCTACGTTTTGCACTGCTCCCGCTACCAGCGCAGCAGTACTCGGATCTGCCAAATCCCGCCGAGTAGCAACATCAGGAAGGAGGAGATGATACCGGCATAAATCTACCAATACCGCAACGTCATTTTCGTCAAAGCCCATTCTTTCAGCAATGGTCTCGATAACCTCGACCCCTACCTCGGTGTGATCCCCAGGGAACCCTTTTCCGATGTCATGCAGGAACGCCCCTATCACCAGAAGATCCTTGCGCTCCACATTTTCAGAAAGTTCAGCTGCTTTAACAGCTGTTTCACACAAATGTCGATCCACTGTAAACCGATGCAACACATTTCTCTGTGGTTTGCTACGCACTTCGGCCCACTC
This sequence comes from Acidimicrobiales bacterium, assembly GCA_020628305.1. Lineage (GTDB taxonomy): Bacteria > Actinomycetota > Acidimicrobiia > Acidimicrobiales > SZUA-35 > JAHDDW01. The sequence continues at coordinate 9,604 of JAHDFH010000049.1, read as the reverse complement.
CGGAACAATCTTCTCCATCAGACCAAAGTGATCCAAATCTTCAATGACTCTGATGGTTGCATCTCCGGCCAGGAACAGATCCACAAACTCAGCACGCGACTCGTCATTCCACGGAATGGGTAACCCAACACCAATATCTGCCATCTGCTGTAGAGACTCTCGAGACATTCTTATCTTTTTCTGCGCTGCGAGTCGAGCCATGGGCAGGATGAGACAGGGTGGTTCTGTAATGTCAACTTCAGGTTTGATGCGAATCGCCCCCCTGGTGAACTCAAACCGTTCTGAATCATCACCTAGATCCACCGCATTCTGCTGTTCCGATGTTTCTGCTCGCCAGCGACGCCAGGCTTCATCGGAGAACCAACCAACTCGCTTTGCTGCTTGGGCAAGTCTTGTCATGAACGCAGCTGCAGTTTCAAAGCCGAGTTTTGGCGCTATCTCATCTTGAGCGTCGAATGTTAGTTTGTTGCGTGATGAGTTCGTGGTGCGATGCAACTCAACTCTAGCTTTCAGAAGTATCGATATATCTTCTGCTAGATCGTCTAGAAAGTTATAACTAAAGCCTGGTTGGGCCACTTCAGCCCATTGCAGAGCATGGACATCCCGAAGCCCACCACGACCGTTTTTTAAATCAGGCTCAATTTCAAAAGCAGCATCACCAAACTCCTTCTGGCGCTGCTTAACGCTTTGTCGTAAATCCGCAAGCTTGACATTTGTGTCTGTCTCCCAATGAGTTATCGAACTGGCGATCACACCCTTAGTAAGGTTGTGATTTCCGACGATGTGGCGAGCGTTAAGAACCGATGTAGACCACTCAAACTCTCTTGAGATCAGTTCTTCTATGCCCTCAACAGTTCCAACAGAGTGACCAAGCTTCACTCCAGCATCCCAAAGGGGATACCAGAGCTGTGAAGCTACGTTTTCGACATATTGCTCATCCAGGCCTTCGACATGTACTAACAGTACATCTATATCGCTCCATGGACATAGCTCACGGCGACCATATCCTCCCACTGCAACCAGAGCAAAGTCTGTTTCCGCCGCTTCTGATGTCGCAAATGCGTCGATCAGGAATTTGTCAGCAGCCCTTGCATGGGCTCTGGTGAATTTCGCCCCCAAAAGCCCATCAGCTACAAGAATCGGATGTTTCCGCTTAACAGGCACTCTTAAAGCATGTCACACATCAGGCTTCGCAAGGGTGAAGGGCCCAAAGTGCAACCTGACGCTGTGACGGACCCGTGCCGCTAGCCAGCGCGGCGGATTGCCGCGTCCCTATTGCCACGTTTTAGCAGCACGCCGGCTGACAACACAATTAGCCCCAGGACACCGAACCAGTAGGAGGAAGAGCCAGTAAAGGCTATGGCATCAGTTGCGCCGCCTACGGTGATGACTGCAATGTCAGAATCATCCTCATCACCATCGGTGCCGTCGACGACACCGTCGACAACTTCTCCGTCATTGGCTATGTCATCGTCGGGAAGCGAATCAATGTCTTCAACGAGTTCACCTGAAGCAGAGAGAAACTCTGCAACCTCGGCTGTGTTAGTAATCACTCCTGAAGCGCCTTCAGCAATGGCGAAAGTAATTTCCACATCAACCATCATCCCGGCAGGAATAGAGGCGATCGGGGTGTTCAGAATTGCAACACCTGGATCCGCTTCAGTCCAATCATTGTCGGCTAAGACTAAGCCTTCCGGAACATAATCAACCAAAGAAACCTGGGTGACATCAGCGTCCCCCTGGTTAAGCACGCTGAGAACATAACTTACTTCGTCTCCAACATTGAACACACCACCCGACGGCTCAACAGCAAGCTCCTTAAGCAGCGCCAGATCATAAACCGGAGTTGGGAAGAAGCCAAAATCAACTGTTAGGTTAGAGCTTGAATCATCTACAGTGTCTTCATTGTCGGGGTTCTCGCTTAACGGTTCAGTATTTGCGTCTAGGCAAATACTGTCAGATAGCACATAACCTGAATCGTGTAGATAACCATTATCATCGCCATCTACATCCGTGTCAGCACTTATGGTCAACTCAGAAGACGACATACCTTCCAAGACACCACCAACCTCAAAGTTGGATGAGGCGATACCTACGATGTACTTACCTGGGTTGAGATAATCGAATAAATACAGGCCATCGTCATCAGTAATGTCAGATTCGAGAGAATCACCAGAATCAATCTCACCATCTGCGTTGAGGTCATCAGGCACACCATCGGAGTTGTCGTCCGCAAAAAGCTCTAGGACCACCCCTGAGATAGGATCCTCACCAACATCGATCAAGCCATTATTGTCAGCGTCGTACCAAACCTGGTTACCTACCGAAACTGGAGTGGTCAGACCAAAGTCGAAGGAATGATTGTTCTCCCCCGCTCCGCCTAAAGTGGAAACGTCGTCCCCATCACGAGCTGAGTCAGCATCCGTAGCGTTGTTGCCATGATAAGTGTTGATCACCCAACCCTTACTGGCGGTTGCTTCTATGTCAATACCGTCAGAATCGTGCATATCAGCTTGGTTTGTAACACCTGAACCAGATCCATCTGAGCTATAAGTTTGGGCGTAGCCATCTGCTGTTTCAGAGTTTGTGTCGGTCAGAACCAGCTCTTGTCCGCCCACTGTCAGGACAGTTTCCATGTCAGGGCCCATCGTGAAGATATTCGCTGCTTCACCATTGACACCGGGTTGATCATCAATACGAATCTCGTAGTCGCCATAGGGGTCGATACCGCCTGGCACTACTCCAAACCAGTCACTAGCCGTTGGATCTGGATCCTCAGAGGCCCACGCGTACAAGCCGTCTGCACCCACATAGTCGTAGCTGTGACTACCGAAGGTATAGTTTCCGTCGCCATCGGTTACAGCCGAAGCAACGAGCGTTCCGGCTGCATCGTAAAGGTTAAGAAGTATGCCGTTAATACCTGCTTCTTCTTCCCCTGAATCGAAGACTCCATTGTCGTTGAGATCGGCCCACGGATCCTGAATTCCGTTTCCGTTCAGATCGAACCAAACTCGCTCACCAAGCTCCAAAGGCGCCTGTTCACAAGCGGCTTCAAGATCACCAAGGCCATTCTGCTTGTACATGGCCGATATGTCTTCACCCTGTACATTCTCTGCACCTCTATAAATGATGTAACCCCCGTTGGCCGAACCATCCACAGTTGAGCCAGTGAGGATTCCAGCAGCACTTGGGACATCGGGCCCGAATGCTTGGTTTGGCTGAATCAAGGTCATATTGAGCCGATTGTCAGCCGTGTAAGCCAACCCTCCAAAGTTTCCATCCCAGTGATACTTCAGCGCTCCAGCAGTGACGTTCGCTCCGTTAGCAAAGAAGAACTCACCATAGGTAACGCCATCTGAGTTCAAGTACCCATCTGTCTCAAACGAAGTTAAACCACCGGCCGAGCGTTCACCGCATTGAGAAAAGTCCTCAACGTCAAACTTCTGAGTCATATCATTCTGCTTGGCGCAGAAGAGTTCGCCTTCACCGTAGATGTAGTACCAGGTGTTTGGACCAGAACCGTAGAGTGGGTTAGGATCGGTCATGTAACCGATATTCCACAGATCTGACATGCGTGGCCGCTCAGCAATAAACATGTATCCTTCATCGTCAAACTCAATATCTCCTACGCTGAACTGGCTGTTTGAGATCTCCACAAAGCTACCCCAATCAACGTAGTCGCCATCTATGTCATATATATCTGAATTCCAAGGAATCGATGATCCAGGGATAATGAAGCCACCAGGACCACAGCTTGGCTGCGGATCAAAACAAGCGATTGATGACTGGGTATTCTCGAGCTCAATCGGAGCTGAAAGAGCAAGATCCCAAATAGCGGTGGAAGGGTCGTATGTAAGAACATGTGCTGCTAAGTCGGAAGAAAGTTGAGTCGACTCAGCGGTACACGTTAGCCCAACATAGACTAAGCCATCTTTAACGGCCAAGCCAAAGGCTCTGACATCCCCAGCTACGGTTCCGCAGAGGTCAACCGGGGTGCCGCCAGGCAATAGTGAGATAGATCTGATATCTGTCCTGTCGTCAACCCCTACCGCACCGCCGATGCCATCAGCTGTCAAGGCAACCGATACCAGCTCCTGAGTAGATAAATCTATTGTCCAGAGATTATCAGCCGACTCATCAATCTCTAGATCGCCGTATCCACACTTATGCGACCTGTCTTGAGCAACAGGATCATAAAAGTCAAATGAATCTTCATCTATCGGAGCTCGGGTTTCGCAGTCGTAACCGTCGACACTTAGACTCTGGTCGCTATCGAAAAAAGTCTCAGGAGATCCGGTTGCTTCGCCAGTCGTCGGATTATAAGGCGTTCGATAGATTGCGCCTGCGCCATCAGGACCGTAGGCAGTAGCGGCCTTGAAGAATGTACTCGTGTAGATATAAGAGGTAGAGGCATCGTAAGCAACGCCGTATGTAGAACCAATCTCTGTGTCCAATGCAACGCCCTGGTTACCAACATCACCAGTTGGATCAGCCCCTTGCCAATCGACCTCATCAGTAGAAGGTGAGGCATCAATTGTCTGACTTTCGTGTATTGACCTCAACGCCGCTGAGGGCGTTAAGTGGTCAGCGTTGACATAGCACGGAGTAGCGAGTGTGGGGTTATCTTGGCAGAAATCTGCTGGATTGTTAACTGAGATCTGGATGTTGCAGGTTCCAGCCATCTGGATGGAGGTCAAAGTAGCGAAATTGCCGTCTCCGTGGGAGGCACCCGGTTGAAGAAAATCTGGCAGATCAACTACTTCAATTCGGTAGGGCGTACCTGCATCAAGCCCACCAATTACAAAGTCACCGTCAAGATCCACCGAAGCTGAACCTGCTAGTTCGTTGTTATTGTCGTATGCCTCGACAGTGATGGCGTACTGTCCAGAAGGTGAGAAGTATTCAGCTTCACCAGCATCTAGCACACCATTCGCGTTAGCATCCCGGAAGATCGTTCCTCCTACAGACGTCGCATCACAACCCAATAGGTCTGCCACTGCTGGAGAACCAGATCCAACGACAGCAAGACTTCCAGCTAATAAAACTCCGGCAAGAACAGGACGCAAAACACGCACAATACACCTCACAACCTTCGCTCTGAGGTTAAAACAATTTGGATTAAAGATTGCGGATGCTAACTAAAACCTAGCTGCGACTGCCAATCTGATTCTGAGTAAAGAGTTCTGTTAAACCAAAGCTCAATACCTGGCGACTGACTGTAGTCATTCCCCGTAAATGAGAAAGTGTCATAGTTGGTTTTATTAGACGCTGATTCGCCATGAGACGCACCAACACTTGGAACATCAATCAGAGTGTTATTGGAAAAAGTAATGTTCTTAGCTTCAAGGTTTGTGACTCTCCCCTGAGCAACCTGGTCAAGAAGCCAGGTCTCACCCGCTTTAGGGCGAGACGTTTGTTGTATCACCAGGCCGGCTCCTCCTCTAGTGCCATCAATAGTGTTGCCGTCCACCAGAACATCAGCGGTGTCTGCAACAGTAATAGCTCCAGAGTTCCATTCGCTTAAGAAATCGCTGCCGTCATGATTGTCGTAAAGCAAGTTGCCGATGATTCGGCCACCACGGGAAATCTCAAAGAATATTCCAGCTCGGCTATGGGCGTGGACAGTGTTTTCAATCACATCGATGTTTACGCACTCTAGATCACACCAAATACCAATTCGATCATTACCCCAGACCTCATTACCCTGAACGGTGAATGTCTGCTGTGGGTCTTCTGCGTTTACAAACACAACCTTCACTCCAGCATCGTTCACAGATGCTCCCGGAGCGCCTCCGGAGGAATTGTTATATATTTTGTTGTTGGCTAACAGTCCCCCATTGAAATTAAACCCAGCTACGCCTGTGATGTCATTGTCAAAGAACTCTGAGTTGGTAACGGTGAAGTTGTCTCCCAGGACAATACCGCTACCAGGACCGCCGGAAATACTGACGCTATCAATGCGCCACGACATGCCATGGGCGTTTTCAGCCCAATCCCAAATTCCGGTTGCTCCCATGATCGCACCTTGACCCTGGGGGTTGCTGTGGAGTGGAACATCAAAGTCTCTGAAGTCAATATTTACTATGGTGACATTGCTGGCGTTTCCATAGAAACCAAGCGACTTACCTGAACCGTTGACAGTTGTGGTTTCGAATGAATCTCCAATGAAGCTCATGCCATCTTTGGCGAAAACATCTGAGAATCTGTACTCGCCCGCTGCCAACTGGTAACAAGTGCCTGGCGCATCGCCTTCGACGATTGCAGCTAAGTCGCCTGCAGGTGGCGAGATCTGCTTAGTTGGAGCACCATCGCAGCTAGCGGCGAAGGGCGTCACTTCCTTGGGTTGATCATTAACTCGAGATCCATTGGGTTCGCTATCCCCTGATGCGGTTTCTTCATCGCCCGAATCGTCGAATAAATAGCCACTAAGCGTGCTCGCAGTGGACCGGTCCTCTGCTAAACCAGCTTGAGAAACCACTGCCTGTTCTGATGTTGAAACTTCGCTTGAGTCACCACGACCTACCACAAATAGACCAAGCACAGCCAGAAGCACTACAGCTGATACGACTCCGCCCCAAATTTTCGCCATGTAACAATAATACAACAGCCACAGCCGCAGAGAAAGCCCACAAGTCTTCAACATGACACAAAAGCATGGGCCGAGCTTCCTAATGGGTGGCCCATCGGGCCCAGCGCGGCATTAGGGACAGGCTCAGATGCCGCGCTACAAAAACTAGTGGAATTCTTGGGCCGTTTGAGTTAGCTAAAGCCTCTGCAACAATCGGGTGCGTCATCCCGACCCCTGCGCCGGGGTCATCAGCCACCCAGAGCTAGAAATCATGATCCACACCAGTCTGTCATTCTCCGAGGCTCGAAGCCCAAGGAGAATCTCTAGCAAGGAGCGTTCATTAGAGATCCGCGGCCCCATTGAAGGCCTCTGATGACGGCGACTATAGTCGAATGTTTTGTGAGACCTCGCAACAAGTACGGGACGACATCAGAGGATGCGGGGGGAAACACACCAACAAGCGCGGCCGTTTGCCGCGTCCCTAATGCCGCGCTGAAACTATTGCAATAATGCTTGGAGGTTGCCGAAGAACTTTGATCTGGGCATGGTTCTTTGAATGCCGAACTCTTGAGCTTTTAAAAATGCTTCATGATTAACATGTGAAGCGAATCCGATGCAATTCTCTGCTTTAAATCCATCTACACCAACGAGTTGGCTCAGGTCTGTTTTGTCAAGATCAATAATTAGAAGATGGTTTGGCTCTAGGGAAAGTTGCGCTGTGGAGACAAACTGGACTTCCTTGGAGAACCTACCACGATCAAACAGATCTGGGACTATCGCATATACCGTGCGTTCCACAACCACGTCAAGATTCTCTGTTAAGAGCCACGAAGGCCTTAGCAGCACCCCAGTGCAAACCTGCTTCAGCTGCCACGTCGCCAAAGTCGCTAAATGTGATGGTTGAAAAGTCAAAGTGGTCGTTTGGATACATTTGTTTCTGAACTTCGTCCCGCTCTGATGTCTTAACACCTGCTTCTTGCAAGAAATTGTTAAGGCAGAGCAGCTCCTCACGAATAATTTGCAAGGGGTTCTGTTGCTGTTCTAAAGCTTGCAGCTTAAACACCTCAGTCAGGCGTCTCTGTACGTTGGTATCGACCTCCTCAGCCGATGCGAGTAAGCCTGATGTGTAGTTAGGTCCGACCCTGTTGGAGAATTGAACGATAATCCAACGGCTTACTGCAGCTTCTAAGGCCTTCTTTAGCGCAACAGATTTCTCTGCAAAAACTAGCTCGGGTTCAACTTGGTTCGCCAACATCAAACTTCCGCCGCTTGCCTGATCGAGAGCGAAATGCGTCGCTTCTTGAGATCCACATCTAGTACCTTCACTCGTACCTGCTCCCCGGGCATTACAACTTCAGAAGGGTGAGACACTCGATATTCAGACAACTCCGAGAGGTGAACAAGACCGGTCACAGAGCCAATTGAGATGAAGGCTCCAAAATCGGCCAGCTTTTCAACTTCACCTCCATAGACCTTGCCTTCTTCCAGATCGCTGGCTGGGTCATGGATGCACGCTTTATAGGAGAGACTTAACCGGCGCTTTCCTTTGTTGACATCTAGGACTTCAACTTCAATTTCGTCCCCAACCGAAACAACGTCCTCGGCCTTCTTGATGTCTTTCCAACTGAGCTCTGATATGTGCACCAATCCGACAATTTCACCCACTTTAACGAAAGCTCCATATTGCGAGAGTGAATCCACTCTGCCTTGCACTATCTGACCCGGCTTAAGCGCTTCGAACGCCTCTGATTCTCGTTGCCGACGCTCTTTGTGGGCAATCGACCTTCGGGAGACAACAAGTTTGCCGCTCTTGGGGTTAGCTTCGATGATCTTAACTTCAAGCAACTTGCCAACATAGCTAGCCAAGTCCTCTACCCTGTCAAGCTCTAAATGAGATGCAGGTAGGTAGCCTTCGATCCCGAAGTCAAGCACCAGTCCCTGGCCTCTTACCGTTTTAACCTTGCCTTTGATGAGCTTTTCTGATTTGAAAGACTCTTCCAGTTTTGCCCAGGCATCTTGCCTGAGGGCCCAAGTTCTAGAGAGAACAACCTTGCCTGATGGGTCGTTTCGGTCCAGTTCAACACCAAAGCAACGGTCACCTACGGAGACAATGTCTGCAGGGCTTTCGTTGTGCAACCCAAACGAATCTCTTCTAATGATCGCTGCTCGGCCATCATCTAAGGTCAACTCGACAAACTTTGTGTTAACCGTTTCGACAACGCCCTCAATCCGAGGACCGATATCTTGTGTTGGCACCCTCTCCTCAATAGTGTCTGCTGTCTGAGGTTCAGTCACGCCTTCGTTCATCAGCTTTCACAACCAAGCGAAACAAAGACGTTCTCACAAGAGTCAATGGCACCAACATAAAAGTCGCCAAACTCGCCGTACTTGGCCGAGGCTTCATCGAAGCGCATTGTGTAAACTGCATCTTTGAGATCGTCTGGGTTCTTACCAAACAAAGTGACACCCCATTCGTGGCTATCGAGACCGGTAGACCCAGTTACCAGCTGAATAATTCGACCCCGAAACTCTTTTCCAGACTTGCCATGCTGCATCATCATCCGCATGCGCTCTTCATAGTCTTGGGTGTACCAGTTGGCCCCCACATTGCGAGACTTGCTCATTGGGTAGAAGCAAAATTCGTTCAACCCTTCAGGTGGAACTGTTGGATACAAGCGTGCTCGCTTCATTTCTTCGGGCACACCTTGGGCGTATTCAGACACCTCAGTTATCGACAGGTAGCTGTCAACTAGCTCCACGCCACAGCTTGCAAGCGCTGTTTGTAGCTCTCTGAGCTGACGCATGTCTCTAGCAAGCGCCATCACAGCCATGTCAGCTTTGTGACCAAGCAGCGAAGCTACAACAGCTTGAGAGCCTTCGACTGACGTGAACTTGTCGATCTGGGCTGAGAACTCGCTGGTATTAACCGCAGGAGGGACTCTGTAGAACAAGTGCAGGCAGCCAAGGCCTGCCGAAGGAATAGATGTATCCATATCCCAACTCTAGCAACGAAGCCTCAACTTTGCCGACGGACGC
>JAHDFH010000128.1 GCA_020628305.1 Acidimicrobiales bacterium | reverse complement strand
AGCAAACCACCGGGAAATTCTAATTTGCTGTGTGCGTAAAGAAGGGATGGTTACAGTCCGTAAGGGTGAACGCATTGGACGAAGGCGAGTTGAACGAATTATGCGTGAAAATAGTATTTGTGCTGTTTCAAAGAAGCTCTATCGAAGATTGCCGGGATGGACAGGCACTACACGCGCGTCTCCCGCAAGATCCACCGCCTAACAATAGATCGCCCAGATCAAGTGTGGGTCACTGACATCACCTACCGTACGCCCGGAATCCGGGGTGAGCAGGATGCTAAAACAGGATCACGAGTCTGTCTGGAATGTTAATACCGATATTCAAGATGAGCATGGTATTAAACTCTTTGACTGTGACAAAGATGAGTCTGAGCGGCAGTGACTGATGGTGTGCCCATCAGGTGATGTAGTCCGCTGACAAAGGGGATTGAGGTAGAGATCAACATACCAAGATGATCCTCGAGGCTGAGTGTTGAAAGGCTGAAGAACATGAACCCATTTATCCGCCTCTGCGGGTTGAAATGTCGCCACGGTGAAATTGATCTGATACATCGTGCAGGAACTCAGGCCGCGACAAGTATGCGCGGATCTGACGAATGGTGGCTTATAGGTATGGAGCTATCAGGGCATCGCATATTGCCACAGATTGCTATGCGACTTCCTGCCGACTTGCGGAAAGCAAGGGCAAAGAGTGCGATGGGCAGCCAACCCAACATGTTGAGTCCAGATAGGCAAACCGGGGAAGGTCGACAACGAATGTTAAGGGGGCACGGCCCCGATGACGTGTCGGCTGGCGGAGCTTCCGTAGTAGTCTGAAGTGGGGAAAGCCCATTACACGGCGAAGGGAAGCAGTTCTAGCATGTTTATGTTGCACACTAGCCGACCTAGCGAGGTGAAGACCTTTGATAATCGGTGAACTGCAGCGCAAACTCGCTACATGGACAGCAACGGATCCGGCTCGACGAGTTGATCAATTGCTGCGCTTGATTGCAGATCACGAATGGCTCACTGAGGCAGCAAGAATCACGCTTTCCTCATCAGGTGCAAATACGCCTGGTGTTGACGGAATGACCAAGCAGCACTTAAGGCCAGACGTACTTTCCGATTACCTGGAGCACATCCGAGAGGAACTGCTGACAGGCGAGTACCTACCTGCCCCAGCACGACGGATCTATATTCCGAAGGCAAATGGCAAACGACGACCACTGGGCATACCGACGTTGCGCGACCGAATCGTGCAACGGGCGATGCTAATGGCCATGGAACCGATATGGGAAAATGACTTCCATAGTCTTTCCTACGGGTTCCGACCGGAACGAAGTGTTCATCATGCTATCCGTACTGTGAAACTACAGCTTACTGATAATGCAGACACGCGTGGCCGGTGGGTTATCGAGGGCGACCTCGCCAGTTACTTTGATACCGTGCACCATAAGCTGTTGATGAAATCTGTCCGCAAGCGAATTAGGGATAAACGTTTTATGTCTCTGTTGTGGAAGTTCATTAAAGCTGGGCACGTAGACGCCGGACTTTTCCGAGCGGCCAGCGAAGGCGTCCCGCAAGGGGGCGTCCTCTCTCCAATACTGTCAAATATCATGCTAAACGAATTTGATCAGTATCTGGACAGACGCTATTTGAGCAAGAAAGCTCGAAAAGATCGCTGGTATAACAACTACAGCATCAAAGTTAATCGTAAGTCTGCCAAGGGTATCGTACGTACATGGAAACCATCCGTCTCTTATTGCCGATACGCCGATGACTTTGTTATCGCCGTTAAAGGCAGCAAAGCGCAGGCGGATTTGGTTCGGGAAGAATGTCGATTATTTCTGGAGCAAGAGTTGAAGCTGACGCTTAACATGGAGAAAACAAATCTCACTCATGTAAATGACGGCTTTGTTTTCCTTGGTCATCGTATAGTGCGCAAGCGGAGCCGTCATGGTGACATGCGTGTTGTTACGATGATTCCAAAGGAGAAAGCGCGTAACTTCAGAAAATCATTGGCATCCCTGTTATCAGGAAATCATGGTGACGCAGGTGTAGATGTTGTACGAAAGTTGAATGCTCGGTTGTTGGGCTGGTCTTCGTTTTACCAGTTCGTTGACAATCGTGCAGTTGTCTTTAGCCGAATTGACGGAGTTGTCTTTTGGAAATTTGCCCATTGGATGGCCAGAAAATACCGTTGCCGTATTAAGCCTCTGCTGAGACGTTGGTTTAAATCCCCGGAGCAAAACGCGTCTAAGACGTGGGTTCTCTACGATACGATCCATGCTCGGCACCGACGTGCTGTTTTGCAACGGTTGGTTGGTCGCCCCAAAGGGCTTTTCAAATGGCGTGGCCCTTCCGTCAATCCGTATATGAGAACCGACGAGCGTAAAACCTTGACCTCTCGCCATGCTGATGTAGCTACTGCCATGAGCAATGCTTGAATGGAGAGCCGGATGCGCTGGAAGGTGCATGTCCGGTTCGGAGAGGAGAGGCAGAGAGACGGTCTACCGCGCTCTGTCTCTTACTCTACTTAGGGTGAACAAGAAGTTTCGATACTTAGCGACTGTGATGGATCGATATTCCAGAAGAATACTGGGGTGGGCCTTGAGCGCTA